>NZ_BAAASJ010000003.1:0-172793 GCF_039532825.1 Streptomyces vastus
TCGCCCGTTCCAACCGCCCCCGGCGGCAGCATCAGTCCCACGAACGGCCCAACGAACCGACCGCCATCACGTCACGTGAACCACCGGCTGTAGTACTAGGAACGGTCGTAGTGCGGGCATGCGTACACATGCCCCAGCCCGCGCCGTGCGCTACGAGGCAGCGCACGACGAGGGCCGTCAACTCTCCGCGAGGGGCAGGTGGGTCAGCCAGTGATGGTCCGCGAGTCCACACCGACATTGCCGCCGCCCTGCTTGGTGATGTAGCCGCGGGTCATGTACTTCGATCCCGAGATCCGAGTGCTGACACACGACCAGGTCTTGGTCTGGTGCGCAGAGAACGACACCCTCTGCGCACTCTTGCAGACGCTGACGCTGCCGTTGATGTACCGGAACGTGGTCACCTGGGTCGTCTGCGTCCGGTCGATCAGGTTGCGGACTTGGTGCCGGTGCCTGATCCTGCTCCCGCTCTCGGTGATGACGCAGGCCCGCTCCTGGAAGCTCTCCACCTGCTTCCAGCCGCTGCAATAGGTGGCCGCCTGCGCAGGAGCCACGCCGAACGCGAGCATCCCGGAAGCCATCATCGTGCCCGCCACAGCGAGACGCACCATCCGCATTGGATTTCCCCCTTTTGTTGGTCAAACAGCGGTCGGTTCACAAAGATCGCGGCTCGCCTCGGGCATGTCAACGACCCCGCGACATCAGCGCGGTGAACTGCCGGAGCGGATCGCCCGGCTCCGCATCCTCAGTCAACTGCTTTGCCTGGCAGGGCACTTCACCGCGGGGTGAGGCGCAGCTCGGCACGAGGCGCGTCAATTTCCTGATTCTTCACCTGTCGGTGTGCGGTGCTGTCGCGGGTAGTTCCACGGTGATGCGGATCCCGCCGGCAGAGCGCGGGGTGAGGGTGAGCGTTCCGTCGTGTGCCTGGGTGATGGTTTTGACGATTGCCAGGCCGAGGCCGACGCCTGCGTGGTCGATGTGTATGCGCTCGGTGCCGCGCTGGAACGGCTCGGCGAGTGTCGACACCAGCCGTGGGGACATATTCTCGCCGGTGTTTTCGACAGTGAGCACCACAGTCTTGGGGCGGACGCCGGTATTCACCCACACGGTGCCCTGTTCAGGCAGGTTGTGGACGATGGCGTTCTGCACGAGATTCATGGTCAGCTGCAGCAGGAGCGCTTGCGATCCGATCGTGGGGGCGACGTCGCCAGAAGTCTCCATGGTGACGCCATGCTTTTCCGCGACGGGGAGGAGTGTTTCGGTGGCTTCTTCCGCTATGAGGGACAGGTCGACGTGTTCTCGGGTGAAGGACCGTTGGTTGGCGCGGCCGAGCAGGAGCAGTGCCTCGGTGAGGTCGATGGCTCGGGTGTTGACGGCGTGGAGGCGGTCGACGAGTTCGCCGGTGTCGTGGTTCGGATCGGTGCGGGCCACGTCGAGGAGTGCCTTCGAGATCGCCAGTGGGGTGCGCAACTCATGAGAGGCGTTGGCTGCGAATCTCTGCTGTTCGGCGACGTGTGCCTCGAGCCGTTCGAGCATCTTGTCGAAGGCGTCGGCGAGTTCGCGGAACTCGTCTTTGCGGCCCGGTAGCCGGATTCGATGGGAGAGTGATCCGCTCGTGGCCATGCGTGTGGCGTTGGTGATTCGGGTCAGGGGGGCGAGCATGCGGCCGGCGAGGATCCACCCTCCCAGAAGACCGAAAACCAGCAGGAACGCCAGTACTGCGGCTGCTCTCGGAGCGAAAACATCCAGCAGGGCGGACCGGATGGGGAAAACATCATTCGGGGGCTTTTCATCGGGATTGATGAGCCTCGCACGATCGGGGACGTAACGCAGGAGGAACACCCACACCGCCGCGAGCAGCAAGGCGCCTGCGACCATGAGGAATCCGGCGTAGCTGAGGGTGAGCTTGAGGCGAACGCTCAACCCAGGCGCTCTATCCACGGTCTCCTCCCCCACGCCCGGTGCCGGGTGCTGTGTCGATGCGGTAGCCGACGCCGGGCACGGTGGCGATGATCCAGGGTTCGCCGAGACGTTTGCGCAGTGCCGAGACCGTGATACGCACGGCGTTGGTGAACGGGTCAGCGTTCTCGTCCCACGCGCGTTCCAGGAGTTCTTCGGCGCTGACGACACCACCGTCGGCGGCGACGAGGACTTCGAGCACGGCGAACTGCTTCCTGGTCAGCGCGACGTAGCGGTCGTCACGGTAGACCTCGCGGCGGAACGGATCCAGACGCAGGCCTGCGATCTCTCGTACGGGAGGCCTGGTGTGTGCACGCCTGCGGTCGAGTGCCCTGAGCCTGAGCACGAGCTCCTGGAGCTCGAACGGCTTCGTGAGGTAGTCGTCGGCGCCGAGTCCGAACCCGGAGGCCTTGTCGTCGAGTCGGTCGGCGGCGGTGAGCATGAGGATCGGCATGCCGCTGCGGGAGGTGACGATGCGTTTGGCGATCTCGTCGCCGGAGGGGCCGGGGATGTCGCGGTCGAGAACGGCGATGTCGTAGGTGTTGATGCTGAGCAGTTCCAGAGCGGTGTCGCCGTCACCGGCGATGTCCGCCGCGATCGCTTCCAGGCGCAGACCATCGCGGATGGCTTCTGCCATATACGGCTCGTCCTCGACTACCAACACACGCATGTTCTTAAGGCTACGAGTCGGCACATATCGTCGGCGTATCGAAAACCGCATACGTGCCGGCAACACCACGCTGCCTTGACTGGCGGCATGACTTGGACCCCACCATCAGCACGAACAACGACCCGCCGGATTCGCCGGCTCCTTGTCGTCGACCTGATAGCCGTCATAGCAGTGATCACCACCCTCGGCTGCCAGGCGCCGAAGTCCTCGTCCACCTCGCCCTCTTCGTCCCCCTCGGCCGCATCGTCCTCGAATCCGCTTCACAGTGAGCACGGTGGTGCGCTCGGCGAGGCTGACGGTGCGGTCCCCGACGACGTGACGGTCTTCGATGACGCGATTCCGGCTGTGGCCAACCTCGATCCAGGTTTACGCAAGGCCCTCCGCCAGGCTGCAACGGATGCCGCGGACGACGGAGTCGAGTTCTACGTCAACAACGGCTGGCGTTCCCCGGAGTACCAGAATCAGCTTCTTCGCGAGGCGGTCTCCAAATACGGGTCTGCGGACGAGGCCGCCCGATGGGTGGCCACCGCGGTGACGTCTCCTCACGTGTCGGGGGACGCAGTCGACATCGGGCGCTCCGCTGCGATGGCGTGGCTTTCCGAACATGGTGCCGAGTACGGGCTGTGCCAGGTCTACAGGAACGAACCCTGGCACTACGAACTGCGCACCACTGCGATCGATCGTGGTTGCCCGCGTATGTATGCCGACCCCACCCAGGACCCGAGGATGCAGCAGTGACCGGCAGTGAGCGAGGACTGACGGTGGCGCAGGTGGACCCGGCGGCGACCGGGCAGGGCGGCGCGGGCCGCCGGGATACAGGCTCCGGTACCTGGCGCGCGGGCATCCGCCGGGCGATCCGCATCGGCTCCCGGCCGGGGCCCTGGAAGCGCGGCCCGGTGCTCGCGGCGCTGGCGCTGCTGCTCGGCCTGCTCATGCTGCTGCATGCGAAGATCCCGAACCGGATCGGGGGCCTCGGCAGCCTGGTGGAGACCTTCCTGCCGTGGTTCGGCCTGTTCATCCCGGTGCTCCTTGCCGGGGCGCTGTGGCGTCGCTCCGTCTCCGCGGTGGTCGCGCTGCTGCTGCCGGTCATGGTGTGGCTGCACCTCTTCGGCGCGATGCTCAGCGACAAGTCCCACCCGGGCGGCGACCTCACGGTGGCCGGCCACAACGTCGGCGCCGACAACCCCGACCCGGCCGGCACCGCCCGCGACCTGGCCGCCTCCGGTGCGGACGTGCTGGCCCTGCAGGAGATGACCGAGCAGACCACGGGCACGTACGAGAAGGGGCTGGCGAAGGCGTATCCGTACCACACGGTGCAGGGCACGGTCGGACTGTGGAGCAAGCTGCCGCTGTCGGACACCCAGCCGGTCGACATCAAGATGGACGTCGGGCCGCTGGGGGACACCAAGCCGGCCGAGGTCAAGATGGCCTACAACCGGGCGCTGCGCACCACGGTGACCACCGACCACGGGCCGCTGGCGGTGTATGTGGCCCACCTGGGGTCCGTACGGGTGAATCCCAGGGCGGGCTTCTGGACGGACTCGCGGGACCGCAACGCGCAGGCGCTCGGCGAGGCCCTCGCCGCCGAGCAGAACGAGCGGGTGGTGCTGCTCGGCGACCTGAACGGAACCATGGACGACCGCGCGTTCGACGGCATCACCTCACAGCTGCGCTCGGCCCGGAACGCGGCCGGGGACGGCTTCGGCTTCACCTGGCCGGCGTCCTTCCCGGTGGCGCGGATCGACCAGATCCTGGTCCGCGGCGTGGAGCCGGAGAGCTCGTGGGTGCTGCCGGCCACCGGCAGCGACCACCTGCCGGTGGCGGCCGGAATCAGCTGGTGAACACGCGTAAAGCCTCCGGATCCTTCCCGCGCCTCCCGCAGGATCTGCTGTCGCAGACCAAGGCGCGTCCCGGCACCGTCAGCCCCAACGTCGCATCACGCGACGGCGAGCGGGGCCCACCGGCTCACGACCGGCGGCGACGCCGGGGCCTTCACCGACCCGGACGGGTTCATGTGGGAGCCCGCGGCATGAAGTTCCGAACCCATGTCGAGCTCCCGGAGACCATGAAGGGCCTGGAGTACCGCCCGAGTCGTGGAGGCGCAGAGGGCTGGGCCATCTGGCGCTGTAGGGGCTGCCATTTCGCCGTTGGCCGGGGCCGGTGTCTCCCGTCCGTCCCCTTTCCTGCGACACCTCTGTTTCATTGGGCGCTTGACAGGTGCTCACGTAGCCGATCCAGTACGGGAGTTCGAGCGTATCCGTACAGGGAGTCGATCAGATGACCGAACGACGGACCGTCGACTTCTGGTTCGACCCTGTCTGCCCGTACACGTGGATCACCTCGCGGTGGATGGTGGAGGTCACCAAGGTGCGGCCCGTGACCGTGCGCTGGCGGGTGATGAGTCTTTCGGTGCTCAACGAGCACCGGGACGACAACCCCGAGGGCGAGTGGGGGGATTACATGTGGGCGCCGGTGCGAGTGTGTGCCGCAGTGGAGGAACGGTTCGGTCAGCGAGCGCTCGGTGACCTCTTCACGGCGATGGGCACCCGCTTCCACCTCCAGGGCGACTGGGGGAACCTCGAGGCGGCCCTGGCGGATGCCGGGCTGCCGGAAGAGACCGCCGAGGTCGCCGAGTCCACCGCGTACGACGAGGCGATCCGGTCTTCGCACGCGCAGGCCGTCGCCCTGGCCGGCGGCGACATCGGCACCCCGGTGGTGTCGGTCGCCGGGCCCCGTGGCGAGCGGATCGGCTTCTTCGGCCCGGTCGTCTCTCCCGCTCCCCGCGGGGAGACGGCTGGGCGGTTGTGGGACGGGTTTCTGCTGATGGCCACCGTCCCGGGTTTCTACGAGGTCAAGCGCACCCGAACCGAGGAACCCCGGTTCGACCTGGGCGACTGACGCCACAGGTCCGGCATGTACTCGCAACCTGCTGTATGGTGAGCACTCAACGAGACGATACGTATCGCCTCGTATAGTTACCTATCGAACTCGCCGACCCTGCCGCTCACGACCGAACCGCAACCGACCCCGAAGGGCACCCCATGCAGCACTTCATCGACGCCGCACCGGGCATCCGCCTGTGGGCGGAGGAACACGGCCCCACCGACGCCCCGCCACTGTTGCTGATCATGGGTGCCCAGTCTTCGGGCAGGGGCTGGCCTGACGAACTGGTGCGCATGCTCGCCCGCCGCCACCGCGTCATCCGTTACGACCACCGCGACACCGGCCGCTCCACCTGGTCCTTCGACGAGCGGCCCTACCCCATCACCGCGCTCGCCGAGGACGCGGTCGCCGTACTGGACGGCCTCGATGTCCGGCGTGCCCACGTCGCCGGCATGTCGCTGGGCGGAATGCTGGCCCAGCTCCTGGTCACCGACCACCCCGGCCGACTGCTCAGCGCCACCCTGATGGGAACCTGCGCGCTCAGCACCGCCCCGTACGTCCACCCGGACGGACCCCGGACCCCCGCCGAGGAACTCCCCGGTGTCGCTCCCCACGTGCTGGAGATGTGGGCCCGACCCGCCGAAGACCTGGGGCTGGAGGCCGAGTTGGAGCGACGGGTCGAGCACTGGCGGGCTCTGAGCGGCGAACTGCTTCCCTTCGACGCGGAGTACGCGCGTGACCTCGAGCGGAGGATCATCGAACACACCGGGCACCACATCGCCGGCACCGCGCACGCCCGCGCCGACGACTCCGGCATGATCCGCACCGACGAACTCGCCAAGACCGACGTGCCCACCCTCGTGATCTCCGCGCCCGCCGAGCCCGTCTTCCCTCCGCCGCATCCGCAGCACCTCGCCCAGGTGATTCGCGGCGCGCGCCTCGTCGAGATCCCCGGCATGGGGCACGCACTGCCACGCCCGGTGCTCGGCCCGCTCGCCTCCGCGATCCTCGAGCACACGTCGGAGGCCCGTCGACCGAACTCCTGAGGCCGAAACTTCTCAGGTCGGAGCACCCGGCTGCCATGGGAATGATTTGGGGTGGCCAAAGCTTTCCTTATAATCGGAAGGCGAAATTCCCTCACAGACCCCTTCAGGAGGTCACCCCCGTGAACACGGTCCTCGGACGCCGGGCCCGCATTCTGGCCGCCACCACCGCGACGGCCGGGCTGGTGCTCGTGGCCGGCTGTTCCTCGGGCGACGGGGGTGGTGAGACCGTCAAAGGGGTCTCGATCGTGAAGGCGGGGCAGCTCACGACCTGCACTCACCTTCCGTATCCGCCTTTCCAGTCGGAGATAGGCGGCAAGGTGCAGGGCTTCGACGTGGCGCTCGTCGACCTGGTCGCCGAGGACCTGGGCGTGAAGCAGGACATCCTGGACACGCCGTTCGAGAACTTCAAGACCGGCGCGTTCCTCAACTCCGGGGAGTGCGACCTCGCCGCGGCCGGCATGACGATCACCGACGAGCGCAAGAAGAACGTCGACTTCTCCGACCCGTACTTCGACGCCACCCAGGCCGTCCTCGTCGACAAGAAGAGCGGCATCGGCTCCTTCGACGCCCTGAAGGGCAAGAAGCTCGGCGCCCAGGCGCAGACGACGGGCGAGGAGTACGCGAAGGGCAAGGGCTTCGACCCGGTCTCCTTCGAGAGCTCCGACGCGGTCCTCAACGGCCTGCGCACCGGCCAGGTCCAGGCCGTCATCATCGACTACCCGGTCGTCCAGGGCTGGCTCAAGGACAAGGCGAACGCCAACGCCTTCGAGGTCGTCGACAACCTCAACACCGGTGAGCAGTACGGCTTCTCGGTGAAGAAGGGCAACACCGAACTCGTCGAGGCCATCAACAAGGCGCTGGCGGACGCGAAGGCCGACGGCACGTACAAGAAGCTGTACGAGCAGTGGATCGGCCCATACGACGAGGACGCCGCGGGCGCTGCCTCCGCTTCCCCGTCCGCCGCCTCATGAGCGAGGCCGACACCCAGGTCCAGCCACGCAAGCAGGGCCTGACCCGGCGTCAGAAACGCGCCGTCTCGCGAGGCATCCAGTACGCGGTCTTCGTCGCCGCTCTGGTCGCCCTCAGTGTCACGGCCGACTGGGACCGGCTGCAGAACCAGTTCGCCCAGGCCGACCTGGCGAAGGAACTGTTCCCGGACATCATCACGCTGGCACTGCGCAACACCGTGCTCTACACGTTGTCCGGCTTCGTGTTCGGCCTCGCCCTCGGCATGGTCATCGCACTCATGCGGCTCTCGCCGGTGGGACCGTACCGCTGGCTCGCCGGCATCTACATCGAGATCTTCCGCGGACTGCCCGCCCTGCTGATCTTCATCTTCGTGGGCGTCGCCGTACCGCTGGCCTTCCCGGGCACGGAGATCCCCGGCGGTACGTACGGGAAGGTCGCCCTCGCGCTCGGTCTGGTGGCCGCCGCGTACATGGCGGAGACCATCCGCGCGGGCATCCAGGCCGTGCCCAAGGGGCAGATGGAGGCGGCCCGTTCGCTGGGCTTCTCGCATACGCGCGCCATGGCCTCGATCATCATCCCGCAGGCCTTCCGCATCGTGATCCCGCCGCTCACCAACGAACTCGTCCTCCTCTTCAAGGACTCCTCGCTGGTGCTGTTCCTCGGCGTCACCCTCGAAGAGCGCGAACTCGCCAAGTTCGGCCGGGACTTGGCGAGCCAGAGCGCCAACTCCACGCCGATCCTGGTCGCGGGCCTGTGCTATCTGCTGGTCACGGTGCCGCTCGGTTTTGTCGTACGACGTCTTGAGGCGAAGGCCGGGGAGGCCACCAAGTGAGCACGGAAGTCTCTTCGGCGACACCGGAGATCCAGGTCATGGGCCTGCACAAGTCCTTCGGCGACAACGAGGTGCTGCGCGGCATCGACCTGGAGATCGGCCGCGGCGAGGTCGTGTGCGTCATCGGCCCGTCCGGCTCCGGCAAGTCCACGCTGCTGCGCTGCGTGAACCTCCTGGAGGAGCCCACCAAGGGCCAGGTCTTCGTCGGCGGCACCGAAGTCACCCACCCCGACGTGGACATCGACGCCGTACGCCGCCGGATCGGCATGGTGTTCCAGCAGTTCAACCTCTTCCCACATCTGTCGGTGACCGAGAACCTCGCCCTGCCGCAGCGCCGCGTACTCGGCCGGGACAAGGCGCAGGCGGCGAAGGTGGCCGCCGAGAACCTGCGGCGCGTCGGCCTCTCCGAGAAGGCGGACGCGTACCCCTCCTCGCTGTCCGGCGGCCAGCAGCAGCGCGTGGCGATCGCCCGCGCGCTCGCCATGGGCCCCGAGGTGATGCTCTTCGACGAGCCCACCTCCGCGCTCGACCCCGAACTCGTCGGCGACGTGCTCGCCGTGATGCGCATGCTCGCGAACGAGGGCATGACGATGATGGTCGTCACGCACGAGATGACCTTCGCGCGCGAGGTCGCCGACCGGGTCGTCTTCATGGACGACGGCGTGCTCGTCGAGGACGGCACGCCCGAGCAGGTCATCGGCAACCCGGCCCATGAGCGGACGAGGCACTTCCTGTCGCGGCTGCTCGACCCGGCGATGGCGGACGTGGAGGAGGAGGTCTCGGACCAGGTGGGCAAGGGGGAGTAGCCTCCGCTTACTAGAGTGCAGCACATGAGCGATCGCGCGGTGTTGCACGTGAAAGGGCGGGTGCTCGTCGGCCCCGACGACGCCCGGGACGAACTCTGGGTGATCGACGGCAGAATCTCGTACGAGCGTCCAGTCGACGTCCGTGATGTGCGTACGGTCCAGGGCTGGGCTCTTCCCGGCCTCGTCGACGCGCACTGCCACGTAGGTCTCGACACCCACGGCCCGGTCCCCGACGACGTCTCAGAGAAGCAGGCGCTGACCGACCGCGACGCCGGCACCCTCCTCATCCGGGACGCGGGCTCGCCCTCCGACACCCGGTGGATCGACGACCGCGACGACCTCCCGAAGATCATCCGGGCCGGCCGCCACATCGCCCGCACCCGCCGCTACATCCGCAACTTCGCGTGGGAGATCGAGCCCGACGACCTCGTCGCATACGTAGCCCAGGAGGCCCGGCGCGGTGACGGCTGGGTCAAGCTGGTGGGCGACTGGATAGACCGCGGAACGGGAGACCTCGGCGCCTGCTGGCCGCGAGACGCGGTCGAGGCGGCCATCGCCGAGGCTCACCGCCTCGGCGCGCGCGTCACCGCCCACTGCTTCGCCGAGGACTCCCTGCGCGACCTGGTGGAGGCGGGCATCGACTGCATCGAGCACGCCACGGGCCTGACCGACGACCTCATCCCCCTCTTCGCCTCACACGGCGTCGCCATCGTCCCCACCCTCGTCAACATCGCCACGTTCCCACGCCTCGCGGCCGGCGCCGAGTCCAAGTTCCCGCGCTGGTCCGCCCATATGCGACGGCTCCACGAAGGGCGCTACGACACCGTGCGCTCCGCGTACGACGCCGGGATCCCGGTCTATGTCGGCACCGACGCCGGCGGCTCACTCGCACACGGGCTGGTGGCCGGGGAAGTGGCGGAGCTGGTGACCGCGGGGATTCCTCCGGTCGAGGCGCTGTCGGCCACGACGTGGGGTGCGCGGGCGTGGCTGGGGCGGCCCGGCCTTGAGGAGGGGGCGCCCGCGGACCTCGTGGTGTACGACGGGGATCCACGGGAGGACGTACGGGTGCTGGCCGCTCCGCGGAGGGTGGTGCTGAACGGGAAGGTGGTGGGCTAGTGCTGTGACCGCATTGGCGGTCGTTCTTCACCCACCGCCTGGTGATGGACGACTTTTTGCCGGAGGCCCTGGTGACGGGCGAGGAGCCGGCGTATGCCTTCGGGCCGCGGGCGTCGGCGAACCGCTTCCAAGCCGGCAGGGACTCCGCCAGTGCCTGCGCGGTCTCGCCAATTACCCAATCGCCCCTGTTGCCCGACGAGGCGTCAGTTCTCCGTGTGTTCGCTTCCTTCTCCGCGGGCGCGCTGCGCGCGGAGCTCCACGGCGTCGAGGAACAGGCCGATCGCGGTCTCGAACTGGTCCTCTTCGTCGATTTCCGCGAGATAGGGGGCGACCTGTGCCAGGTTCGGGTACCGCTGTGGCGAGGCCATCAGGTACTCGCGGCGCCAGGCCAGCCGGTCGCCTTCCTGGGCGCCCTTGTCCAGCACGTTGAAGGAAGCCTCGAAGGCGCCGGCGGCGAGTGCCGTATCGGCCAGGACCCGGTAGTACGAGGCCGCTTCGCGTCCCTGGAGGCCGGCCTCGAGCAGGGCGCCGATGACCACGTCGGCACCCTGGAACTCCGGCTCGCGCCGCGACGTGCGGGCGGCGACCAGGACGGCCACACCCGGGTGCTGCAGGCATGCGGCACGGATCCGTCGGGCGAGCGAGGCGAGGGTCTCGCGCCAGCTTTCCGACGGTGCGAAGTCGTGCAGGGCATCGCTGACCAGCCGGGCGGCCAGGCCGAGCAGCAGGTCGTCCTTGCCGCGGAAGTACCGCAGGACGGCTGTGTGGTCGGCGCCCAGATCAGTGCCCAGCCGACGGAAGGTGAGCGCCTCCGGACCGTCCCTCTCGATCACAGCCATTGCGGTGTCCAGGATCAGATCTGCGGTGAGGAAGGATGCCTGACGCTGCTTCCGCCGCGCGGGAGTGGCTCCTGCCGAGTTGGTCTTCGCGCGTGTCATGGCTGTCATCTTATCGACGGCGTTGTCAACGGTGGTCATCCTGCAGATGGTCGGCCACCGCCCGCAGTGCCGTGACGGACTCCGCGTCACGCGAGGGGTCGTCCGCCGTCGGCCACGCACTGGTCTTGACGATCACCACGTCGGCGTCCGGGTCCACATACAGGTACTGACCGTGGATCCCCACCGCGGTGAACGGACGTCGCTCGCCGCCGAGTGTCCACCACTTGTTGCTGTACCCGTAATGCGGGTAGCCGCTGGGGCCCAGCGCGCCGACCTCCAGGTGCGGCACCTCGCGTCCCCGGCTGCGCGTCACCCATTCCTCGGGCACGATGCGCTGCCCGTTCAGCTCTCCGCCACGGGACATCAGCAGCCCCAGCCGGGCCATGTCGCGGGCGGTGGCATTGAGCGAGCCGCCGCCGATCGCGGTACGCGGATGCTTGCGGGTGAGCCAGTAGTACGCGTCGTGCTCGGCGCCGATGCGGCTCCAGAGGCGCTGCGTGGCGTACTGCGCGAGGGAGTGGCCGGTGGCGGACTCCAGCACCCATCCCAGGACCTGGGTGTCGATCGTCGAGTAGCTGAACTGTGTGCCGGCCTCGGTGGAACGCTCGGCCGAGGACACGACCTCGTGCAGCGAGCCGCCCCCTGTGGCGGCCTTGGTGAACCGGTTGATCAGACTGTCCCGAACGGTGTGGTCCTCCACCAGGTCACCCACTCCGCTGCTCATGTCGAGCAGATGCTCGATGGTCACGCCGTCGAAGGCAGAGCCCACCAGCCCCCTGCAGTACACCGTCACCGGCTCGGTCACTTCCTTGATCGCCCTCTCGTCGAGGGCGATCCCGATCAGCATCGACGTCACCGATTTGGTCATCGAGAACATCTGGAACCGTACGTCGTCGCCGGCGAAGTACCCCGCATACGACTCGTGGACGATCTCGCCGCCATGCAGTACGACGAAGGAGGTGGTGTTGGTTCGAGCGTGCAGTTCGGCAAGGCTCCGCTCCCGCCCCTCGAAGCCGTAGGTCACTTCCAGGGGGCGCGGTCGCCGGGGCAGGGGGAACACATCCCCGCCGCGGCGGACGTCTTCGGTGGGCATGAGGAGATTCATATGAGTGAACGTCCACTCATTGACCGGGCGCCGGGTCATCACCTCGTCCTGGTGGCGCCACAGCCACACCGCCCCGGCGCCCGCCGCGGCGGCTCCCAGCAGCCATCCACTCGCTTCAATGCGCATTACTGAGCCCCTTCATCGCATGGACATGCCGAGCTTCGGCGCCCTCACTCTGGCTTGCCACTCCATCGGTGTCAACAATGGTGCTTATTCTGGTGTCAGTGTTGGTGTCAGTGTTGATGTCAGTGTTGATGTCAGTGTTGGTGTCACCAACGTTGACATGCTTTGGGCGAGTGGTCATGATGACGACGGGGTCGTTGAACCCCCTCTCCGGCACTCCACGAAGGACAGCGCATGACAGCCATTCAAGAAGAGCTGTGCCGCAGGCCCGCCCCGGACGGACGCACGGTGAAAGCGCTCGCGGATCACAGGAACGGTGACCGATGAACGGCACTGAACTGCCCACCGCGCGCCGCCTGCTCGGAAAACTGCCCTTCGTCGACCCGGGCCGGCCCCCGCTGCCTGCGAGAACCGCGTTCCTGACCGGTGCCAGCTCGGGCATCGGCAAGGCACTGGCAGCCGAGCTGTGCGCCCGCGGCTACGACGTGTACCTCACCGCGCGCAGAACCGAGGTCCTGGAAGAACTGCGGGCACAGCTCACCGCCGCGTTCCCGCAGCGTTCGGTGACCGTGGCCGCCCTCGACGTGACCGAGCACGAGGCCGTGGCGCGGACGATCGACGACGCGGCCCGGCAATTCGGCGGACTAGGAATGGTCATCGCCAACGCGGGGGTCGACGTAGGGGGCAACATCGGGGAGGGCCACTTCGAGGCGCACCGCGCGGTGGTCGACGTCAATCTGCTGGGTGCGATGGCGACCATCGACGCGGCCGTCGCACACCTCCGCAGCAAGGGCGGCGGGCAGGTGGTGGGCTTCACCTCCGTCGTGGCCGGGGCGGGCCTGCCGGGCGGGGCGCCGTACTGCGCCTCCAAGGCAGGGCTCACGAGGTACCTTCAGTCGCTGCGAGGCGAGCTGTGGAACAGCGGCATCACCGTGACCACGGTCGCCCCCGGCTACATCGACACCCCGATCAACGAAGCCCTGGGCGACAAACGACCGTTCCTCATCGACACCCGCACGGGTGCCCGCAAGATCATGGACCGCATCGAGTCCGGCGCCGTCCACGCGACAGTGCCCCGAGTGCCCTGGACCGTCGTCGAATACGTGCTGGCCCGGCTCCCGACCCGTCTGCTGCGGAAGGTCAACGCCTGACCGCCCAGGCCCGAGGACCACTGACGCGCCGGTGCCGAGCCGCCCTCACCCGGTGACCGTCGGGCCGGGCCAAGCCTTCGGCGCACACCGCACACCCGGCCCTGGTGCCACCTGGCACATGACCGCTCCCGAGCCCCCCGGGGCCGGTTCCACCACCTGCCGCAGCGCCCGCCAGAGCGCCCCGCACGTCCTGAGCACTACGTCGAAGACGTCTGGGCCCGGCTGACCGCAGGCCGCCGCGGCCTGCGCCCCCCAACGCGTCCGGGTCGAGTCTGCCGTCTGCCCTCTATGCCCGGAGGCTCCCTTCGCCGCTCCAGTACTGGCACACGGCACCCGACCGCCTACCAGTTCTGAGGTTTCTGACGATGCTCTTCTTCCCTCCCGCTCCCACGCCCGCCTGCCAGGCGGCCCTCCGTGCACGGGGTGTTCAGTGAAAACGAACAGCGACACCGCGCTGACGTTCACCGTCGCTGCTGCCCTGATCGCCGGAGTCACGCTCGGCAGCAGTCCCAGTAATGTGATGCCCGTCTTCGTGGACGACTTCGCCGACCGCTTCGATCTGTCCAGCACCAGCGCCGGACTCGTCGCCGCCAGCCAGTTGACGGCGGTCGCGATCACCACCCTCCTGCTCGCCAACCGCGCCGCCCGCCCCGGACGCGTCCGGATGGCCCGAGGCGGGTTGGCCCTGGCCGCCGCGGGATTCATCGGCGCCGCCATGGCTTTCGACATCCTGACGCTGATCGTGGCCAGCCTCCTGCTCGGCGCCGGACTCGGAGCCGTCTACGCCGCCTCCACCGCCGCCCTGGCCGGCGCCGGCGACGACGCCGACAAGACCTCCTCGATCGCCATCACCGGCGCGCTGTTCGCGAGTGCCCTGCTGCTCCTCGCCGTCCCGACCGTCAACGAGTCCGCAGGCGGGGGAACCGGCTTCTTCCTGCTGGCCGTGTGCTGCCTGCCTGGCTGGTTCCTGGTGGGCCACCTCCCCGACGGCCCGGGCCCGGCGAGCAGTCCTTGCGCGACCGCCCCCAACTCAGCCTCCCGGTCGGCCCGTCCCTCAGCCCTGCTGCTGGTCGGCGCGGGCCTCCTGATGGCCGTCACGCAGGGAGTTTGGTCCTACGCCTCCGTACTGGGGCGCGGCCACACCGGCATGTCTGCCTCTGTGCTCTCCGCCGTCCTGGCCGTCTCCAGCGTCGTCGCACTCGCCGGAGCCGTAGCCGGACCGCTCGCCGTGAAGCGTTTCGGCCGCCTGCGCTCGATGGCCGGGTTCGTCATCGTCGAAGCGTTCAGCACGGGGCTCCTCATCGTCACCCACAGCCCCAGCCTGTTCATCGCCACCGCCGTCATCTGGCAGACGTGCTGGCTGGCCGTCCTGGTACAGATACTCGCCGCCGCCTCGGTCATCGACTCCACCGGACGGTGGGTGGCCGCCCTCAGCGGCGCCGGAGCACTCGGCGGAGGCATCGGCCCCCTGGCCGTCGGTGCGATCATGGACAACATGGGCGTCGGCGTCCTGAGCATCCTCCTCACCGCCGGAACACTCATCGCCGCACTCCCCCTCCTCAAGATGACCGCGTTCAGCGACGCGGCAGCAGACACCGCATCCGTCACACCCCACCCGCGGGCCACTCCGGCCGCGAGGACGATCAGCGAGAAACCAGCCTCACCAGCGGAATGAAGCACCCGCCCCACGATGTGCCCGCGGCGGCTGAATCCTGACCGGTGCGCTTCAACGGCAAGAAGACGAACGCAACCTGCCTGAGCCGGAACGCGCCCACCTTGCAGCCTCGTGCGACACGGCTGCGCAACAACGGCTGTGGAGGTTCTGCCCCGGCGTCAGCGACGCCAGGGGCGGAGTCTTTGGAAGGGCGACGTCGAGGTCGCACCACAGTCAACCCTGGCTCCGCTTCCGCCAAGCGCTCACCGCACATTGAACGTCCGCCCGGGCCGGCCTGGTGTCGGAGAATCGGGCCGACGTCCTGATGGTTCCTCAGGGCGACGCGTTGGGGCGTCTCACATGACGCGCTGGAGGGCTTCCGGAGTGAGGTGGCCGAGGGTGGGATAGCCGTCGACGGCCATGATCAGGTCGGCTTCGGCGAGCAGTGAGCGCAGCACGTGAACGATGCCGTCGGTGCCGCCGAGGGCGAGGCCGTAGGCGTAAGGCCGGCCGATGCCGACGGCGGTGGCACCGAGGGCGATGGCCTTGACGATGTCGGCTCCGCTGCGGATGCCGGAGTCGAACAGGACCGGCAGCCCGTCAGCGGCCTCGACGACAGCGGGCAGTGCCTGAAGGGCGGGGAGGCCGCCGTTGGCTTGCCGGCCGCCGTGGTTGGAACAGTAGATGCCGTCCACACCGCCGTCCTTGGCGCGCCGGGCGTCCTCGGGGTGACAGATGCCCTTGACGATCAGTGGCAGGTCGGTGAGTGAGCGCAGCCACGGCAGGTCGTCCCAGGTGAGGGGGTTGCCGAAGACCTGGACCCACTGTATGACGGCTGCTTGGGGATCCTCCTTTGGTGTGCGGGACAACCGGGACCGGAAGACCGGGTCGGTGGTGTAGTTGGTCAGGCAGTGCCCGCGCAGCTGGGGGAAGTTGCCCCCGGCGAGATCGCGCGGACGCCAGCCGGCCACCCATGTGTCGAGGGTGACGACGATGCCCTTGAACCCGGCCGCCTCGGCCCGGCGGACGAGGCTTTCCGCCAGGTCCCGATCGGAAGGGGTGTACAGCTGGAAGAAGCCCGGTGTGCCGCCGAGTTCGGGGGTGACCTGCTCCATCGGGTCGGCGGAAAGGGTGGAGGCGACCATGGGCACTCCGGTGCGGGCAGCGGCCCGTGCGGTGGCCAGGTCACCGTGCCCGTCCTGGGCGCACAACCCGATGACCCCGACAGGGGCCATGAACACCGGTGACGGCCACGTCATTCCGAAGAGCTCCACCGACAGGTCGCGCTCGGCAGCACCGACGAACATTCTCGGGATGAGCCCCCAGCGGTCGAAAGCCGTGACGTTGGCCCGCTGAGTTCGCTCGTCCCCGGCGCCTCCGGCGACGTACGACCACACCGAGGGCGACATCGCCGCTTGAGCCTTGGCTTCCAGCTCCCCATGGCTCACCGGGAAGGGCGGCAGCACGCCCGCCAGCCCGTTGAGGTAGATCTCGTCCTGGTAGGAGCCGAACGTCTGCTTCATGTGATGCCCTTCCCGTCGCGTAGGCCGGCAGGGTGCGCGCCCGTACCAGGATGGAAGACTGGAAGCCGAAGACAGGAAATCGCAGGAATTCCGCACTCAGGTGGATCCGCATGCAGGATGACGTCAGATTGCTGAGCGAGGAGGACCTGGCGCTCATCCATGCACTCCAACTGCGGCCACGGGCCTCGTGGAGCGTTCTGGGCCGGGCTCTCGACGTGGACCCGGTCACCGTGGCCAGGCGTTGGAGCCGGCTCGCGACACGCGGCGAGGCATGGATCAGCCTGTCCCCCGGGCCACGGATGTTCGACCAGATCTGCTTGGCCTTCATCGAGATCGACTGCGCACTGGGCAGCGCCGCCGCGGTGACCGGCGTGCTGAACCGCCACCCCCATATGCTCACCATCGAACGCACCGTCAGCGGCCACGACATCCTCGCCACCGTGGCCACCCGCGACCTGGCCGCCATGTCCCGCTACACCCTCGACCACCTGCCCGCGATCACGGGCGTGACCGCCGTCCGCGCCCGGATCGTCACCCACATGTTCACCGAGGCCGGGCGCTGGCGGATCGACGCACTGGCTCCCGGCCAACGAGCCCAGCTCACCGCCGCCACCAAGTCCGCACCCACCGGCCGACACGTACGTCAGGTCACGCCCGCCGACCGGGCAGTCCTCGCACACCTGGCCCAGGACGGGCGGGCCTCGCAGCAGGCCCTGGCCACCGCGCTGAAGACCAGCGCCTCCACAGTCAAACGGCGCATCGACCAACTCACCGGACTGGGACTGCTCAGCTTTCGTTGCGACTTCGCCCGCCCTCTGGGCGGCTGGCCCGTGGCGGCCACCTTCTGGGCCAGAGTCACACCGGCGAACCTGCCAGACCTCGGACCCGCCCTGATCCGGCTGCCGGAGACACGCAACTGCGCCGCGATCAGCGGCCCCGACAACCTCATTCTCCAGGCCAACCTGCATTCGGTGACCGACGTCCTTCGCTTCGAAACCCACCTGGCCGCCGCTCACCCCGACCTCGACATCGTCGAACGGGTGATCACCATGCGGCACGAGAAGCTGCTGGGCCGCCTGCTTGACCACCACGGCCGCACCATCGGAACCGTCCCTCCGGACATCTGGGCGGAGCCGCGCGGAGACCTCTGACCCGACGTCTGCCATGCGGCCCGCCTCCTTGACCGTTGGTGAGGCGCCCGGCCAGATGATGATCGAGCCGATCGAGTAGCTGGCGTACCCGTCCGGGACGCCGTCGGCGTCACGGTGGACGGCGACGTAGCGCGGCGCCGGCGAGATCGGGGGCTGCCCCGCACGCAGGGCCCACCAGCGGTGCGGCCGGGACAGCGCGCCGGGCCGGGCGCGGCGATACCGGTCGTATACCTCGTACGGGTGCCGGCCGCTCCGCGGAGGGTGGTGCTGAACGGGAAGGTGGTGGGCCAGGGTGTCGCCACGCGGCGGAACCGCGGCCGAGCCGGACACGTCCTCCGCGGCGTGATCAGAACGCACCGAACTGTCAGAACCCTGGTGATCAGGACCGCCCTGCCCGCCGAAGCCGCGGACGTGGCCGAACTGCACAGACGTGCCCGCACCACGTACTACCCCGACGGCCTACCGGACGACGACACCGACTGGCCCGCCGTCTGGCGTGGTGTCATCGAGCGCCCCGACACCCGTGTGCTGTGCGCGGTGCGAGCCACGCGTCTCGTGGGTATCGCCTCCTTCCGGCCCGCCGAAGGGGCCCCGGCCGACTCGGTCAAGCTGTTCCAGTTCCATGTCGACCCCGGCCATTGGCGCTCCGGTATCGGCGCCGAGCTGCACGCGGCCTGCGTCGAGCAGTGGCTGGCCGACGGCAAGCGGACCGCGACTCTCGAGGTGCACGTCGACAACCAACGTGCTCAGGCTTTCTACGCCCGCCAGGGCTGGGTCCCCGATCCGGAGCAGCCGCCCCGCGAAGGCGACCACCACCTCTTGCTGACCTACGCGGTGAACGGGGAATGACCTGAGCCGATTGAACGTTCACACACCGAGCGGAGGGAGCCTTCGCGTACCCGTACGGCCTGGAGAGACGAAGACATGCGCGTCGAGATCTGGAGCGATATCGCCTGCCCCTGGTGCTATGTGGGCAAGGCCCGCTTCGAGAAGGCGCTCGGCGCCTTTCCGCACCGGGATGAGGTCGAGGTGGTGCACCGGTCCTTCGAGCTCGATCCGGGGCGGGGCAAGGACGAGACGGAGTCCGTCGTAGCCATGCTGACCAAGAAGTACGGGATGAGCGAGGCGCAGGTCCGGGCGGGTGAGGAGAATCTGCGTGGGCTGGCCGCCGCCGAGGGGCTGGGGTACCGCGCCGAGGGCCGCGACCACGGCAGCACCTTCGACATGCACCGGCTGCTGCACTTCGCCAAGGAGCAGGGCAGGCAGGCCGAGCTGCTGCAGATCCTGTACCGGGCGAACTTCGTCGAGGAGCGGTCCCTCTACGTGGACGCCGACGCGTATCTGGTGGACCTGGCCGTCGAGGCCGGTCTCGACGCGGACGCCGCCCGCAAGGTGCTCGCCGACAAGGACTCGTACGCCGATGAGGTCCGCGCCGATGAGCGTGCGGCCGCCGAGCTCGGCGCGAACGGCGTCCCCTTCTTCGTTCTCGACCGCAAGTTCGGCGTCTCCGGCGCCCAGCCCGTCGAGGTCTTCGGGAAGGCGCTGGAGCAGGCATGGGGAAGCCGCTCACCGCTCAAGCTGATCGAGGACGGCGATGCGGACGCCTGCGGTCCCGACGGATGCGCGGTGCCGCAGCGCTGAGAGACAGCACGAGGAAACGGCGCAGGTCGGGGCCGACGTATAAGCGTTCCTTAGCGGGATCAGGTAAAAAATCGCAATGGACCAGGAGGTGGCGAGGGCTCACAGTGGTCTCATGGAGACCTTCGAGAGCCTCGTCCGTACCGAGTTCGCCCCGAAGAACACCTTTCTGAACACCGCGAGCAGCGGGCTGCTCCCGGCCCGTACCGTCGCCGCCCTGCAGGAGGCCGCGGCGCTCCGGGCCGACGGCAGTGCGCTGGACCCGCTGTTCGCCGATGTGGAGGCCGCCCGGGCCTCCTTCGCCCGGCTGGCCGGAGTGCCTGTCGGCCGGGTGGCGGCCGGGTCCTCGGTCAGCGCCTACACCGGGCTTGTCGCCGCCTCGCTGCCCGCGGGCGCCGAAGTCCTCACCGCCGAGGACGACTTCGCCTCCGTCGTGAACCCCTTCCATGTCCGCACGGACCTCAAGGTGCGCGCCGTGCCCCTGGAGCGGATCGCCGAGTCCGTCCGGCCCGGCACCGCACTCGTCGCGGTCAGCGCCGCACAGTCCGCCGACGGCCGGATCGCCGACCTGCCCGCGCTGCGCGAGGCGGCCGGGGAGCACGGGGCCCGTACGTACGTCGACTTCTCCCAGGCGGCCGGCTGGCTGCCGATGGACGCCGAGGCGTACGACTACACCGCCTCCGTCTGCTACAAGTGGCTGCTCGGTCCGCACGGAGCGGGCTTCCTCGTCGTGCCGGAGGACTTCGGCGCGCTCACGCCCATCCTGGCCGGCTGGGTCGCCGGCGAGAATCCGTGGGACAGCTGCTACGGCCCCGTGACCGAACTCGCCCACTCCGCCCGCCGGTTCGATCTGCCCCCCGCTCTCTTCAGCTACGCCGGACTGCGCCGCTCCCTCGAACTCATCGAGGAACTCGGCGTCGACGCCGTGCACGCCCACGACCTCTCCCTCGCCGACCGCTTCCGGGCGGGGCTCACCGGCCTCGGCCACGAAGCCCTGCCGGCGCCGGGCTCGGCGATCGTGTCCGTGCCCGGCCTCGGCCACCTCCAAGCCGAGCTGGGCAAGGCCGGGATCCAGGTCTCCAACCGCGCGGGCAACCTGCGTGCCTCCTTTCACCTCTACAACACGCCCGCCGATGTCGAGCGCCTGCTGGACGTCCTGTCTGCTTGAACCACTGGCGCGGACCCGGCGGGGACGCTAGGAAGGGGCATCAGGGGGTGGTGCCGTTGGAGACCACGGGGACGTCCGTCGAACCGGCCGCCGACGCGGAGTTGCAGCGGCGGCTGGTGTACGGCGACGAGTCCGCGCTGACCGAGGCGTACGCCGCGTACAGCGGGCTCGTCCGGGGGGTGGCGGTCCGGGTGACGCGCAGCCCGGCCGCCGCCGAGGATGTGGCGCAGGAGGTCTTCGCCCAGCTGTGGAGCAGGCCGTACGGGTTCGACGCTCGCCGTGGCTCGCTGCGTACCTGGCTGTCGGTGCTGGCGCACCGGCGAGCCGTGGACTGGGTGCGCAGCGAGGCCCGGCACCGCAAGGCCGCCGGTGCCGACGACTCGGCGCTGCAGGCGATCCCCGACACGGGACCCGGTCCGGACGAGACGGTCGTCGACCGCGAGCGCTCGCTCCTGCTGCACTCGGCGCTCGCCGAACTCCCGCAGTCCCAGCGGGAGGTGGTGCACCTCGCGTTTTTCGCGGGCCGCACCTACCGCCAGGCCGCCGTCGAACTCGGCATTCCGGAAGGCACCGCCAAGACCCGGCTGCGCTCCGCATTGCGCAAGCTGGCCGAGTCCGTGGCTGACCCACCGGATCCGGCCTTGGAAAGGGGCGCATGATGGATGGATGCGGCCGGGAAGCAGGGAAGGGAGGTGCGCGGTGACCACTGATCACGACGGTGTACGTGAGCTGCTGGGGGCCTGGGCCTTCGGCGCGTTGCGGCCGGAGGAGGAGAGGTCGGTGCCGCGGCATCTCGCCGAATGCGAGAGCTGCGCGGCGGAGGCGGAGCGGCTGCGGGAGACGGTGCGGCTGCTGGACGGGCCGCGGGGAACGGCCATGAGCAACGGTTCGGGAGAGTCGGGTGGCGTACTCGCCCTCGCGCTGCGTGCCCGGCCCGCCGCGCCGCGAGTCGCCGCGCACGCCGCCCCGTACGCCGCCGCCGTCGCCGGACTCCAGGCGCTGGTGCGGGAGTTGGACGGCCGCTGGAGCACGCCGGTCGTGCACGACTGGGACGCGCACGCGACGGTCGCGCATCTCCTCGCCGCCGACGAGCCGCTGGCCCTGTGCCTTGGTCTCGACGCGCGCGTGCCCGCGTCGGCGGTCCCGGAGGGGACGCGCTGGGAGGAGGCCTGGAACACGCGCACCGCCGAGATGATCGCCCATGAACTAGCGCGCACGCCCGAGGAGACCGTCGCCGACTGGTCCGCGCAGGCCGGCGCGCTGCTGGCCACGCCCGAGGCCCGGGATCCCGAACGTGCCGCGCACGCCACGACGTTGATGGGGATCCGGCTGCCCGTCGCCGATCATTTCCTGGTGCGGGGCTTCGAGACGTGGATCCACACGGACGACATCGGCCGCGCGCTCGGCCTCGCCGTACCGCCGCCGCCCGAGGAACACCTCTGGCAGCTGGTCCGGCTCGCCGTCCGCATCCTCGACTTGGCGCTGGGAACCACCGCTCCTCCGGTGCTGTTCGCGGTGGCCGGAGGCGAGGACGCCCAGTGGGTGCTCGGCTCCGAAGACGAACCGGTGCGGGCCGAACTAGTCCTCGAACCCGTCGACTTCTGCCTGCTCGTCGGCGGACGGTACGCGCCCGAGGAGGTCCCGAGGGGCGCGACGGGCGACGAGGGTGCCGTACGGAACGTACTGGAGCGGGCGGCAGCGCTGTCCTGGCTCTAGACGGCGGAGGGCGGCACCCCAGGAGGGTGCCGCCCATCATCCGTACGTCACTTCAGCCGTACGTCACTTGCCCGTGCGTCACTTGACCGGTGTGAAGTCCCGAGCGCCGATGAACTCGGGCCGGCGCACCGGTGCCGCGAACGGCTCCACCGCCGTGTTCTCCACGCTGTTGAACACGATGAAGACGTTCGACCGCGGGAACGGGGTGATGTTGTCCCCGGAACCGTGCATGCAGTTGCAGTCGAACCAGGTCGCCGAGCCGGCCCGCCCGGTGAAGAGCTTGATGCCGTGCGCCTGGGCGAACTTGGTGAGCGCCTCGTCGGAGGGCGTGCCCGCGTCCTGCATCTGCAGCGACTTCTTGTAGTTGTCCTTCGGCGTGGCACCCGCACAGCCGAGGAACGTCTTGTGGGACCCCGGCATGATCATGAGGCCGCCGTTGGTGTCGTAGTTCTCGGTCAGCGCGATCGAGACGGACACGGTGCGCATGTTGGGCAGGCCGTCCTCGGCGTGCCAGGTCTCGAAGTCCGAGTGCCAGTAGAAGCCGCTCGCCCCGAAGCCGGGCTTGACGTTGATCCGCGACTGGTGGACGTACACGTCCGAGCCGAGGATCTGCCGGGCCCGCCCGACGACGCGTTCATCCCGCACGAGCCGCGCGAAGACCTCGCTGATCTTGTGGACCTCGAAGACCGACCGGATCTCCTGCGACTTCGGCTCGATGATCGAGCGTTCGTCGGCGCGGATCGCCGGGTCACTCACCAGCCGCTCCAGTTCGGAGTGGTAGACGGCGACTTCGTCGTCGTCGATGAGCTGACCGATGGAGAGGAAGCCGTCGCGCTCGAACGACTGGAGGTCGGCCGCCTCGATCGGGCCCGGGGCGCCCGGCGCGCTCCACACGACCGGGTCCTGGCGGGGTACGGACACCTCGGCGGCGCCGCGGCTCGGATACAGATCGGTGAGCGTCATGGCCATGATTCTCAGACCTCCTCGGTCAGCAGGGGGTAGACACCGTTCTCGTCATGGTCCTCCCGGCCGGTCACCGGCGGATTGAAGACGCAGAGGCAGCGGAAGTCCTCCTTGATCTTCATCGTGTGCTTCTCGTGGCCGTCGAGGAGGTACATGGTGCCGGGGGTGATGGTGAACTTCTCCCCGGTCTCGTCGTTGGTGAGCTCGGCCTCGCCCTCCACGCAGACGACGGCCTCGATGTGGTTGGCGTACCACATCGACGTCTCCGTGCCGGCGTACAGGATCGTCTCGTGCAGGGAGAAGCCGACCTTCTCCTTGGCGAGGACGATGCGTTTGCTCTCCCAGGTGCCCGACGCGGACTTGACGTGCCGGTCGGTGCCTTCGAGGTCCTTGAACGAGCGGACAATCACGGTGGTGCAGTGCCTCCTTCAGGCTGCGGGCGGTTGCGGTTACGCCGTCTCTCGTACGGCGCGGGCGAGGGTGCGCAGACCCTCGTCCAGCTCGTCGGGCGTGATGGTGAGCGCCGGGAGGAGCTTGACGACCTCGCTCTCCGGGCCCGACGTCTCGATGAGCAGGCCGAGCTCGAAGGCCCGCTGGGCGATGCGGCCCGCGCGCTCCTTGTCGTGGAACTCGATGCCCCAGACAAGGCCGCGGCCCCGGTACTCCTTGATGGCGTCGGGGTTCTCCTCGCAGACGGAGATCAGCGCCTGCTCGATCTGCTCGCCGCGGGCCCTGGTCTGCTTCTCCATGGCCGGCCCGTCGGTCCAGTACGTCTCAAGGGCCGCCGCGGCCGTCACGAAAGCGGGGTTGTTGCCGCGGAACGTGCCGTTGTGCTCGCCCGGCTCCCAGATGTCCAGCTCGGGCTTGAACAGGGTCAGCGCCATGGGCAGTCCGTAGCCGCTGATGGACTTCGAGACGGTCACGATGTCCGGCGTGATGCCCGCCTCCTCGAAGGAGAAGAACGCGCCGGTACGGCCGCAGCCCATCTGGATGTCGTCGACGATGAGCAGCATGTCCTGACGCTCGCACAGCTCGGCCAGGGCCTGCAGCCACTCGGGACGCGCGACGTTGATGCCGCCCTCGCCCTGCACGGTCTCGACGATCACCGCGGCGGGCTGGTTCAGTCCGGAGCCCTGGTCCTCGAGGAGCCGCTCGAACCACAGGAAGTCCGGGACCTGGCCGTCGAAGTAGTTGTCGAACGGCATCGGCGTGCCGTGCACCAGCGGGATGCCGGCTCCGGCCCGCTTGAAGGCGTTGCCGGTCACGGCGAGGGAGCCGAGCGACATCCCGTGGAAGGCGTTCGTGAACGACACGATCGCTTCCCGGCCCTTCACTTTTCGCGCCAGTTTCAGCGCCGACTCGACGGCGTTGGTGCCCGTCGGGCCCGGGAACATGACCTTGTACGGCAGGTCGCGCGGGCGCAGCACGATGTTCTGGAACGACTCGAGGAAGGCGCGTTTGGCGGTCGTCGACATGTCGAGACCGTGGGTGACGCCGTCGCGCTCCAGGTAGTCGATGAGGGCGCGTTTGAGTACGGCGTTGTTGTGGCCGTAGTTGAGCGACCCGGCACCGGCGAAGAAGTCGAGGTACTCGTGGCCGTCCTCGTCGTACATGCGGCTGCCCTGCGCGCGGTCGAACACGGTGGGCCAGCCGCGGCAGTAGCTGCGCACCTCCGACTCCAGGGTCTGGAAGATGCTCAGGTCGGGCTGGGTGATGGTCACAGCGAATCTCCTCCTGGGAGATGAAGTCTTGGGGGGACGACCGGATGGTCGGGTCCGGTCGTTTGGATCTGCTGTCTGCTGAATCTGCTGGTCGGGATCGGCCGTGGCCGGTCGGTTCGACCAGCCGCCTGCTCGGTCGCTCAGTCGGCCTGGTGGCCCGATCTGGACGCTCGGTCAGCCGGCCGGAAGGTCAGCGGTCCTATGCGGTACAGCACCTCGGAGTCGTGCGGGCCGTCCGGGAAGTGCGCTGTGTCGAACAGCACTTCACGCTCGACGCTCGCTCCGTGGCGTGCGGCGTACGAGGTGAACAGGCGCTCGGAGGCCGTGTTGCCGGGGGTGATCGTGGTCTCGACGGTTTCGAGGCCGCGGTCGTGGGCTACTCGTGCCGAGAGTCCGTCCAGCAGGGCGGCGGCGAGGCCGCGTCCGCGGTACGCGGCGTCGACGGCCACCTGCCAGACGAGCAGAGTGTCCGGCTGGTCGGGCCGGACGTACCCGGTGATGAAACCGACCGGCATCCCCTCCTTGTCGCGCGCCACCACCGAGGTGCCGGCGAAGTCACGGCACCACAGCAGGTAGCTGTACGAGGAGTTCAGGTCGAGGGTTCTGGAGTCCTTGGCGATGCGCCAGAGGGCGGCGCCGTCCGCCACCTCCGGACGGTCGATCCGCAGGCCCTCCGGCATTTCCAAGAATTCCGCTTGCAGGTCTGCTTGTGCGGCGGTCATGCGGATTGAATTTACCGAGAGAAAGCTGAAATTGCATCGCCGGATGGGGTTACATGAGCGCCGTTGATATGTTATCGCGCGGGCGCGGGCACCGCACGTTGGGACGGCAAGAACTCCCGGTTTGTCCGGGAAATACGGGAGGAAGCAGACACCCTGTGTGTTGCGTCACATATACGTAACGGCCACGAGACCTGCCCGAATTACGAGGTTGGCGTTCACGAAATCTTAGTGTTTAGGGCCGGGAAAAGCGGGCAGAAGAAAACGGGAAGCTGCACTCGAACAAGCATCGGGTGGAGGGCAAATCAAAGGCGGAATGAATTCCTCAATTACGCTCCGGTGACCCCGTCGATACGCTCCCTCACAATGTCCGCGTGACCGTTGTGACGGGCGTACTCCTCGATCATGTGGATGAGGATCCAGCGCAGGCTGACCTCAAGCCCGGCCATCGGGCCGTCGGCGATCCGTCCGGTGTCGTCCAGCGACCGCCCCGCACACAGCTCCTGCCCCCGGGTAATCTCCCGCCGCCAGTTCGCCAGCGCCTCGTCGAGCCCGCGCTCCGGTGCGAGGGTGGTGCCGCCGGACACGTCCCCCCACTTGTCCCCGTACACGGTCGGCACGTCGAGCCCGGCGAACACCCGCTGGAACCAGTTCCGTTCGACCTCGGCGAGATGCTGGACCAGCCCGAGCAGGGTCAGCTCCGACGGTTCGGCGGAGGCCAGCCGCAGCTGGCTGTCGTCCAGCCCACGGCACTTCAGCTCCAGCGTGGCGCGGTGAAAGGCGAGCCAGCTCTCCAGCATGGGCCGCTCCGGCCCGGTCAGGAGCGGGATGGGGCGGCCGTCTGGCAGGGTCTGGGTCTGGTGTGCGTCGGTGGCCATGCCGGGCAGCATGGCACGGGGGCCCGACGATGCGGGAGAGGCGAAAACCAGCCGTCAGGAATCAGCTACCGTCCCGCAGGTCTGCCGGCCAGTCCGGGCGGAACTCGATGCCGTCGTACGTGACCACGCACCCCTCCCCCAGCGGCGACTGCGTCATGAAGCCGACGAGGGCCGCTCCGGAGGCCTTTTCGTCAGCCAGGGTGAACAGGCGCACGAAGATCCAGCGCTTGCCGTCCTTGGAGGCGTGGAAGGCGAAGGCGCGGCCCGTGCGGCTGATCCGCAGCCAGACCGAACTGCCCTCCACGGGCCAGGAGTTGGCGTCATCGGAGTGGCCACGGGTGACCACCGTGCACACGGTCGGCACATCCGGCGAGTTCTCCAGACAGAGCTTGGCCCACTCCCGCTCTGCCACATGCACGTAGAGCACCCCCGCGTCAAAGGCCCCCGCAAAGCCCACGGTGACACGAGCGATCAGCTGAAAGTCCCCCTCAGGCGCCCCCAGCAGCCGAGGCGCGTCCGCGGCGGGGTCCAGAGCCTCCCCGGTAGGCGGCACAAACCGATCCTGCCGAGCCCCCGCCCACCCGGTGAGCACCCCGTCCTCGTACGACCAGTGCCCATCGGGCCCGTAACTACGAAGCGGAAACGGAAGTTCGGGTATTTCGAGATCCATGCGCCGAGTCTCCCAGGTCCCCCGCCGAGCCCTCAAAGAGACACGGCACTGTCAAAACATGCGGCACGGGCAGCGCCCCGTCGGGGGCGCGGGGAACTGCGCGACCAGCCGCGAACTACCCGCGGCCCGCAGTCAACCGCGCCCCTACGGCGCATCCCGTATGTCTCTCAGCGCTCAAGGCGGCCGTTGAAACGCCGCGGCAGCCCCAGCGGATTCTCATCCCGCAACTCCGGAGGAAGCAGCGCCTCAGGCGCGTGCTGGTACGCAACCGGCCGCAGCCACCGCTCAATAGCCGTACCGCCCACAGACGTGGACGTCGACGTCGTCGCAGGGTACGGCCCTCCGTGATGCTGGGCCGGAGCCACAGCAACACCGGTGGGCCAGCCGTTGACGAGCACGCGCCCCGCAAGCGGCGTCAGCTCGGCAAGGAGCTCCGCTCCACGCCCCTCCCCCGCCGCTTCCTCGGCAGAGAGATGCACGGTCGCCGTGAGGTTGCCGGGCAGCCGGGAGAGGACGGCGCCTGCCTCCGAGTCGTCCTCGTACCGGGCGACAACGGTGATCGGCCCGAAGCACTCCTCCAGGAGCAGATCATGCTCACCCTCGGCGGCGAGCCGACTCGCCGGCACAGTCAGGAACCCGGGGCTCACCGTGTGCTCGCTCCCGGCGCCCGGCGTCACCGGAGCGTCCACGTCCGGGAGTTCGGCCCGCTCGGCAACGCCCGCGATGAAGTTGTCGCGCATCCGGTGGTCCAGCAGCACCCCGGCGTCGGTGTCGCTGACCGCGTCGGTGAGGGACTTCACCAGCCGGTCCCCCGCCGCACCCGTCGGCGCGAGAACGAGCCCCGGCTTCACACAGAACTGGCCGACACCCAGCGTCATGGAACCCCCGAGCCCCGTACCGATCGCCTCGGCGCGCTCGGCGGCGGCGGCCTCGGTGATCACGACGGGGTTCAGCGAGCCCAGTTCACCGTGGAACGGGATCGGCACGGGCCGGGCGGCAGCCGCGTCGAAGAGGGCACGACCGCCCCGTACGGAACCGGTGAAACCGGCCGCCGACACCAGCGGATGCTTGACCAGCTCGACGCCCGCCTCGAATCCGTGCACGAGGCCGACGACCCCCTTGGGGATGTCGTGCTGGTCCGCGGCCCGCCGCAGCGTCGCCGCGACCAGCTCGGACAGCCCCGGGTGGTCGGGGTGCGCCTTGACGACGACCGGGCAGCCCGCGGCGAGCGCACTCGCGGTGTCACCCCCCGCGACCGAGAAGGCGAAGGGGAAGTTCGACGCCGAGTAGACGGCGACGACACCCAGCGGCACCTTGTAGCGGCGCAGGTCCGGGATCGGCGGCGTCGCGGTGTCGTCGGGGTGGTTGATCACGACGTCGAGGAACGCGCCCTCGTCGACGATGTCCGCGAAGGCCCGCAGCTGGTAGCAGGTACGGGCGAGTTCACCGGTGAGCCGGACCGGGCCGAGCGCGGTCTCCGCGTCGGCGGCCTCCACGAGGTGGTCCTTGGCGCCTTCGAGCAGGTCCGCGGCGGTGCGCAGGAAAGCCGAGCGGACCGTGCGGTCGGCCAGGGCGCCCCGGGCGGCGTGGGCCGCGCGGACAGCCGTGTCCACCTCCTGGGCTGTTGCCTCCACCGCAACCTGTTCACGCTGCTTCCCGGTTCGGGGGTCGACACTCCAGACTGGTGCTGCTGCCACCGCGGGTCCCTCCAGATGTGATGCCGCAGTTCTTATGTGATGCCGCAGTTCTTGTGTCACTCACCAGGGCGTTCGATATGCTGAACACTGTCTCTGATGGTGAATATGTCTCGGAGACTATTTCCCGTCGAACGAAGGGGTCAAGAGCGATGTCGGCTGGCGAGACAGGCGGCGGGGCGCAGGTCAAGTCCGCGGTGCGGACCGTGGAACTGCTCGAGTTCTTCGCCGGCCGACCAGGAATGCACTCCTTGGCCTCCGTGCAGGAGGCCGTAGGTTACCCCAAGTCCAGTTTGTATATGTTGCTCCGTACGCTCGTCGAGCTCGGCTGGGTCGAGACGGACGCGACGGGCACGCGGTACGGCATCGGGGTGCGCGCCCTCCTCGTCGGTACGTCGTACATCGACGGCGACGAGGTGGTGGCCGTGGCCAGACCGACCCTCGACCGGCTCTCCGACGACACTACGGAGACGATCCACCTGGCGCGGCTCGACGGCACGAATGTGGTCTATCTCGCCACCCGCCAGTCCCAGCACTACCTCCGCCCCTTCACGCGCGTGGGCCGCCGGCTGCCCGCCCACTCCACCTCGCTCGGCAAGGCGCTGCTGGCCACTCACACCGACGAGCAGGTACGCAAGCTGCTGCCGGAGACCCTGCCCGCGCTGACCGAGCACACGATCACCGACCGGGAGAAGCTGATCGAGGAGTTGCACCAGGTGCGGGAGCAGGGCTTCGCGGTGGACCGCGAGGAGAACACGCTGGGGCTGCGCTGCTTCGGCGTCGCGATTCCGTACCGTACGCCCGCGCGCGACGCCATCAGCTGCTCCGTACCGGTGGCGCGGCTGACACCCGCGCACGAGCAGATGGTGAAGGACGCCCTGTTCGACGCCCGCGACCGGCTGACGCTCGCCACCCGGAGGCTCTGACATGTCTGATGTGAAGGTCGTGCTCCGCGAGGTCCACGACAGCGATCTGCCCGTGTTCTTCCGGCAGATGAACGATCCCGAGGCCGCCCTGATGGCCGCGTTCACGGTCAGGGATCCGGCCGACTGGGATGCCTTCGACGCCCACTGGAAGCGGATCCGCGCCTCGTCCGATGTGGTCAACCGCACGGTCCTCGCCGACGGCGACGTCGTGGGCAGCGCGGCGGTGTACGGCGAGCCGGGCGAGCGCGAAGTGACGTACTGGATCGACCGCGCGTACTGGGGCCGCGGCATCGCCACGCGCGCCCTGCGGGCCCTGCTCACCGAGGTCCCCGAACGCCCGCTGTACGCCCGCGCCGCCGCGGACAACGCGGCTTCGCGCCGTGTCCTGGAGAAGTGCGGCTTCCGCGTGACCGCGCACGCCAGGGGGTACGCGAACGCACGCGGGGCGGAGATCGACGAGGTGGTCCTCACCCTGGACGGCTGAAGTCCTCGGACGGGCGGCTTCATGAAGCCGGGATGAGAAAGCCGGGCCGGCGGGAACTCGTCCCCGCATCCCGCTCGTCTTCCAGAGCGCGATGAACACGACGATCAGGCGGGCCTCCGTCTTCACGCTGCTGCTCGTCCTCGCCCTGCTGGTCAGGGCGACCTGGGTGCAGTTCTACGACGGCACGGCGCTCGCGGAGAACAAGGAAAACCGGCGGAACGTGATCGAGCAGTACGCGTACCCGCTCGGAAGCATCATCGTGGCCGGCGACGCGATCACCGGGTCCAAGGAGACGGACAGCGGCGACCTCAAGTACCAGCGGACGTACAAGGACGGCGCGCTGTATTCGGCGGTCACGGGCTACAGCTCGCAGGTGTACGGGGCGACGCAGCTGGAGGGCGTCTACCAGGATCTGCTCGACGGCACGGACAACCGCCTGAAGAACCCGGTGGACACGGTCACCGGCAAGCGTGCCGACCCGGGCGACGTGGTCACGACGATCGACCCGGATGTGCAGCGGGCCGCGTATGAGGCGCTGGGCGACACGAAGGGCGCTGCCGTCGCCATCGACCCGACGAACGGCAAGATCCTCGGTGTCGTGTCGACCCCTTCGTACGACCCGTCCGAGATCAGCGGCTCCGACGACTCCGCCGCCTGGGAGAAGCTGACGAAGGATCCGGACAAGCCGATGACGAACCGGGCGCTGCGCCAGCCGCTGCCGCCGGGCTCGACGTTCAAGCTGGTCGTGGCGGCTGCCGCGCTGGAGGACGGGCTGTACTCGTCGGTGGACGAGAAGACGGACAGCCCGAATCCGTACCCGCTGCCGGGCACGACCCGCGTGCTGGACAACGAGAACCCGTCGGCGCCCTGTGAGGACGCCACGATCCGGGTGGCTCTGCAGTACTCGTGCAACAACGTCTTCGGGAAGATGGCCGTCGACCTGGGCCAGGACAAGGTCAAGGAGATGGCGGACGAGTTCGGCTTCGACGACGCCGAGCAGGACGTTCCGGTGCGGGCGTACGAGAGCGTCTATCCGTCCGGCATGGACAAGGCCCAGACCGCGCTGTCGGGCATCGGACAGTTCGACGTCACGGCGACGCCGTTGCAGATGGCCATGGTGTCGGCGGCCATCGCGAACGGCGGTGAGCTGGTCTCGCCGCACATGGTGTCGCAGATCAGCGACGCCAGCGGCAATGTGCTGGAGAACTACGACGACAACACGGACACGAAGGAGATCGTCAGCTCGTCCACGGCCGAGCAGTTGCAGTCGGCGATGCAGACGGTCGTCGACGAGGGCACGGGTACGAACGCGCAGATCGACGGCGCGACCGTGGGCGGCAAGACGGGTACGGCCCAGCACGGCGAGAACAACAGCCAGACGCCGTACGCCTGGTTCACGTCGTACGCGAAGGACGACTCCACAGGCAAGGAGGTCGCTGTCGCTGTGATCATCGAGCAGTCGAACGCGGCCCGGTCGGAAGTCAGCGGCAACGGGTTGGCCGCGCCGGTGGCGAAGGCGATGATGGAGGCGGCGCTCCAGCAGAACTAGCGGAAGGCCCCGGCCCGTTGAATCCTCCGGGCCGGTGCCTTCGCACGTCACAGCCTCAGGGGCCTCAGACGCCCAACAGTTGCTCGATCGGGTCGATCGCGAAGTACACCAGGAACAGTGCCGACGCGCCCCACAGCAGCCAGTGGACCTCGCGGGCCTTGCCGAGTACCGACTTGATGAGGACGTAGGCGACGAAGCCCGCCCCGATGCCGTTGGTGATCGAGTACGTGAACGGCATCACGGCGATTGTCAGGAACGCGGGGATGGCTATCTCGTATTTGTCCCAGTCGATGTGCTTGACCTGAGTCATCATCAGGAAGCCGACCGCGACCAGGGCGGGGGCCGCCGCCTGGAGCGGGACGATGGTCAGCAGCGGGGTCATGAAGAGGGCCAGGGCGAACAGTCCGCCGGTGACCAGGTTGGCGAAGCCCGTACGGGCGCCCTCGCCGACGCCCGCCGCCGACTCGATGTACGAGGTCGAGGAGGATGCGGAGGACGCGCCGCCCGCGACCGCGGCGGCGCCGTCGATCAGCAGCACACGGCCCAGGTTGGGCACGTTGCCCTCTTCGTCCAGCAGCCCCGCCTCGGCGCTGATGCCGACGACCGTGCCCATGGTGTCGAAGAAGTCCGAGAGGATGAGGGTGAAGACCAGCAGAACCACGGTGATCGCGCCGGCCTCGCCGAAGGCGCCGAACAGGCTGAAGTCGCCGATCAGCCCGAAGTCGGGGGTGTCGACCACCTTGTCCGGCCAGTCGGGCGTGGTCAGTCCCCAACTCTTGATGTCAGCCGCCGAGTTGATGATGATCGCGAGGATCGTCATGGCGACGATGCTGATCAGGATGGCGCCCTTGACCTTGCGGGCGAGCAGCCCGATGGTCAGCAGCACCCCGAGGCAGAAGACGAGCATGGGCCAGCCGGTCAGCGCGCCGGTGGCGCCCAGCTGCACGGGCACCGTGGTGTTCGCCGCGTCCGGGATGCGGCTGACGAACCCGGCGTCGACGAAGCCGATGAACGCGATGAACAGGCCGATGCCCACGCTGATCGCCTGCTTCATGGGCTGAGGTATCGCGTACATGACGGCCTCGCGCAGGCCCGTCACCACCAGCACACAGATCAGCAGGCCCTCGAGGACGATCAGGCCCATCGCGTCGGCCCAGCTCATCAGCGGGGCGATCTGGAAGGCGACGACGGCGTTGAGGCCGAGCCCGGCGGCGAGGGCGAGCGGCAGATTGCCGCCGATGCCCATGATGACGGTCATCACGGCGGCCACCAGGGCGGTGGCGGTGACCAGTTGGACGCTGTCGAGCCGCTGCCCGAACTTGTCCTCGGCGCTGCCCAGGATGATGGGGTTCAGGACAAGGATGTACGCCATCGTGAAGAACGTGGCGAAACCGCCGCGGATCTCCCGGGCGAAGGTGGATCCCCTGGCGGAGATCTTGAAGAACCGGTCGACGCTGTTCGCCGGGGGTGGTGCGGCACTCGGCCGGTCGGCCACCTTCTGTGCTCCGGACATGCGGATGCTCCTCGTTCCTGCGTGCTGGGTGTGCGGATGCTGGCTGGATTGTTCCCGCCGTCCTCCGCTTTCGGGTTTTCTCCGTGTTACGGAATCACGTACGGAACCGAGTTCGGCCTACCGCACGACCTTCGAAGTCCTGTACGGACGCCTGCTACTCTCTCGAACCTCACCCCACAGGGGCACCATTCCTTCACGGGTGACACACGGGGTCCGTATACGCACTTCGCAGGCACGGCGCACGCAGGTCAACCGCACTGTCCGGATTCAGCAGGGGAGAGGTCGCCCGTGGGCACGGTCGTCGACGACTCAGCCTCCGTGGAGTTCCACGACTTCTTCGAGCGGCACTATGCCGAACTGGCGCGGCTGGCCCACCTGTTGACCGGTGAGTCGGACGCCGCCGACGATCTCGCGGCGGACGCGCTGCTCGCCATGTGGCACCGCTGGGACCGGGTGCGGGCGGCGGACCATCCGGTGGCGTACGCGCGCGGAGTGGTCGCCAATCTGGCGCGCAGCCGGATCCGCAGCGCGGTGCGTGAGCGCAGACGCATCACGCTGTTCTGGTCGCAGCGCGAGGAGAGCAGCGAGAACCCGGATGTGCCGGCCGTGGTCGATGTCCAGGGGGCGCTGCGCAGTCTGCCGTTCCGCAAGCGGGCATGTGTGGTGCTTCGGCATGCTTTCGACCTCTCGGAGAAGGACACCGCGCTCGCTCTCGGCATCTCGGTCGGTACGGTGAAGAGCCAGACGTCGAAGGGAATGGCCGAGTTGCAGCGGTTGCTGGGCAGTGCGGACGGCCCGAGCCGTGTGCACGCGGCGGTGCTGCGCACCGGTGGGGCCGGAGGGAGGAACCCGTGACGGGGCAGCGCGACGCACGTGCCACGGACGACAAGGTGCGCGCCCGGCTGCATGAGGCGGCCGGCGCTCATGAACCCGACCGTGCGCGCATCCTGGCCCGCATCGAGCGAGGCATGGCCGAGTCCGAGATCTCCCGGCGCCCCGCGCAGCGACCCCCGCTGCTCGGCTGGGCGCGGGTCGTCGGCGCCACGGCCGCGGTCGCGGGCGTCCTCGCGGTGGGCGGCTATGCGGCGGCGTCCGCGCTCAAGGACGACGACAAGACCCAGCAGACCGTCGCGGTCACGCCGACTCCCGAACCGTCGCCGGAGGAGTCCCGCCGCGGTGAGATCCCGCCGGACCCGACGAGTTCCCCGCGCCCCGAGAAGCCGACCGCGGCCGAGTCGCCGCCCGTCAAGCCGCCCGAGCAGCCCCCTGCCGTCACTCCGCCCGCGGACGCCGGCACCGAGGAGGGCCCGCTGTGGTCGGACGGCTCTGTCGATCCGCACAGCAACGACTTCTGGGCGCAGAGCAATGTGACCGTGAAGTCGGACAAGCAACTCACCTCGATGACCGTCGAGTTGCGCATCAAGCAGACCGGTGGGGTCACCTCGACGGGCGCCTGGCGCTCTCTGCCCGAGGCCGACTTCGAGCTGACGGTCGGCGAGCGGGACGGCTTCATCGTCTACACCTGGGAGCTCAAGGAGGGCCGTACGGTCCCGGCCGGTGAGTTCGTGTTCGCCGGACAGTACGACCACGACCGCGGCGGCCGTGACGCCGGCGACGACCGTTACGCGGCCACCGCAACGGCCGACGGCGAACAGGTGGGCGTGCAGGGCGACTTCGAGGGCCAGGACTCCGACGACGAAGACTCATGACCGGCGGTTCGGAAAGCTCATAACGAGCGGCGGCTGCAAAAAGGTTCCGAGGGGCGGCAACCCGCTCCTTCCGGGTGGCAACCAGGGAGACACAAGGTCTCTCCCCCCACTCAAGGAAACGGGACATGAGTTCAGAAACACAGCAGCGTGCACGCCACCGCCGCAAGCTCAACCGGACGCACGCCGTGATCGGCGGCGTGTCCGCGTTAGGCCTGACCGGAGCGGCAGTCTTCGTCGGCACCTTGATGTCGTCGGCGAACGCCGCGGCCCAGTGGCCGACCCCCAACGGCAGCGAGGCGGTCTCCAAGACGATCCCGGTGGAAGGTGTCCGGGACGGCGGCATGAAGCGCTTCTACGGCAGCGGAGACCTGGCCGGTGACGGCCAGGAAGAGGGCGGAGACCCGATCTTCGAACTCGCGGACGGGGCGACGCTGAAGAACGTCGTCATCGGCAAGCCCGGCGCCGACGGCGTCCACTGCAAGGGCACCTGCACGCTGCAGAACGTCTGGTGGGAGGACGTCGGCGAGGACGCAGCCACGTTCCGCGGCGGCGAATCGGCCGTCTTCACCATCAAGGGCGGCGGCGCGAAGCACGCCGAGGACAAGGTCCTCCAGCACAACGGCGGCGGCAAGCTCGTCGTCTCGAACTTCGTGGCGGAGGACTTCAAGACCCTCTACCGCTCCTGCGGCAACTGCTCGACGCAGTACAAACGCAGCGTGATCTTCAACGGTCTGGAGGTGACCGCTCCCGGCGGGCGTCTGACCGGCATCAACAGCAACTACGGCGACTCCGCGGCCCTGCGCAGGGTGACCATCACCGGCGACAGCGGCAAGGAGATCGTGCCGTGCCAGAAGTACAAGGGCAACAACAGCGGTGACGAGCCGGAGGAGGCGGGCTCGGACGCCGACGGCACTCACTGCAACTACAAGCCGTCCGACATCACGTACAAGTAGGTCCTCCGCCGAGTAAGTACTCCGCGGACTCCACAGATCTGCTGGCCCAAGCCCCCCACAAGGGCCAGTAGCAAGGGGAACGCCCCCGCCGGACGCAGCCGGTGGGGGCGTTCTCATGGGCCGTGGGGGGATGGGCCCGTGGGGGGAGCGGAAGGATCAGTTCATGGTCGAACCGATGGTGGTGGAGCCCGTCGTCAGGAACGTCGTCGCGGGCAGTGAGCCGTTCGCCTTGCGGGCGCCGTATGCGGTGGACACGTTCGTGGACTTGAAGGCGGGGGCGGCGATGCCCTTGTCCCCGTTGTTGCCCGCGGAGACGGTGGACGGGCCGAGCTTGCGCAGACCGCCCTTGTTGCGCACCGCGAGGTTCTTGCCGAGCCGGGCCTTGCCGGTGGCGAAGTAGTAGCCCGAGCCGGCGTTGGCGTACGCGGTGTTGCGGTTCAGGCTCATGGCACCGGTGTTGGAGTTCTCGGTGAAGCCGTGCTTTCTGTTGTCCCAGGCCGCGTTGTTGTTCACGAGGTGGGCGACCGAGGCGCCTCCGCCGCCGAGCTTGAAGCCGTTGCCGTTGCCGTCGAAAGCCGGGTCCTTCCAGCGGTTCTCGCCGTTTCCGAACGCCCAGGAGTGCTCGACGGTGACGGGGCTGGAGAACTGCCAGAAGTCGAGTCCGTCATCCGAGTTGTTGTAGAGGCGGGCACCGGTGATCTTGTTGCCGGTGCCGGAGCCGAACTTGACGGCGATCCCGTCGGCGTTGTGGCCGTGGCCGGACGGGTCGTAGTTGCCGTAACTGTCCAGGTTCTGCACGAGGTTGTCCGTAGTGCCGTCACCGCGCAGTGTGAAGCCGGAGTCTCCGTTGTTCGCGGTGACGAGGTTCCTGAACACTCCGCCGACGGAGGAGGTGGCGACGAAGCCATGGGCCGGCGCGTTCTGCCAGGTGATGTTCTCGACGGTCCAGTAGTCGCCGTAGACACCGGCCAGCCAGGACCCGTCGGGCAGCTTCGAGCCGTCGATCTTCACCTTGGCCCCGGCAGCGGCCTGAAGAGTGATACGGGCCGAACTGGTGCCGCTCGCCGAGGACTTGAGGCTCTTCGTCGGGTAGTACGTGCCGCCGCGCACCTGGATGACGGTGCCGGCCGTGGCGCCCTTGACGGCGGCTTCCAGCTGAGCGGCGCTGGACACGGTGACTGTCCTGACGGCGGCGGCGTCGGCTCCGTCGTTCGAGAGTCCGAGGTAGACGCCACCCGCCCCCGAGGCGACGGACACAGCGGCGGCGATGGAGAGGGTGCGCGTCCTGCGGTGGCGTCCAGTGCTCTGGAGCACGGCGCGTTCCTTTCCTAGGAGCCGGGGACGAGAGGCGGGCCCCGGGACTCGCCTCTGTACACCCATGTCGCCGCCATGGCCGGAAAAGGTTGCCGCGCCCACCCGAAAAGGAATCGAAACTTTCGATCACTCCTGTCCCTGTCGCACCGATTGACGCACCGTCGCCCACTGGTGAAACTCCAGGTCAGTTCAGCCCAACAGAAACCACCAGACTCCGACAGGATGTGTCATGCGCCCCCGCACCGCCCGCACGCTCCTGACGTCTCTGTCAGCGCTCCTCGCCCTGTTCCTGAGCCTCCTGGCAGCCCCGCCCAGTCCCGCCCAAACCGGAGCGCAACCCATCAACAAAGCGGAGAGAGCCACGCAGAAGGCCAAGCCGAAATACGCGGGCTATCTCTTCGCGTACTTCACCGGTGAGGGCACGGCCGACGGCGAGCAGATCCGCTATGCCCTCAGCCGAGGCAACGACCCGCTGCACTGGCGGGAGCTGAACGCCGGGAAGCCGGTGCTCACCTCCACCATCGGCGAGAAGGGCCTGCGGGACCCGTTCGTGATCCGCGCCCCCGAGGGCGACAAGTTCTACATGATCGCGACCGATCTGCGCATGTACCAGAACAGCAGCGGCAGTTGGGACCACGTCCAGCGCCACGGCAGCAAGTCCATCATGGTCTGGGAGTCCACGGACCTGGTGAACTGGACCGACCAGCGCCTGGTGAAGGTCTCCCCCGACAACGCGGGCAACACCTGGGCCCCCGAGGCGTACTGGGACGAAACGCTCGGCGAGTTCGTCGTCTTCTGGGCCTCGAAGCTGTACGCCGACGACGACCCGGACCACACCGGCTCGACGTACAACAAAATGATGTACGCGACCACGAAGGACTTCCGCACCTTCAGCGAGCCCAAGGTCTGGAACGACCCGGGCTACTCGGTCATCGACTCAACGGTCGTGCAGCACAAGGGCACTTACTACCGCTACACCAAGGACGAGCGCGACCCGAACTCCTCCAGCCCCTGCGCGAAGTTCATCACCGGGGAGAAGTCGAGGACGCTGACCTCCACGAAGTACGACTTCGTCGCGGACTGCATCGGCAACGGGGCGATGGACCGTGGCGAGGGCCCGACGGTGTTCAAGTCCAACACCGAGGAGAAGTGGTACCTGTTCATCGACGAGTACGGCGGCCGGGGCTACCTCCCCTTCGAGACCACCGACCTCGACTCCGGCAAGTGGGCACCGTCGCAGAACTACCAGCTGCCCACCAGCCCGCGCCACGGCACGGTCATGCCGGTGACGCAGAAGGAGTACGACCGCCTGCTGGCCGCGTATCCCGCAAGCCCCACCTCCATCGTGGACGTGACGGCGAAGGACCAGGAGGGCTACGCGATCGTCACGGAGGCCGCGAACAAGGTCGTCCTGCCGATGGAGCCAGACATCAATGAAGCAGCCCTCAGGCGCCTTGCGCCGAAGCTGGCGGTCGGCGCGGACGCCAAGGTCAGTCCGGCCTCGGGTACGCGCCGCGACTTCCGCAAGCCGCAGACGTACACCGTGACGGCGGCGGACGGGACAAGCCGCAAGTGGACGGTGGAGGCGGTGCCTACGCGCAGTCCTGTCCTGCCCGGCCTTTACGCGGACCCCGACGTCAAGTACATGAACGGCCGCTACTGGATCTACCCGACGACGGACGGCTTCCCCGGCTGGAGCGGCACCAAGTTCAAGGCGTTCTCCTCCAAGGACCTGGTGCACTGGAAGGACCACGGCGAGATCCTCGATCTGGGACCTGACGTGTCCTGGGCCGACAAGAACGCCTGGGCACCGGCGATCGCGGAGCGCAACGGCAAGTACTACTTCTACTTCTGTGCCGAGCAGCAGATCGGCGTCGCGGTCGCGGACTCCCCCGCGGGCCCGTTCAAGGACGCGCTGGGCAAGCCGCTGGTCGCCAAGGGCGGGCAGTTCCAGGGCCAGATGATCGACCCCTCGGTCTTCACGGACGACGACGGGAAGTCGTACCTCTATTGGGGCAACGGGCACGGCTATGTCGTCCCGCTGAACGACGACATGGTGTCCTTCGACGCGACGAAGGTGCAGGACATCACCCCGGACAACTTCCGTGAGGGCGCCTTCGTGATCAAGCGCAAGGGCACCTACTACTACATGTGGTCCGAGGACGACACGCGCAGCGAGAACTACCACGTCGCCTACGCCACCGGCCCGTCCCCGCTCGGCCCCTGGACCAAGAAGGGCACGATCCTCTCCAAGCGCCCGGAGTACGGCATCAAGGCCACCGGCCACCACTCGGTGGTGAACACCCCCGGCACGGACGACTGGTACATGGTCTACCACCGCTTCGCTCTGAACGGCCCCGGCAAGTCGGGCGGCGACGGCACCCACCGCGAGACGACGATCGACCGCATGGAGTTCGCAGCGGACGGCACGATCAAGCCGGTGGTACCGACGCTGGAGTCGATCAGGCCGGTACGGCGGTGAGCCTCAGCTCACGAAGTACGTCGGGTTCGGGAGCTTGTACCTCGTCGGCGTAGCCGCCCTCCAGGTCCGAGTACTGGTCGCCGAAGTTGGCGATGACCTCGTACCCGAGGTCCTTCTCGATGTGCTCCCGGGTGCCGGCCTTGTACTGCACGGTCGTGCAGGTCCAGGTGCCCGGGGCGGCGCACTCGCTCAGGCAGCTCGCGCCGCCCCGGACAGGTCAGTCCATCGTCGCCCCGATGGTCGTGCTGCTCGTGGTCAGGAAGGTCGTCACCGGGAGCGAGCCGTCGGACTGCCGCGCGTTGTACGTGGTGGAGGCGTCCGTGGACCGGAAGGCCGGGGCAGCGATCCCGGAGTCCCAGTTGTTGCCGGACGAGACGACCGACGAGCCCTTGTTGACCAGCCCGGAGCCGTTGCTCACGGCGAGGTTCTTGCCGAGGCGGGCGGCGCCCGTGGCGAAGTAGTAGCCCCACTTGCCGTTGGCGTAAGCGGTCGTGCGGTTGATGACGATGGCGCCCTTGTTGCTGTTCTCGGTGAAGCCGTTGCCGGTGTTGTCCCAGGCGGCGGAGTTGTTCACGACATGGGCCACCGTCTCCCCGTCGCCACCCAGCTTGTAGCCGTTGCCGTCGCCCGTGAAGGCGGAGTCGCCCCAGCGGTTCTTGCCGTTGCCGAAGGCCCAGGTGTGCTCGACGGTGACCGGAGAGGAGAAGGACCAGAGGTCGATGCCGTCGTCGGAGTTGTTGTAGAGGCGGGCGCCGGTGATCAGGTTGCCGGTGCCCGAACCGTACTTCACGGCGATGCCGTCGGCGTTCTCGCCGTGGTCGGCGGCGTCGTAGTGGCCGTAGCTGTCGATGTTCTTGACGGTGTTGTTGACCGTCCCGTCGCCGGTGAGCGTGAAGCCGGAGTCGCCGCCGTTGATGGTCTTGATGTTGTTCCAGTTGGTGCCGGTGCACGACTGGCAGACGACCGCGCTGTCCGGGGAGTTCTGGAAGGTGATCTTGGAGACGTTCCAGTAGTCGGCGGTCAGCTTGAAGATCCAGGCGCCGGCGGGCAGCGAGGACCCGTCGATCTTCACGGTCTCCGAGCCGTACGCGGTGACGGTGATCGGCGAGGACGCGGTGCCGTTGGCCGTGGACTGCAGGGTGGCCGTCGGGTAGTAGGTGCCGCCGCGGACCTGGATGACGGTGCCGGGGGTGGCGTTCTTGATGGCGTTGGACAGGTCGGTGGAGTTGCTGACGACCACGGTGGCGGCCTGGGCCTGCGTGGGGAGGGCGGCGAGGCCGGTGCCGAGGGCGAGGGCCGTGCCGAGGGTGAGAGCGGTACGACGAGACATGGAGTGCGGGTCCTTTCGTCGTTCAGTGGGGAGATGAGCGGTGGTGGTTCACAGGACGGAGTCGAGCCAGGCGAAGACCTCGTCCTGCATGCGGTCGACGAAGACATGGCCGAGGTCCGGCCATGTCTGCAGCCGCAGCCGCTCCTCGGCGTGGCGGGACCGCCAGACGGCGCGCAGCTTCTCGTGGGCCACGCGGACGCCGTCGGTGGAGAACAGCGGATCGAGTCCGCCGTTGAGGAAGAGCATCGGCCTGGGGGCGGCGATGCTCGCCACGTCCGGGATGTCGAGGTACCGGGCGAGCCCGGGGTGGAGCATGTAGTACGACGACTGCCCGCGCAGCGTGTTGTTGCCGGGCACCATCATGTGCTTCAGGCCGGTCATCCAGCAGATGACGGCCGTGGCGGCGATGTCGTCACTCAGCGCGGCCGTCTGCCAGGCGCGGTAGGCGCCCATGGAGAATCCGACGGCCGCGATCCGGGGTGCGTCCACGCGAGCGAGCCCGGCCAGGAACCCGGCGGCGCGGGCGTCCTCGCGGGCCATGAGTCCGGCGAGAGACGACCCGAGGTTGTAGAAGTTGCTCGCCAGCGCCTGCTGGTCGTCATAGGCGAGCGGCCCGCGGTCGCCCCACCCGAGCGCGTCCAGGCAGAGGACGACGTATCCGCGCCGGGCCAGCTCGTCACCGACGAAACGGCCGCTGAAATACTTGTCCGCCCAGGCCCGGGCGGAGGCGAGCCGGGTCTCGTCGTACCAGGGCCGGACGAGTTTCTCCTTCCCGATGTCGAACTTGGCCCCGTGGTCGTGGAAGAGCAGTACGGCGGGGAAGGGCCCGGGGCCGTGCGGGGTGAGGAGGGCGCCGCGGACGCGCTCGTAACGGGTGAGCGAGACGGTCACCAACTCCTGCGTGTAGCCGTTGGCTTGGGAGGGCTCGCCGTACTCGGGGTCGTATGGCGTCCTGTCCTGCCGGTCGACGAGGAGGTGCTCCTCGACCTTCGCGCGGGCCGCGCGACGCCACGCCCGGAAGTCGCGGAAGGATGAAGTGCCCCAGGCCAGCGGGAAGTTCAGCTGGTCCTTGAGCGTCCGGTGGAAGTCGGGGAGATTGCCGCCGACCAGGTCGAGGGCCTCACCGGTGGTCATGCGTCCTCCCGGCGCCCGCGTGCCGAAGGACGTGGTGCTCGACGGCCGACCGGGACGTGAAGGGCCGGTAGTCATAGACGTCGGCGGGGTCCCAGCCGACCTCGTCCGTCAGGCCGAGCCCGCTCGCCACCTCGTTAAGGCGGGCGGGACGCCCGTTGAACCAGGAGCCGGTGTCCCGGAAGTGGTCGCCGCCGTAGTCCGCGACCGTCAGGGCGGGGCTGCCCTGCGGGTATGCGAAGACGCTGCGCTCGGAGAAGATCGCCGACTCGACGCCGGCGCCCAGCGCGTACAGGGTGCCGGCCGCCCGCCCCCGGTAGACGTTGTTGACGACGTGCACCTGCCCGAAGCGGACGCGCGGGGCGCGCTGCACGATGTCGGTGAAGAGGTTCCGGGCGAAGGTCACCTTCAGATGCCCCCGGTCCCGGTCACCGCGCCCGTCGCCCGACCCGACGAGGATCGCCTTGTCATGGTCGTCGAACCGGCTGTCGGAGACCGTGATGAAGTCGGAGCCGTCCTCGATGTGGCTGAGGCGGGCCGGGTGCCGGCGGCCACCAGGCCGCCGGCGATTGCGGCGAGCAGTGCGCGCCGACGCATCTCAGCACTCCTTCCAGGGCGCCCAGTCGCCGAGGCAGGCCTCCCGGGTGTGCGCCGCGGCCTCCTCGTCCGTCAGCTGGGGACGGTTCTCGGGGACGGTGATCTCGGCGCCGGGGCCGATGTTGCGGTACTCGGCGAAGCGCTGGTCCTGCCAGGGGTGTTCGGCACGCATGTCGGCGTAGGGCGCCACCGCGTCGATGCCGGGGCCCAGCCAGGCCTCCCGGACGGTGAGCATCGGGCGGGCGGTGGCGCTGGAGCTGGGCACCCAGGGGCGGGCCACCTTGTAGTGGGCGTCGGGGGCCTCGCTCGTCACCCGGCCGCGCAGGACCAGGTAGCCGTACGGGTTGGTGCCCTCCGTGGAGGGTGCGAAGACGAAGCCGTACGGGGCCGAGGAGAGGTCCGTGCGGTTGAGCGTGCGGAAGTGGCAGTGCTCGTAGACGGCCGTGGCCCGGCCGAAGACGAAGTCGACGTCGCCCTCGACGTAGCAGTGGGCGAAGTACTGGCGGGCGAAGAGAGTCGCGGAGTTGGAGTCGGCGTACAGGGTGTCCTGGTGGCCGAGGAAGCGGCAATGGTGGAAGGCCGAGCGGTCGCCCTGCACCTTGATGGCGACGGCCTGGGTGCCGCTGATCCCAGGGTGCTCGGCGCGCAGCCAGTCGTTGGCGAAGGTGATGCGGTGAGCGGTGAAGCCGTCGGCCCTCACCGTGGTGGTGGCCGAGCCGGTGGTGCCGTAGGTGCCGGAGCCGTCGGGCTTCGGGGTGCCGGCCGCGTTGTCGTAGACGATGACGACATCGCGCGGGCCCTCGCCGGCGCCGAGCCAGGTCATCTCCGTGCGCGAGCGGTCGACGGAGACCGTCTCCCGGTAGGTGCCCGGCGCGATGACGAGGGTCCAGCCGCTGCCGCTCGTGGCGGTCACCGCGGCCTGGACGGAGGTGAAGTCGCCCTGGCCTGACGGGTCGACGTACAGGGTCTGTGCGTTCAGGCGCGCGGCCGGTGAGCCGTACGGGCCGAACGGAGGGGACGACGCGGCTCGCGCGGAGGTCGGCGCGAGGGCGAGGGCGGCGCCGGTACCGGCGGTCGCCAGCAGGAAACCCCTTCTGGACAGGGGAGGTCGGAGGCGGGGCGGGGCCATGGGGGTACTCCTTCGTGGTGCGGGGCGTTTCTGGGGGTGCCGGGGTAGTTCCTCGCCGTGGGGGGTGCGGGGCCGGGGCGGCGGTGCGCCCCGGCCCGGTGGTGCCGCAAGCGGCGCCGGGGAGGTGCGGGTGCGTTCCCGCGCCCGCCGCGGCAGCGGCTGTTGTCACAGCCGTGCGGCGAGTGGTTCTCCTCCTTGCTCGAAGAGCTTGAGGGAGCGTGCCGGGGGGCATGGGAGCGTGCCCACACCCCCGCGGGGCGTGCTCAGGTCAGCACACGCGGCCGGCGCCCGCGCGGTGGTCGACGATCCACGGGATCGACTGCGGCGGGTGAACCTGGGCGCGCAGGGTCGGCGTCCAGCCGGCGCCGGACCGGAGGGTCTCCTCGGGGATCTCCGCGTTGTGCACGGCGATCAGATCGGTGAGCTTGCCGTTGACGTAGTTGTTCTCGGCGGTGAGCGGCGCGTCCTTCCACTTCTTCAGCGTCTTGGCGGCGCTGACACCGGGCGCCAGCGAGAACGCGTTGTGCGTGGCGTACAGGTGGGAGTCGATGCCGATGCCGAAGGTGTAGCCGTACTTCTGGTCCTTCGTCACGGCGAAGTGGTTGTTGTAGACGTCGACCTCGCCGAACCGGACGCGTGGGGCACGCTCGACGATGCCCTCGAAGCGGTTGTGGTGGAGCGTGACCTTGAGCTTGCCCGCGTCGGTGGCGGCGGCGCTGTCGCTGTTCCCGATCAGCATGGTCTTGTCGTGGTCCTCGAAGGAGTTCCAGGACGCCGTGACGTAGTTCGCCCCGCGCACGATGTCGAGCAGTCCGTCGTGCTGCTGGTAGGTCTTGCCGAAGTAGGACGGCAGGGAACTGTCGGGGTAGCGGCCGTCGGTCAGCGTGTTGTGGTCGATCCACACGTGGGTCGAGCCGTAGACCACGACGCCGTCGTACTCGGAGTTCCAGGCGCCGGTCTTGTTGTCGTCGGTCGGGTCCCACTGCGGGAAGCAGTCGATCGGGGCCTCGATGGTGAGGTTGCGGAGGATGACGTTGTCGACGGCCTTGATCTGGAGGCTGCCGCCGAGGATCCCGGAGTTCTTGCCGACCCCGACGATGGTCGTGTTGGAGGGGACGTTGGCCTTGATGGCCTTTTCCTGGTTCTTCGAGGACGCGTCGCGCAGGTCCTCCTGCTCGCCGCTGACCGGGGTGTCGTGGCCCCAGACGGCCGGGTCGTAGTCGGCGAGGTACTGCTGGAAGTCGTAGCCCTCCGCCTCGAAGGCCTGGCAGCCCTCGGAGACGGCGTCGATCATCCCGTCGACCTTGATGATCTTCGGGGCGTCACCGCCGGCCTTGAGGGCGGCGTTGAACTCCGCCCAGGTGGTCACGGTGTACACGTGCTCGGCGTCGGCGGCCGACCCGCCGGTCGTGCCCACGCCCTCGGAGGCCCAGCCGTCGTTCGCGGCGAGGACCTCACGGCCGAGCTCGTGGGAGCCCGCCTGGGCGCCGGTGCCGGTGACGGCGAGGACGAGGGCGGTGCAGCCGGCCAGGACGACCGCTCTTCTCATGGCATGCCCATGCCACAACTGTCTGTTCATGGTGTGCGACTCTCTTCTCTGCGATCGAGGGATGGGGTTACGCGACGGCTTCCGGCCAGGTGATCCAGGACTCCGGGATCACCTCGTCGAGCCGGTGCAGGTCGTACGGGGCCAGCACGCCCGTGCGCAGCAGCTCCCGCGCCACCAGACGTGCCACCGCGATCGCGCCCGGCGGGTTGAAGTGCGTGTTGTCCTGCTCGGTCTCGGTCCAGTTGAAGTACTTCTTCGTCTCCTCGACGCCGAGTTCCTGCCACAGCGCGAGGGACAGGGCCTGGATGTCGAGCAGCGCCACGCCCTCCTGCTCGGCGAGCGCGCGCATCGCCGCCGGATACTCGCCGTGGCTCGGCCTGGCGTTGCCGGCCGAGTCGAACCTCCGGCGCTCGACGGACGTGGCGAGCACGGGCCGCGCCCCGCGGTCCCGCGCGCCGTCGATGTAGAGGCGCAGGTGGTCCTGGTACGTCGACCACGGCTCGGTGTAGCGGACGGGGTCCGTGGTCTTCGAGTCGTTGTGGCCGAACTGGATGATCAGGAAGTCGCCCGGCCGGATCTCGTCCAGGATGACGTCGAGCCGGCCTTCGTCGACGAAGCTCTTCGAACTGCGCCCGTTCACAGCGTGGTTGGCGACGGGCCGGTCCTTGTGCAGGAAGAAGGGGAGAGCCATGCCCCAGCCGGTCTCGGGAGCCGCGTCGGCGTACTTCTGGGCGGCGGTGGAGTCGCCGGCGATGTAGAGGGTGCGGGTGCCGTGGCGGCCGCCCGTGGTGGCCTGAGCGGTACCCGTGGCCGCGAAGGAAAGGGGGACGGCGGCGAGGGCGGTCATGGTGACCTGTCTACGGGTGAGGGACACGAGCATGTGCCTTTCTCAAGGTGTTACTGGATAGAGGTGCCTTTCACGTGTGGGGGGTGGCCCCGCGCCCCCCCAGAGGGGCGCGGGGCAGTACTCGATCAGCGGCTACCGCCGCGTGCGCGACCAGCCACGACGAGACCCGCGGCCGGCCAACTGCCGAAACTGGCCGAACTCTTAGCCCTTCTGCTCGTTCCACTCGGCCTGAGCCTCGTTCAGCTGCTCGGCCATCGTGTCCAGGAAGTCCTTCGCGCTCATGTCCCCCAGCAGGACCTTCTGGAAGTTGGGCTCGTTGTCGGCCTTGGAGATGGTGTTCCAGTCCGGCAGGTAGTACGGCAGCTGAACAATCGTGGTGGAACCGTCATTCAGCGCCGCCGCCGCCAGCTTCGTCGGCTCGGCCTCGGAGATCCACGCGTCCTGCGATGCCTCCTTGTTGGACGGGATCGCGCCGGCCGACTCGTTCCACTTGGAGTTCGACTCGTGGGAGACGGCGAACTCGATGAACTTCCAGGCCGCTTCCTTGTTCTTGGAGCTCTTGAACAGGCCCAGTCCGTCAACCGGGTTGGAGACCTGGACCCGCTTGCCACCCGGCCCGGTGGGCTGCGGGATGCCCCGGAACTTCTCGGTGGTGAGGGCCTTCACGTGGTCCTGGTACGACCCGAGGTTGTGGTTCAGCATCCCGATGGTGCCGGAGTCCCACTGGGCGACCATCTTGGTGAAGTCGTTGTTCAGGTCGGCCGCCGGGGTGACCTTCTTGTAGAGGGCGGCGTACTTCTCCAGCGCCTCGACGTTCTTCGGGTCGTTGAGGGTGGTCTTCTCACCGCTGGAGTCCCAGAAGGACGTGATACCGGACTGCCCGTACATCGCGTCCAGTGCCTGGGCGATGGAGCCGGCGCCGCCGCGGATGGTGTAGCCGAACTCGTTCTTCTTGGCGTTGGTGAGCTTGTCCGCGGCCTCGTAGAACTTCTCCCAGGTCGACGGCTCGTCCAGGCCCGCCTTCTGGAACAGGTCGGTGCGGTAGTAGAGCGTGCCGTTGTTCGCGGAGGTCGGGATCGTGTACATGTGCTCGTCGGAGCCGCCGGCGACCTTCACCGACTCGACCATGCCGTCGTTCAGCTTGTCGTTCAGGGAGGACTTGGTGAGGCGGTCCCCCAGGGGCTCCAGCGCGTCCTGGGCGGCGATCCCGGCGAGCATCGCCGCGCCGACTCCGCCGACGTCAGGCAGACCGCCGCCCTGGATGGCGGTGTCGAACTTCGACTGCACCTCGGTGGAGGGGATCCCGACGTACTCGACGTCGATGTCCGGGTTGGCCTTCTCGAAGTCGGCGATGATCTCCTTCCAGATGTCGGTGCGGACACCACCGTTGTTGTCCCAGAAGACAATCTTCCCCTTGCCGCTACCCTCTTCGCCGCTCCCACTGCTGCCGTCGTCGCCGCAGGCCGTGGCGGTCAGGGCGAGCACGGCACCCAGGGCGACGGCGGCCGATGTACGGCGCCCGCCCGTGCTGCTTCTGCGATTGCTGATCTTCATTGGTCGGCTCTCTTCTTCTGGATCAATCGGAGATGTGAAGTTGTGGGGGCCAAACGGAGCCCTGGGGCTCAGTGACGGGCGTACGGCTTCCAGCCGTCGGTGCCCTGGAGGTAGTCGGCGACTGTGTGGGTCCGTGCCTCCTCGTCGCTCATCTGCGGCCGGTCCTCGGTGACGACCGCACCCGGCCCGTAGTTCCGGTACTCGGTGAACCGGGCGTCCTTCCACGAGAACCCGCTCATGTCGGTCCACGGCGAGGCCTTGATCGCGGCCGGCAGCTCGGTGTTCCGGATCAGCACCTGGGCGATCGCGTCCGGCTCACCACCCGGATGCCAGGGCCGCCCCAGGTGGAAAGAGCCCTCGGGGGCGTCGCTCACCACCTTCGAGTCGGTGATCAGGAACCCGTACGGGTTGCCGGTCCAGGTCGAGGCGGCGGTGATGTAGCCGTTGTTGGTGGCCGAGCCGCGGCTCAGCGCGCGGATCATGGAGCGCTCGATGACGGTGGTCGCGCGGCCGTAGACGAAGTCGACGTCGCCCTCGATGTACGAGTCGCGGATGTAGACCCGGCTGACGGTGGTCAGCGAGGGGCTGTTGGTCATCAACGTGTCCTGGTTGCCCAGGAAGGCGGTGTCCTCGAAGACGATCCGGTCGCCGTTCGTCTTCATCGCCAGCGCCTGCTCGGCCTTCAGCTCGTGTGCGGCTTCGTCGAAGTCGTTGCTGAAGGTGAGGTTGCGCGCGGTGACGTCGTTCGCGTCGATCCGCACGGTGGCGCTTCCGGTGGAACCGCCGTACTCGGCTGGTGTGTCGTAGACGATGACGGTGTCGGACCGATCTTGTCCAGTCCCTTGCAGCACGATATTCGGCTTGTTCGAGGGGATGTGGACCTTCGCCCGGTACGTGCCCGGTGCGACCGCGATCGTCACCGTGCTCGCGTTCCCCTTGGGCACGGCGTCCACAGCGGCCTGCACGGTCGGGTAGTCGCCCGGAACGTGCAGCGTCACCGAGTCGCCGATCCGCTTCTGCGGCCCGGAGAACCGCGTCACCAGCGCCGGGACGGCGGCGGCCGGGTCCGGCCGGTAGTCGTAGAAGTCCCGCGGGTCGAAGGCGTCACCCCGCTCGTCGTGCCGCCCGCTGGTGTTCCTCAGGATCGATCCGCGCTCGACCAGCTCGGCCGTCTCATCGGCCTGGTAGGGATGCTGTACGCCGTCGTAATAGCTGTTCTCCAGGACCATCCTGGTCCGGCCGCGTGCCCAGCTGCCGTACGTCCACACCGGGTCGTCGTCGCGCACCTGGTCCGTGAAGTAGTTGTTGTACAGGTGGGCGTAGGCGCAGTTGTCGGCGGACGGGTTGCGCTGTTTCGTGCCGGTGAACCAGTTGTGGTCGATGGTGATCTGCGTCAGCGCGTTGGGCGTCCAGCCGATCCCGAGCGCCTTGTTGTGGTTCGTGAACTGGTTGTGGGAGACGGTGATGTACTGGCTGTCCTTGCGGATGTCGAGCAGCCCGTCGCCCATGTGCGTGAAGCGGTTGTGGTCGATCCAGACGTGGTCGACGGTGTCCATCTGGATCGCGTCGAAGTCGGTGGTCTTGCCGTCCCAGTCGCCCTCGACGTAGGAGTCGCGGATCGTCAGGTTGCGGATGATGACGTTGCTGGTACCGGGATTGAGGTGCAGCTCGCCGTGGACGATCTCGCCGGTGTCGCCGACGCCGATGATGGTCTTGTCCGACCCGACGACGATGTCCGAACCGAAGGGCGCGACCTCGATCGCCCCCGCCACGCGGATGATGTACGGCTCCTCGGCCGCCGCGTACTTGGCCAGCGAGGCCTGGTCGGTGACGGTGACCACCTTGCCGCCCGCCCCGCCGGTGGTGCCGCCGGCGAGGGAGGCGAAGCCATGGGCCCGGTCGGTCCAGCGGTCCGCGGCCACCGAAGGGGCGGGCTCGGCGGCCTTCGCCTCCCCGATCGCCCCGAGGCCCAGAGCGGCCACCAGGCCCATGACGGTGGCCACGGTTCTCCCGACACCCGGAACGGCTCCGGGCAAGCGCTTGCTATGGAGGTGCGTCATTGCGGCTCCCAAACAGGCGGTACGAGTGAGTTACAAAGCGCTGATCCTGAACTGCGTAAAGGTCGCCGCGCCGGCATGTCCCTGACCGGCGGGTGCAAGACCGAAGAGTCCGAGCAGGGCGCCGACCCAGCGCCACGGGGTGGCTGCTAAGACCTGACCGGACGGACGGAACCCGGCACCGATGTCGTACGAGAAGCGGCACCGCGCCCCGGCACCGATCTCGATCCGCAGCCGCGCCCGCCCCTCGGGCGCGGAGCGCTCCGCTGGAGGTGCCGCGACAGGCCGTCGATCGTCTGCGGCACCATCGTGGCTGGTCGCTCCCCCACTCTCGGCTCCTCCCCCACTCTCGGCTTCGCTCGAGCGGGGGGACCCCCATGAGCGGGGGGACCCCCATCGCGGCGGAGCCGCATATCGATCCAGCCCCGCGCCCCTTTGGGGCGGGGGCACCAGCCTCGGATAATCGGCGTCCCGTTCCCTCTCCGCGACCGCCTCCGCGAACCGGTGCACGACGTACACCGCCCCGTCCGCGCCCCGCTGCAACCCGATCCAGCCGAAGGCGTCCCCCAGCACCGCGAGCCCGGCCCGCGCCCCCGGCTCCTCGCTGTCGAGCCGCAGCTCGACTTCCACCGCGCACGGTTTTCCCGGCAGCCGCTGGGTGAGGACGTTCGGCAGTTTCCGCAGGTCGTGCGCGTCGGCCGAGCGGACGCAGGTCAGCCGCAGCCCATCGCCGGAGTGGTGGGTGGCCCAGCCGGCATGGGGGTCCCCCCGCTCATGGGGGTCCCCCCGCTCGAGCGAAGCCGAGAGTGGGGGAGGAGCCGAGAGTGGGGGAGGAGCCGAGAGTGGGGGAGGGTTGGCCGTCCACTGCCACTGGCGGCCGTACCGCCCGCCGGGGAAGTCGTCGTCGGTGGCGGGCGCGGCGGGCGGCTGCGGCGGCAGGTCGGGCCTGGTGTGTACGGCGACGGGGGCGCCGTCGTCCCCGAGCACCGGCCAGCCGTCGGCCCCCCAGCGCATCGGCTGGAGGTGGACGACACGACCGTAGGCGCCGCGCTGCTGGAAGTGCAGGAACCAGTCCTCCCCGGACGGGGTGCGCACCCAGCCGCCCTGGTGCGGCCCGTTGACGTCGGTGTCCTTCTGCTCCAGGACGACCTTCTCCTCGTACGGCCCGAAGAAGCCGCGCGAGCGGAAGGCGCCCTGCCAGCCGGTCTCCACTCCCCCGGCGGGGGCGAGGATCCAGAACCAGCCGTCGTGCTTGTAGAGCTTGGGTCCTTCAAGGGTGAACCAGCCGGGTATCCGGTCGCCGTCGACGATCAGCTTGCCCTCGTCGAGGAGTTCGGTGCCGTCGGGGTGCATGCGGTAGCCGGTGAGACGGTTCTTGATGCCGGAGCGGGACTTGGCCCAGGCGTGCACGAGGTAGGCCTCGCCGGTCTCGTCGTCCCACAGGGGGCAGGGGTCGATCAGGCCCTTGCCCTCCTTGACCAGGTGCGGGCGCGTCCACGGGCCGCGGATCTCGGGGGCGTTGACCTGGAAGATGCCCTGGTCGGGGTCGCCCCAGAAGATCCAGAAGCGGTCGTCGTGATGCCGGAGCGACGGTGCCCAGACCCCGCAGTCGTGCCGGGGCCTGCTGAACTCCCGAGCCGGTTCCAGGCGTTCTACGGCGTGGCCGACCAGCGTCCAGTTGACCAGGTCCCGGGAGTGCAGCAGGGGAAGTCCCGGGGCGCGGCCGAAGCTGGACGCGGTCAGGTAGAAGTCGTCGCCGACGCGGACGACATCCGGGTCGGACCAGTCGGCGTTGAGGATCGGGTTCGTGTAGGTCCCCACGGTCTCTGCGGTCATGGGCTCACCGCCTTGCGGACCAGGGCCGCCACTTCGAGACGGCCGATGCGGCCGTCGGCGACGACGGTGACGATCCGGCGTACGGCGGTCTCGCCGGGCTGGACAGGCAGTCGGTCCTCGGAGGCGAGCGAGGAGCCGACGCCGGGGTACTCCTCCGCGCGCACGAACCACGGGTCCTGACGGGTCTCTTCGGTGGCCCCGGCGAAGATCAGGGTCCAGGTGGAGCCGGTGAGGGCTACCCAGGAGGCGTGGGTGCCGTGTATCTCCCGCTCGCCCTCGCGGTCGATGGTGAACACCTGCGGGGCCTCGGCCTCCTTGCGGGCCCGCCAGAAGAAGCCGCCGTAGGCCGCGCCGGGGCGTCCGTTCGTGGCGGGGCTGCCGATCGACAGCGGGCCGGAGGTGACGTTCGTCAGGGAGAAGGTGAAGTCCAACGCCCAGGCGAAGTCGGTGAGTTCGGTGGCCGCGACCGTACGGCGCTCACGCAGCAGCTCGGCTCCCGCGGCGACCCAGCGCAGCTCCTCCACGAAGCCGTCCGGGTCGCGCAGCTGGAAGGCGCTGTGCCGCTGGGCGCCGTGGTTGCCCAGCTCGGTCGGGCCCTGGTCGCGGACATAGGTGCGTCCGCCCCAGAAGTTGGATCCCTCGACGTCGGGAACGGCGACACCGACGCCGAGGTGGTGTGCGTGGTCGGCGGGGCTGAGCTCGGTGACCGCCGTGCCGGCCAGGGTGGTGACGGGGTGCAGGTACGGGCGCGGGGAGAGCCGGGCCGGCAGTTCGGGCCGGGTGACATACCGGCCGACGGGGCGGCCCGCGACGCGCAGCACCGCGGTGTCGTGGGGGGTCATCAGGTACTCACCTCTTTCTTTCTCGCCGGGAGGGCCCAGGGGGCGCCCAGCTCGGAGTAGAGGGCGAGGGTGTCGGCGGCGGCCGCGACGAAGCCGTCGATGCCGGGCACGACCCGGCGCCGCTCGTCGGGGAGCAGCTGCCAGGCCTGCTCCGGCAGCGGGGCCGGGTCGGGGGCCAACCGGATCGCTTCGACGACCTTCATGAAGGCGCCGGTGTCGTCCGGGGGGACCAGCAGGCCTGTTCCGTCGGTGAGGTGGTCGACGAGGTTCTCGAGCAGGTCGGTGCGGCCGTACTCGAACTCCTCGGGGCCGTGGTCGGCGCGCTGGAGCAGGACGCGGTCCTGCTTGTACCAGAAGGTGATCCGGCCGCGTTCGCCATGAACGACGACATACGGCTCGTCGGGGTCCTCGGCGCACAGTGTCGCGGCGACGACGACCGGGCGGCCCTGCGCGGTGGTGACGCGGACGCAGGAGGTGTCGTCGGACTCGATGTCGTTGGCGCGCAGCAGCTCGGTCTGGATGTCGGTGACGTCCTCGGCGCGCACGGTGCCGCCCAGTGCGAGGGCGGTGGCGACCGCGTGCGCGAGCGGGTTGGTGAGCACCCCGTCGATCACGTCGACGCCGTTCAGCCTGCGCTTGCCCGCCCAGGGCGCCCGCCGGTAGTACGCCTCGGCCCGCGCCCAGGCCCCGGCCCCGCCGATCCCGACGACCTCGCCGATGACGCCTTCGGCCATCAGCGTCCGGATCGCGGGGACGGCGTGCGAGCCCAGCGACTGGAAGCCGATCTGGCAGACGACCCCGGCCTCGGCGACCCCTTCGGCCATGCGCCGGAACTCGGCGTACGAGGGGGCGGGTGGCTTCTCCAGCAGGAGGTGCACGCCCCTGCGGGCGGCCGTCAGGGCCAGGTCGGTGTGGGTCGGGATCGGCGTGCAGATCACCGCGATCCGGGCGCCGGTGGAGTCGAGGAGGGCACCGAAGTCGGCGGACTGCTGGGGCGTTCCCAGGCCTTCCGGGAGCTCCCCTTCCATCAGCGGGGTCAGCTCGCAGATGCCGGCCAGCCGGACGATGCCCTTGTCCTGGAGCCTGCGGATGTTGTCCAGGTGCCAGCGGCCGTGGCCGCGCGCGCCCGCCAGGACGATGGGTACGGCAGTGCTCATGGGATCCTCCCCGCGCCCGCGCCGCGTGCCACCTCTCGGTCGGCCGTACCGGCGCTGTCGATCTTTCCGTGCAGGGTGGGTGTCCAGCCGACGTCGGCTGTGAGATCACGTTCGCTGCCGGAGTTGTAGGCGTTGTGGATCGCGAGCAGGTCCACCGGGTAGCCGTTGAAGAGAGTGCCGGACTGGTGGAAGGCGGTGCCGTTCCAGCTCTTGACCAGGTCGGCGACCTCGATGTGGCCGGGGGTGTGGAAGGCGTTGTTCCCGGCGTGGATCGCGGACTCGGTGCCGACGCCGAGGGAGTAGCGGTAGTCGTGGGCGTCGGACGGGACGACGTACCGGTTGTTGTAGAGGTGCACCTGCCCGAAGCGGACGCGCGGGGCGCGCTGGACGACGGACTCGAACTCGTTGTGGTGCAGGGTGACGCGGAGCTTGCCGCGGTCGCCCGTCGCCGTGTCGCCGCTGCCGATGAGCATCGCCTTGTCGTGGTCGGCGAAACGGCTCCAGGAGACGGTGACCAGGTCGGAGGCGTTGGTGATGTCCAGCAGGCCGTCGTGGCGCAGGTAGTTGCGGGCGAAGTAGGTGGGTTCCCGCTCGTCCGGGTGCCCCTTGTCGCTGACGGTCACGTGGTCGATCCACACATGGGTGGCGCCGCGCAGCCAGATGTTGTCGTACGCCGTCTTCCAGTCGCCGAGGCCGCCGGTGTTGGGCTGCCAGACGGGGAAGCAGTCGTAGGCATCGCGCAGTTCGAGGTTGCGGACGATGACGTTGTTCGCGCTCTTGACCTGCAGGCTGCCGCCCTTGAGGACGGCTGGGTTCTTGGAGTCGCCGAGACCGACGATGGTGGTGTTGGAGCCGACGGTCAGCTGGACGCGCTCGGCCTGCTTGGCGGCGGAGGCCCGGCGAGCCTCTTCCTGCGGGCCGCTGGGCTTGGCGGAGCCCCAGGTGCGGGGGTCGTAAGTGGCCAGGTACTTCCTCAGGCTGTAGCCGTCGGTGGCGTAGTCGGCGCAGGTGAGGCGGTCGCCGTCGTCGTCGGTGTTGGCGTCGATCGTCCCGGCGATCCTGATGATCTTCGGGGTGGCGCTGCCGCCGTCGAGGGCACCGACGAGTCCGGCGCGGTCGGTGACCGTGTACACGTGCGCGTCGTCGGCCGCAGCCCCGCCGGTGGTGCCGCCGTCCGCGGCAGCCCAGCCGTCGTTCGCGGGCAGGGTGTCACGGCTGATGTCGCGGGCGTCGTCGGCGTGGGCGGGGACACCGAGCAGTCCCAGCAGGACGGTGCCGACGATGACATGACGGAGTCTCATCCCTTCACCGCCCCCGCACTGAAGCCCGTGATCAGCCACTTCTGGATGAAGGCGAACACGATCACCACGGGTACGGCCGCGATGATGCCGCCCGCGGCGAGCGCGCCCAGGTCCACGCTGTCGGCGCCCATCAGGGTGTTGAGGCCGACCGGGATGGTCTGCTTGTCCTGGTTGTTGAGGAACATCAGGGCGAACAGGAAGTGGTTCCAGGAGTGCACGAAGGCGAAGGAGCCGACGGCGATCAGACCGGGCCGCAGCAGCGGCAGGACGACGATCCGGAAGGCCTTCATCCGGCCGCAGCCGTCGACCCAGGCGGCCTCCTCCAGGGAGTACGGCACGTTCTTGATGAAGTTGCTGATCAGGATGATCGACAGCGGCAGCTGGAAGACGGTCTCGGCGATGATGACGCTGCCGAGGGAGTTGATCATCTGCAGCTCGGCGAAGATCTCGAACAGCGGGACCAGGAGCAACGCGCCGGGCACGAACTGGGAGCACAGCAGGGCCAGCATGAAGGCCTGTTTGACCTTGAAGTTGAACCGGGCGAGCGCGTAGCCGCCGGCCAGCGCGACCAGTGTCGTCATGAGCAGTGTCACGACGCCGACGAGCACGCTGTTCTGGAAGTAGACGCCGAAGGATCGCTCCGTCCACACCTTCTCGAAGTGGTCGAAGGTCATCGGCCAGGGCACGAGCGAGGTCGAGCCCGACGGGCGCAGGGAGAAGAGCAGGATCCAGTAGAACGGGATCAGGGTGAAGACGAGGTAGATGCCCAGCGGCAGGTAGATCTGCCAGCGGGGAGCCTCGTCCCAGGCGCGGCGGCTCTTCTTCGCCGGCCGCGGCGGTTCGGGGACGACGGTCGCGGGCGTGGGAGCGACCTCGGTGGCCTCCTTGGTAATCACTTCTCGCCTCCGAACTTGCTCAGCCGCAGATAGACCATCGAGCAGAAGAGCAGAATCACGAACGCCACGGTGGTCAGGGCCGACGCATAGCCGAAGTTGTGGGATTCGACGCTGGTGTGCGCGACGTACAGCGGCAGCGTCGTGGTGACCCCCGCAGGTCCGCCGCCGGTCAGGGTGTAGAGCAGGTCGACGTTGTTGAACTCCCACACCGCGCGCAGCAGAGTGGACAGGATGATCGCGTCCTTCAGGTGCGGCAGGGTGATGTGCCAGAACTGCTTGATCCGGCTGGCCCCGTCGACCTCGGCGGCCTCATACAGGTCCTTCGAGACGGACTGGAGGTCGGCGAGGATGAGGATCGCGAAGAAGGGCACGCCGCGCCACAGGTCGGCGACGATCGCGGCCCAGAACACGGTCCCGGTGTCCGACAGCCAGCTGGTGCCGTAGGACCCGATGCCCATGTCGGCGAGGTAACGGGTGATGCCGGTCTGGGAGTTGTAGAGCAGCACCCAGATCGCGGAGGTCAGCACGCCGGAGACGGCCCACGGGGAGAAGACCATGGCTCGGCCGAGCGACCGGCCCACGAAGGTCTGGTTCACGATCAGCGCCAGCGCCAGACCGAACAGCAGCTGCAGCCCGACCTCCACGACGACCCACTTGGCGCTGAAGACCAGCGAGTCCCAGAACAACGGGTCCTCGGTGAAGGCGTGCACGAAGTTCTCGAAGCCCGCGTAGCCGTTCCGCCAGGGCTTGGTGGGGTTGTAGTTCTGCAGGCTGTAGTAGAAGACGCTCAGCACCGGGTAGGCGATGAAGCCCAGCATCAGCAGTCCCGCCGGGGCGATCAGCAGATACGGGAGCCGGCGTGGCGTGGCTGAGCCGCGGCGCCGCCGGGGTGGCGCGGGCTCTTTCGCCACGGCTGCGGCTTGGGCCATGACTGTTCTCCGTTCTCGGGGGTGCGGGTGGTGCTGTGCGCGCTCGCTCGTGCTGTGCGCTTGGTGCCCTGTGCTGGTGCGCTTGGTGCGCTGTGCTGGTGCGGTTCGCTCAGCCCGCGTACGGGTCCGGCACCTTGCCCGGCTTGGCCAGGAAGGCGAAGTCGCAGCCGGTGTCGGCCTGGGTGATCTGTTCGTTGTAGAGCGCTCCGTAGCCGCGCTCGTACCGCTCGGGCGGCGGCGTCCAGGCCGCCCTGCGTTGCTCCAACTCCTCGTTGCTCACGTTGAGTTGAAGGGTTCGCGCTTCGACGTCGAGGGTGATCGTGTCCCCGCTCCGTACGAGGGCGAGCGGTCCGCCGATGTACGACTCCGGCGCCACGTGCAGCACACACGCGCCATAACTGGTGCCGCTCATCCGGGCGTCGGAGATCCGCACCATGTCCCGTACGCCCTGCTTCAGCAGGTGGTCGGGGATCGGCAGCATGCCGTACTCGGGCATGCCCGGGCCGCCCTTGGGACCGGAGTTGCGCAGCACCAGCACGCTGTCGGCGGTGATGCCGAGCGCGGGGTCGTTGATGGTGCGCTGCATGGTCTTGTAGTCGTCGAAGACGACTGCCGGACCGGTGTGCTTGAGCAGGTGCGGCTCGGCGGCGATGTGCTTGATGACGGCGCCGTCGGGGCAGAGGTTGCCGCGCAGGACCGCGACCCCGCCCTCGTCCGCGACCGGGTTGTGGCGCGGGCGGATCACCTCGTCGTTGTGCACCTGAGCTGATGCGAGCTGCTCGCGCATGCTGTCGTAGGACACCGTCGGCCGGTCCAGGTGCAGCAGATCGGTGATCCGCGACAGGAAGCCGGGCAGCCCACCCGCGAAGTGGAAGTCCTCCATCAGGTACGTCCGGCCGCCGGGCCGTACGTTCGCCAGCACCGGCACCGTACGGGCGATCCGGTCGAAGTCGTCCAGCGTGAGCCGTACGCCTGCCCGCCCGGCCATGGCGATCAGATGGATGACGGCGTTCGTGGAACCGCCGAGCCCCAGGACGGTCGTCACGGCGTCGTCGAAGGCCTCCTGGGTGAGGAGGTCGGACAACTTCCGGTTCTTGCGGACGAGTTCGACGATCCGGAGGCCGGAGCCCGCGGCCATCCGGTCGTGCCCGGAGTCGACGGCCGGGATGCTGGACGCGCCCGGCACGGTGACGCCGAGAGCCTCGGCGGCGGCCGTCAGCGTCGATGCCGTGCCCATGGTCATGCAGTGGCCGGGCGAGCGGGCGAGTCCGCTCTCGAGCTCGGTCATCTCGCAGTCGCCGATGAGCCCGGCCCGCTTGTCGTCCCAGTACTTCCACATGTCGGTGCCGGAGCCCAGGACTTCGTTGCGCCAGTGGCCCGGCAGCATGGGCCCGGCGGGCACGAAGACGGCCGGCAGATCGACGGACGCGGCGCCCATCAGCAGGGCGGGCGTGGACTTGTCGCAGCCGCCCATCAGCACGGCCCCGTCCACCGGATACGACCGCAGCAGTTCCTCGGTCTCCATCGCGAGCATGTTGCGGTAGAGCATCGGGGTCGGCTTCTGGAAGGTCTCGGAGAGAGTGGAGACGGGGAATTCGAGGGGGAAGCCGCCGGCCTGCCACACTCCGCGCTTGACCGCCTGGGCGCGATCACGCAGATGTACGTGACAGGGGTTGATGTCACTCCACGTGTTGAGGATCGCGATGACCGGCTTGCCCAGGTGCTCCTCGGGCAGGTAGCCGAGCTGGCGGGTGCGGGCCCGGTGGCTGAAGGACCGCAGGCCCTCGGTGCCGTACCACTGGTGGCTGCGCAATTCCCTTGCGCCGTCGGCTGTTTCGCCCGCTCTGGGCTGTGGTCCTCTGTCGGTCATATGGACCACCCCGCGGCGATCGCGGCGACTTCGGCGCGCTCGGCCTCGGGCAGCAGGTGGCTCGGCGGCCGGACCTCGCGACGGCACAGGCCCAGCGAGGCCAGGGCCTCCTTGACCACGGTCACGTTGTTGGCGGAGCCGTTGGCCGCGCGCAGTTCCTCGAAGCGGCGGACCTGCTCCCACACCTTCATGGCGCCCGCGTAGTCACCGGATCGAAGCGCTTCGATCATGTTCAGCGAAACGGACGGGGCGACGTTCACAAGACCCGAAGTGAAGCCGGTCGCGCCCGCCGAGAAGTACGAGGGCGCGTACGGCTCGGCGAGCCCCGCCACCCAGACGAAACGCTCCAGCCCCGCATCCCGTGCGAAGGCGGCGAAGCGGGCCGCGTCCGGCACGGCGTACTTCACGCCGATGACGTTCGGGCAGTCGTCGGCCAGTTCGGCGAGCCGGGCGCCGAGGAGCTGCGCGTTGCGGATGTACGGGACGACGCCCAGCTCGGGGACGGCTTCGGCGATCGCCCGGTGGTAGTCGACCCAGCCGGCCTGCGCCACGTACGGATGCACCGGCTGATGGACCATCACCATGCGTGCCCCGCAGTCGCGGGCGTGCCGCGCGGAGGCGACGGCGGTCGGCACATCGTGCCCGACGCCGACCACGATGGCGGCCCGCTCGCCCGCCTCGTCGATGGTCAACTCCGTGACCAAGCGGCGCTCTTGTGGGTTCAGTGCGTAGAACTCGCCGGTGTTGCCGTTCGGCGTGAGCGTGCGTACGCCGCCCTCGAGCAGACGGCCGAGCAGGGCGCGGTGGCTGTCCTGGTCGACGGTGCCGTCCTCGGCGAACGGGGTCACCGGGATCGCCACCACATCGGCCAGCGCCGCCCGCTCCGTCTCGAACGTCGGGCTGCTCACTTGTGCTCACCCTCTCCCTGGGCCTCGGGGAAGGCCCGGTGCACGAACGACGCGATGTGCGAGTGCAGGGCGCGGGCCGCGCCGTCCGAGTCGCCCTCGAGCGCGAGCCGCAGGATCTCCCGGTGCTCGCCCGCCTCCCGTTCCCAGGAGGGGTTGGCGGCCCAGGCGACCGCGGAGACCAGGGCCGCCTGGTCGCGCACCTCGTCGAGCATCCGGCCGAGCAGCGGGTTGCCGCAGGGGACGTACAGCGCGCGGTGGAACTCCCGGTTGGCCAGGGAGCGTTGGGCGGTGTCGGTGGCGGCGTCCGCGCGTTCCAGCGCCTCGCGCGCCGTGTCGAGGGAGGCGCCGCGCTGCACGGAGCGGCGCAGTGCCTCCGGCTCGAGGAGCAGCCGCACGTCGTACACCTCGCGCGCCATGTCCGCGTCCACCATGCGCACCGTGACGCCCTTGTACTGGTTCATCACGACGAGCCCTGTGCCGGCCAGGGTCTTCAGCGCCTCCCGCACCGGGGTCTTGGACACCCCGAACTGCGCGGCCAGCTCCGTCTCGACCAGGGCCTGACCTGGCGTCAACTGTCCGGTGAGGATGCGGTGTTTGATCCCCTCCAGCACGTACTGCGTGCGGGACGGAATCGGGGTGGGCACAGAGGTCATGCGCGCCTCTCGGATCTCATCGATCACTTCACGTGTCGGATCACGGGATCGGAACGCAGTATCTCGCGTATCTGATCTCGCGTATCGCGTCTCATATATGACGTACGAAGTACGACGCGTTGAAGGTAGAAGCGCGCTGATGTTTCGTCAACGCTTCTGACAGAAGTTGTTTGCGTTGACGCTCAACAGACATCGGGCGCGGGCTCGCCCCCAGGGATGCGGAACCTTTCGTTCAGGTCCTTGCCGTCCAGCTCGGAACACTCAGCCCCTTGCCGTCCAGCTGGGATCGCGGCCGCTCAGGCCGATCGCGCGGTCCAGGAGAGGGGCTTCGTCCGGTACGGGCACCGGCGGGCCGAAGATTTCGGAGCCGTCCGGGTCCTCGGCCGCGGGAGCGAGGAAGTCGTGGGACGCCTGGAGCGCAGCGGCGTCGGGAGCGTAGTGCTGACCGGTGGCTCGGGCCAGGTCCCAGCCGTGGATGACGAGTTCGTTGACGGCGACGAGGCCCGCGATCTCGCCGGGGAGGTCCACGCCGCCCGCCCGGGTCACGCCGGTCCAGGCGGACGGGTCGCGCCAGGCCTCGGCCAGCTCGGCGAGGAGCTTGGGGAGTTCCGCGCGCCAGCCGGGCGTGACGTCCGGCAGGGAGGAGCCGGGGTCCGTGTCTGTCGTCGGTCCCAGGTCCTTTCGGCCGGCGTCCCGGAAGGCCCGCGTCAGACCGACCAGGTGGCCCAGAAGATTGCGTACGGCGTACTCCGGACAGGGCGTCGGAGCGCCCAGCTGCTCCTCGCGCACCGCCTCCGCGAGACGCGCCACGATCAGGGCCTGCGGCCCCAGGTCAAGCGTTGTCGATGTCGTACCGGCCATGCTCGGCTCCTCTTCTGATCACGGGGCCACGGGGTCACGGGGTCGCTGAGTTGCGGTCCGACTTGTAGCCCCGTCCTGTAGACCGTCGGCCGTACGAAAAGTCATCGCATCCACTCCCGAGATCATGCTCAGGAAGCTGGTCAGGGCTTCGGGCTGCCGCGATGCTCGGGGTATCCGGGACGCTCTGTGTCCGGGACCGCGAAGGGGAGCCACGCTTGAAGGCGATCGTTCAGGATGCCTACGGATCAGCGGACCATCTGCGACTGCGCGGCATCGACCGCCCCGTCCCCGGGGACGACGAAGTACTCGTCGAGGTACGCGCGGCCGGCGTCGGCCCCGAGGTGTGGCACCTCATGACGGGCCGGCCCTATGTGGCCCGGGCGGTCCTGGGACTCCGTAAGCCCAAGAATCCCGTACGGGGCTGGGACGGCGCCGGACGGGTCGCGGCGGTCGGCGCGAAGGTGACCGACTTCAAGCCGGGTGACGAGGTCTTCGGCAACTGCGAGGGCTCATTCGCCGAGTACGCGCGCGCCAAGGCCGAAAAGCTCGCCCACAAGCCCGCCGGCCTCAGCTTCGAACAGGCCGCCGCCCTCCCCGTCTCGGGCATGACCGCCCTCCAGGCCCTGAGCGGCAAGGCCCGCCCGCAGCCCGGCCAGCGGGTCCTCGTCATCGGCGCCTCCGGCGGCGTCGGAACGTACGCCGTCCAGCTCGCCACGATGTACGGCGCCGAGGTCACCGGCGTCTGCGGCCCCACAGCCGCGGACTTCGTCCGCTCCCAGGGCGCCACCCACATCATCGACTACACCCACGAGGACATCACCGACGCCCCCCATCGCTACGACGTCATCATCGACAACGCGGGCCTCCGCCCCCTGCCCGTCCTCCGCCGCGCCCTCACCCCCCGCGGCACCCTGGTCATCGTCGGAGGCGAGGGCGGCACCGGCTTCTTCGGCGGCATGAGCCGCGGCACGCGGACCGGCATGGCGCCACGGTCCCTCAGATCACCCTGGCCTGGCTGCTCGCCTCCTCCCCCGTCACCCTGGCCATCCCCGGCACCGGCTCCCTTGCCCACCTGGAGGAGAACACCGCCACCGGATCGATCTCCCTGACCCAAGAGGATCTCTCCGACCTCACCTGACGCGAGGACACATTGCCTCGTCCATGAGCAGGTGGAGCAGGCCGACGAGCGAGCCGCTGCTGACGATCTCTCACATAGGGATGGCGGACGGCGTAGATACTGGCCCTGAATGCAGGCACGGATGAGGAGCACGGTCAGTGACCACCGACAACCGCATAGGACCGCCCAGTTTTGGCAGCGAACGAGACATGTTGCGGGCTTTCCTCGACTACCACCGCGCGACCCTCGCCATGAAGTGCGAAGGACTGACCGACGAGGAGCTGCGGCAGCAGTCGATGCCGCCGTCCACGCTTTCGCTGCTCGGGCTGGTGCGGCACATGGCGGAGGTGGAGCGTGCCTGGTTCCGTCGGGTGTTCGAGGACAACGACGCGCCCATGGTCTGGTCCGACAAGATCGACTTCCAGGCGGCGTACGACGCGAGTGCGTCGACCAGGGACGAGGCGTTCGGGGCCTGGGAGGCCGAGGTGGAGAACTCGCGTCGTATCGAGCGGGAGGCCGAGTCCCTGGACCAGGCCGGGTATCAGCCGAGAGGGGGCGAGGAGGTGTCGCTGCGGATGGTGATGGTGCACGTGCTCCTGGAGTACGGCCGCCACAACGGGCACGCGGACTTTCTGCGTGAGGGTGTCGACGGGACGGTGGGCGCCTGAGTCCGCAGGAGCCGCCAATCTTGCTTGGAATGCTCCTTCTGCAGGCCGTTGCGGTCCTTGAGGTCCTGGGCGAAGGCGACCTGTGATGCGTAGGTGGCGGCCCGGTTGCAGGCACGCAGGGTCGTCTGAAGGGCCGACGCCTGCTCGGGCGTCGGCAGCAGTGTAGGCAGCTTCACGACATCGGACCGTAGTGCGATCACCGCACGCATGGTCGCCATTCGCACGACGACCACCACAACCGGTGACCTCTAGGGCGGTTGTTCGCATTCCCTGGCTCCGTCGGGCAGCCGTAGGAACGCTCCGCACCGGGCAGCAAGCAGACACGGCGACGCTCCGCGTCGCAGCCACAGGAGGCGATTCCTCCCCGGCGTGAACGCCGGGGCGTCCTCGGCAGAATCAGGTGAAGGCAGCACATCCCAGGACATGAGGAGCACCCGATCGTGACCGTAACCGCTGATATGGCCATCTCCCTCGACGGCTACATCGCCGGCCCCAATGTCGCCCCCGACAACCCGGGAGGCGACGGCGCCGAGCCGCTCTTCGAGTGGATCCACAACCTGGCGAGCTGGCGGGAGCGCCAGGGCATGACCGGCGGGGAGGAGAACCGCGACTCCGAGCTGATGCGCGAGTGGTTCGATGCCACCGGAGCGGTGGTCATGGGGCGGATGATGTACGACACGGGCGAGGAGTTCTGGGGCGACAACCCGCCGTTCAGGGCCCCGGTCTTCGTGCTCACCCACCGCCCCCGGCCGACCCTGGTCAAGGAGGGCGGCACCACCTTCACCTTCGTCACCGACGGCATCCACAGCGCCCTCGACCAGGCGAAGGCCGCCGCCGGGGACAGGAACGTCGACATCGCGGGCGGGGCGAGCACGGTGCAGCAGTACCTCGGGGAGGGGCTCATCGACGAGCTGCAACTGCACGTGGTGCCCGCGCTCCTCGGCGCGGGACTGCGGCTCTTCGAGGGACTGGGCGCCGGGCGGCGGAACCTCGAGCCGGTCAGGATGGTCGACACGCCCCTCGCCACCCATCTGAAGTACCGCTTCGCCAAGTGACCCCGGCAGGGATGAAGTTCGGCCCAGGCATGACGTGGTGAATTAAGGCAGTCGCCCGATCCCTTGCCCAGGTCCTTAGCCCCAAAATGACGAGCCATGACGACATCGGCATCGCATTCGCCATGGACAGTGACCCGTGTCCTGAAGGACCGCAACGCGGGCCTGTACCTGGGCGGAGTCGTGGTCTCCGGGTTCGGGTCGTCGGCGATGTGGCTGGTGACCGGGATCTGGGTGAAGGAGCTGACCGGCTCGGACGGGCTGGCCGCCCTCTGTGTCTTCGCGCTCTGGGCGTCCACGCTGATCGGCCCCCTCCTGGGCACGCTCGCCGACCGCACCCGCCGCAGACCGCTGCTGGTGTGGACGAACCTGGGGCTGTCCGCGCTCCTCCTGTCCCTCCTCGCCGTCGATTCCCCGGGCACCCTCTGGATCCTCTTCGCGGTGCTGTTCGTGTACGGCGCGACCGGCGTCGTACACGACGCGGCGGAGTCGGCCCTGGTCGCCACGGCGGTGGACGAGCGGCTTCTCGGCGACTTCAACGGCCTGCGGATGTCGGCCAACGAGGGCATGAAGCTGGTCGCCCCGCTCGCCGGAGCGGGTCTGTACGCGGCCTTCGGGGGCGCCGGCGTCGCCCTCCTGGACGCGCTCACCTTCTTGCTGGCCGCGGGGCTGTACACACTCCTGCGGGTACGCGAGCCGAAGCCGCTCCAGGCCTCGGCCGGCTGGCGCACCCAGACAGCCGACGGCGCCCGCTACCTCTGGCGCCACGAGACACTGCGCTCCCTCGTCGTCGCGGGCGGCACGACCATGCTCTTCGCGGGCCTCAACGGCGCGACGATCTACGCGGTGGCCGAAGGCCTGGGCCACTCCCCCGCGTACGTAGGTCTTCTGTACGCCGTGCAAGGCGCCGGTTCGGTGGCCGTCGGCCTGGCCTCGGGTCCGCTCCTCCGCCGCCTGGGCTCACACCGGTTCGCGAGGTACGGCATCGCGCTCACCGCCCTGGCCGTGGCCGCCCGCGCGCTCCCGTACGACGCGGTGGCCCTCGTCTCGTCCGCGGCCGTGGGCGTTGGCCTCCCGTGCGTGCTGATCGCGGCCCTCACCACGGTTCAGCGCGAGACTCCGGACGACCTCCTGGGCCGTACGACCGCGACCACCAACACGCTGGTCTTCGCCCCGAACGCGGTGGGACTCGCGCTGGGCGCCGGCCTGGTCGAACTGGTCGATTACCAGGTGCTGTTGGTGACGTTCGGGCTGATCCGGCTGGTGACGGTCGTACCGTTGCTCAGGCAGCGTCAGCCGAGCTGCGCAAGCGCCTCCGCCACGAGTGACAGGTCCTCGTCGGACGCCAACCCCGCGTGATACAGCCGTACTTCGGTGGCTCCCAGCTCGACCGCCCGTGCCACGTCCTCCGCGAGCGTGCCCGGGCTGCCGCCCATGCCGCTCACGACGGGGAAATTGGCCGCCAGCACACTCCTCTCAACAGCCTGCTCGGCGAAGGGAGTCAGCAACTCGGGCCCTCCGGCACACGGCACGACCACGCCGTCGGCGACCGACAGGATGTGCGCGGGATCCACGCCGACGTTCGCGCCGACGTGGTACGAGGCCGGGTCCGCGTGCAGCAGGATCTGGAACCCATCGGGAGCGACCGCGCGTACGGCGGCGACGGCCTCCGTCTGGAGGGAGCGGGCGACGGAGTCCCGCCACGCGCGCGTGGCCATTGCGAGTTCGGCGCCGAGCAGCTTCTCCACCGCTTCCCAGGCTCCGGTGGGCGCCTCGCCCCGCCAGACGGGTTCCAGGGCGCGCCGGACCGAGGCCGCCAACTCGTCGGGGGCCAGGCCCAGTTGCGTATAGCCGTCGCGGCAGGAGGGGCAGAAGCACAGCGACATCAGGTACTGGCCGGCGTCCCCGAGTTCCACGCCGGCCGTCTTGTCGTGGGCGTGGAGATGCGTGAGGCCGTACCAGCCGAGGGACTCCAACTCCGTGCCTGAGGCGCCGGGCCGTACCGCCGCCTCCGCGGCGAGGTCGATCAGGTACGCGCGCGTGTCGGGCTGTGCGATGCAGGGCGCCCAGGGATAGCGGTCTCCGTAGGCGTTGGCCACGGAGGTGTCCGGGAACTCCTCCCCCATACGGGAGTTGTGCGCGAGCACCACCCAGGTGTGTACGTCGAGTCCCGCCTCCGCGAGGGACGTGGCGGCCTGCCCGTACGCGTCCCCGGGGGCCCAGTCCCCGGCGGCGTACGGCCGCAGCCGGCGCCCCTCCCAGCGCGGGCCGGGCGGATAGAGCACGGCCGCGTGGCGGGCGGTGACGATGCGGTGCCGGGGGTGGCGGGGCGTCAGCACGCGCGTGGAGTGGTAGGCGGAGGCGAGCGTCGCCTGGCGTACGCCCAGGCCGGCGATGCGCGCGGCGGCCTCGGGGTCGCCGTTGACGTCCCACGGGTACACGAAGGTGGACGCCTTCAGAGACCCCTTCACAGACCCTGCCGCCTGGCTCACTTGTCCTCCACTTTACCGACCGCGGGAGCTCGGATACCTGCCCTGAGCTGCGACGATTCATAGACTACATGTTCGTGATGATGAGCGGGGACGTTGCTGTAACTCGCCTGAGTGGCTTCGCCCCACGGCCCGTCCACCGGGAGGTGGACGGGCGGGCGTTTGTTGTATCCATGCTTATTGGAGGGCAGGATGCGTGGGGTGGGTGTGACGTCCCACGATGGTTTTTCGGACTGTCATGCAGTGGACCACATGGTTGAAGTGACGATACGTGATCACTTCGCGCCAATGGCGTACTCGATCATCGCCAGGTAGCAAGATGACACCATGACGACAACACTCACCGATGCCTGGGCACGTGTCCGAGCGGCTCTGGACGCGCATGCCCCCTCGACAGCACGTACTGTCCGGCCATCGGCGACCATGAACGACATATCCGAGGCTCAGTCCGTAATGGGGCAGACGTTCCCCGATGCGGTGAGGGATCAGTTGTTGCTTTTCGACGGGGTGGAGCCGAACCCGATCACGGGCGTTTTACTGCCCCCCTTGTACATCCCTGTCGGCCTCCAGCGCATGCAGATGCTGTGGCAGCGCAAGCTCGCCGCCCCGCAGACCCCAGTCAACGGGGCAGCTGCCACAGCCCATGCCGGGGAGGCTTGCCAGGAGTTTCATCCACTCCTGGTGCCCATTGGGGACGACACGACGGGGGACCTGCTGGTGGTGGACAACAGGCCCGGTGAGCTGCGCGGGAGCGTTCTGACCTGGAGCAAGGTCGACGGCTACTTCGGCACGCCCACCTGGCCCAGCGTGGCCGACATGTGGGCCGATGTGGCGCGTGCACTGGAGACCGGAGTTACTCAAGGCACCGCATGCGACATTGATCCCCATTTGACGCTCAACGGGTGCGCTGCGGTGTTCACCGCTGACGGATACCTTGAGTGGGAATTCTAGCGAGGCCGGTGCTGTTCCCGGCCGAAGCCGGCCGGGAACAGACGACTGGCGTCAGGGGATGATCACCACATAGAACTCGTCGTTCGGGCCGTCGATGATCCTGTTGTTGGCGTAGTACGTTGCGAGCTGAGTGCCACCCGCAGTGTTCTCGGTACCGTTGATGGCCAGCGCCGAAAAGTTCTTCTTGGGTTTGCTCGGCTCGTAGATGGATTGGGCCGATCCTTCATAGGTTGAGGCGAACGGGTACTCGTCGCACTCCAGCCCCTTCGACGCGTAGTTGGGGTCTACGGCTGTGCACACCTTCACGGCCTCACGCCGGTTTGCATTGTATCTGTTCAGGTTCGTCTGGTTGATGCTTTTCTGCAGCCGGTGCAGTGGGTCTCTGGCGCTCTGGCCCGCCACGTGCTTCGAGGGATTGGTCGGCAGGGTGTTCTGTGGCTGCGTGAAAGCCGTCTTGATATGGGAGGCCACCGCACGCTCCGGAGCAGTGCTGGCGGTGCTGTACCGCAACGGGGAGACGTCGTAGCTCAGTGCGGCGCCCCCGGTGTGCAGCACGTCCGTGGGCTTGTAGTTGGGAAGGTAGGGAGAATTGTCCCAGCGCAGCCCGAACGAGGAGAATTTCCACTCAGCCAGCGGGTTGGTCTCCACCCAGCCGGGCGGCCACTCGGGCACGAACTTCATGTTCCAGACCGCCCATATGCCGTCGTCGGGTGCGAGGCCCTGACCGGGCGCGGCGTTGGTCGATATCATGAAATGCGGGTTCGCCTTGAGTTGAGCCACCGTCGTCGGAGTCGGATTGAGGCCACCTTGGCCCAGCGTCACACCGTCGGGAACCGTGGGGTGGTTCACCGAGGTGCCCACGAGCGTTGCGTCGATCGCGTTGATGCCTGCTGCGTAGAAGTCCGAGAAGTAGTAGTCGAACTTGATGTCACGCGAGTTGGCTGACACCGTCGCGATGGCGCTGACCGTCATCTGCGAGAAGCCAACCACTTTCCCGTTTTGGTGCCAGTTGGCAGCAAACCACTTAGATTCGCACATCGCGAAGCGGGACGCGATCCACATGCTTGCGTCAGATGCGGTATGCGCCTTGCATTCCGCGAGCGTCATCGTCCTCTTCGGCACGTCCGTCACGGTGGGGCTCAACCGGACGCCGGACGCCCCGGCTTCCCCTGCACTGGCATTGGGCACATCCCCTCGCAGGGACGCCGGACCGATCCTGCGGACGGCGTCGCTCTTGATCGCCCTGTGCCGCTGCGTCAACCCCACAGCCTCGGGAGTTTCGCCAGCCTTCAACCGTTTGAAGATGGTGCCAGGGGACTGCGTCGGAGCGTCCGTTACGTAGGCGTCGACCGTCATCGCGTCGGAGTGGGGCGCCGCCTGCGCGGCTGAGGTCCCCAGCAGCGCTAAGGCCATCGCGGTCAGCAAGATTGTGAGCGTATGTCTGAGGCTGCGCATGTGATCCTTCCGTGAGACAGGAGCCAATGGGCAGGTCCCTGCCAAGCTCCGCAACGGGAAGTAACCGTAAGCCAGTTCGACTGTCGGCGCCGCAGGTTTTGCTGCCAACGCAGGGAAAGGGAGAGTGAACCAGCCATGATCGACAGCAGCGGCCTGACAGCAACATCTGGATGCTGTGTGTGACGGGTTATCCCTGACGGTCCCTCTCGTAATGAAACAGGCTGAGAGCGACGGTACGATGTCGTACGAAGTGCATCTTGACGTCGGTGTTGGATTCCTCGGGCAGGACCCGGATCGCGCCGATGACCTTATTGAACTGCGCTTGGCCATCGGCGGGTTCAACGGCCTGCGGGTTCGTTGTGCGGCACGCGGATGCCGGCCGGAGCGCCCTCGTACCCTCTGTCCGCCATGAGCGGGACTCCGTCAACGGCACGTGAAGCTCGGTCTCGATGTAGCCGGCGTCCCGGGTGTCGGAGGGGGTGAAGTAGACCTTCCGCAGGGCCTGTTGCATCTCCTGGACCATGCGCTGGTGGTAGGCGCGGCGGAAGACGGACGCCTCCAGGCCGGCCAGGGAGTCCACGTCGCGGCGCTGGCACTCGTCCGCGAGCGACTGCACCCACGTCAGGCGCCACACGGCGACGGGCTGCAGGCAAGTGGACATGCATGCCCCACTGCAACTCCGCCCGCAGCAGGGGCCGCAGGCCCGCGCAGGTTGACCGTTCCGGTGCGGTGCACCGGCAGCTGTGCGCGGCACCAGGCACGGAAGGCGACGTCGTCCTCGCAGGTCACCGGGACAGGGCGATCACGGCGCTCGTAGGTCGCGAAGAAGTTCTTCGGCAGCCTCGCCCCGCCCGGCCGCGCGGCCCGGATATAGCCGCGCTCGTGCGCACCGCACAACCCCAGCGGCGAAGCGGCCAGTTCGTCGCACACGTCCGCGCGGCACTCCCCATAGCCCGGCAGCGACGGCTGGTCGGCCAGCCACCGCTCGAACTCCGCCTCACCCCCGCCGGGGTGCCGCTTCAGGTGGCCCAGCCACCGGTTGCGGTGCCGGAAACACAGCACCAACTGCAGGCTGAACGCCGGACGCTGCGGGCAGATCCGGCACATCATCGCCTCCGGCATCTCCGTGGCCGGCAGCGGCTCCGCGGCCCGCAGGAACTGAGCCCGGTTCATGCCGCGCGCCTCCGCCTCCTGCCACTGCCCGGCGTGCACCGAGCACATCGCATAGCGCCGCCAGCGGGGCCGCGCGCAGTCGACGACCGTGCAGTTCCACGGATAGACCGGGTGCGTCGGCGGGATCTTCAGCACCCCGCCGCGCAGCGCCGGGTCGAACTCGGGCCCGTTGATCAGCGCGCTGAGCACCTCCAGCCGGTCCCGTCGCGTGCGGGCATCCTGCTGCGGCAGCAGCGACGGCGCCGTCACTTCGTCTCACCCCAGACCGTGCGCAGGGCGGCGTCGAAGACCGGGTCGTGGACATCCACGTGGCCGTAGACCTCATCCACCATCGCCGCCGACGCCCAGCCGCCGGCATCGCGGGCGATCAGCGTGTTGCCGTTGGCGGCGTCGAGAACCGCGGACGTGAACGAGTGCCGGAAGGCATGGGGTTTCACCAGCCCCAGGCCAGCGCGTTTCCCGGCCCGGCCGAGCATCCGCCTGGCCCCGACCGCCCATGGCTGTCCGGTATCGGCGCCGTGCAGCTGGACCAGGAGCATGCCGTGCCCGACGCCGCGCGGGTACTCGGTGGTGACGTACTCGAAGTAGGTGTGCACCATCGCGGGGCTGACCCGTTTTGATCAGCCCGCCGGTCACGATGCCGTGCTCGACCCGCCAGGGGTGCTTAGTCTTGGCCTCGGCCCGGTTCGGATTACCGGACCGGTGGCAGACGTGCAGGTGAGGGGCGCGGCACTCGCCGCAGGCCGCGTTCTCCCGCAGGTGCAGGTCGACCAGGTGCAGTCCGCAGAGCTCGCCGATGCGAAGCCCGCCGTCGGCGAGCCAGGTGACCACCAGCCGGTCCCGGGCGGCGTTCACCGTCTCCAGCAGTCTCTCCCGAGCGCCGTCCGGAAGCATCTTCGGATGCCGGCGGTGCGGCCCCTTCGGCGCCAGCGGGTTGGTGGGCAGCGACGACTTCACATGCCCGAGGAACGAACGGCGCCGGTCCACCCGCGACGGCAGCCGCGACTTATCGAGCTTCTTGCCGAGTTCGCCGTTGATACCGAGGGAGGACTGATGCGGGTAGAAGCCCTTCAGGCAAGCCGCCGCGGTCGACAGGGCAGAGTGGCCGTAGGGGCGCTTGCCGACCCGCCACGGCTCACCGAGCGGCATGCGGACCTCGGCACCGAGGATGCCCATGTACCGTTCCAAGTCCCGCAGTTGGACCTCGGTGAACGTCAGGCACTCTCGCTCCAGCCACCGCAGATGGTCCACCAGCAGATACGCGTACGTCCTCTGCGTTCCCGAACCATCATGCAGACGCAGGAACCGGTCCGCCTCCGTGTGCACCGTCCCCTCGGGCCACACGATCGTCCACGACCGCCGCCCGTCCTTCCGCTCGATCTGCTGGACCCTCAGGTCCCCGACCACCACGTGCCGTGCCACTCGTCCTCCGTACCGACTCCAGAACATGACAGACGCCCGGACACGGTCGGTAAACAAGCCTGGGACGTGCTGGTCACAGTCCCAGACGGACATCACGGGCAGGACTACCTGCGGTCGGTAAACTCCTGGAGAAGCGCCTCGCCCCGCTCGATCAGCTGGGCGAGCTGCTTGACGTGGTCGTCGCTCGGCTCGTGCAGCGGCGGTCGCACCTCGCCCACGTCGAGACCCCGCAGCCGTACCCCCGCCTTGACGAGTGAGACAGCGTATCCGCGGCCCTGGGCGCGCAGTTCGACGAAAGGACGGTAGAAGCCGTCGAGCAGGCGGTTCGCCGTGGCGTCGTCTCCGGTGTTCAGCGCCTTGTGGAACGCGAGGGCGAGCTCGGGGGCGAAGCAGAAGACGGCGGAGGAGTACAGCGTGATGCCGATGCCGCGGTAGGCGAGGCCGGTGAGCTCGGCGGTCGGCAGGCCGTTGAAGTACAGGAATTCGCCCGGGACTTCGGCGCGTACCGCGCTCACGATGCGCTGCATCAGATCGAGGTCGCCGACCCCGTCCTTGAAGCCGATGATGCCCTCGGTACGGGCCAGCGAGACGACCGTTTCGGGCGTGAACACGGCGTTGTCGCGCTGGTAGACGATGACCTCGAGGGAGGTGGCGCGGGCCAGCTCGGTGTAGTGCCGCAGCAGCCCTTCCTGCCCGGCGACGACGAGATACGGCGGCATGGCGAGCAGCCCGTCCGCCCCGGCCTCCTCGGCGAGCTTTGCGTACCGGACGGCGAGCGCGGTCCCGTACCCGGCGCCCGCGATCACCGGCACGCGCCCGGCCGCCTCCTCGACGGCCGCGCGTACGCAGTCCTGGAACTCCTCGGGGGTGAGCGCGTGGAACTCCCCGGTCCCGCAGCAGGCGAAGACGGCGGCGGCCCCGGCCTCGACACCCCGCCGGACATGCGCGCGGTACACGTCGAGGTCGACGGCACCGTCGGGGCCGTACGCGGTGACGGGGAAGAACAGCGGCCCGCTCGGGATATTGAGGCGAGCGGCAAAGGGCGCTGACGTCACGGGCTCTCCCTAGGCATGCACGCACACGCCGACCGTGCACGTTTTTCCGATCCACGTTTCTGATCCACGTCCATATTTCTGAACACATACACGCTAGAGCGCCTCTTCGGGGGTGGTCAAGCGGGCGGAGTGGCAAGACAGTCGCAAGACAGGAGCGACATACGAGCAATCACGGTGCGGAATTCCCGCCCCCGCGCGACACTTGACGCGGCCGGACGGCGATCCATAGTTTGTCCACAGATGTGAATGCCGTACACGATGACGGCTGCTGATTCAAGGAGACCCGAGGATGCCCGCTCCCCGCACCGTTCTGCTCACCGGCGCCGCCGGCGGCCTCGGCACCCTGATGCGGGGACTGCTGCCCGCGTACGGGTACGAGTTGCGGCTCCTCGACCTGCGCCCCATCGAGGGCGAGCCGGACGCGATCACCGCGGACCTCGGCGACAAGGAGGCCCTGCGCGAGGCGGTGCGGGGCGTAGACGCGGTCATCCACCTCGCGGGCATCTCCCTGGAATCCTCCTTCGACAAGATCCTCAAGGCGAACATCGAGGGCACGTACAACCTCTACGAGGCCGCCCGCGAGGAGGGTGTCCGGCGCATCGTCTTCGCCTCCTCCAACCACGCCGTCGGCTTCACCCCCCGCCCGCTGGGCGAGGCACCTCACGCCCCGAGCACGCTGATCCCCATCGACACACCGCACCGTCCGGACACCTTCTACGGGCTGTCGAAGTCGTTCGGCGAGGACATGGCGCAGTTCTACTGGGACAAGCACGGCATGGAGACGGTCTCCGTACGGATCGGCTCGTGCTTCCTGGAGCCCACCAGCGTGCGCATGCTGTCGGTGTGGATGAGTCCCGGCGACGGCGCCCGCCTCTTCCACGCGGCCCTCACCGCCGAGGACGTCAAGCACACGGTCGTCTACGGCTCGTCCGCGAACACCCGCCTGTGGTGGGACCTCTCGACGGCGCGGGCACTGGGTTACGAGCCGCAGGACGACTCGGAGCAGTACGCCGAGAAGCTCATCGCCGAGCAGGGCGAGCTGGACCCGGAGAACCCGGACCACGACTACCTGGGCGGGCACTTCGTGACCAAGCCGCCGATCTGGCCGTACTGACGCGACACGGCGCGGCGAAAAAACGCCTACACAGGGCGGGCGGGCACCGAACGGGCCCGCCCGTTCGGTATTTCGGGCACGGATGCTGCCCGAACTCACGGCACGTTCCGCTTCTTCCCAGGTCCGGAGCGGACACCGGCAGAGGAAAACGGTCGGACACGGGCAGCATCGGGCAGCGAACAGACCTGGTCAGCGCCGCATACCCGCTGTAGAACTTCCCCCATGGGTCGACAGGGCCCGAACGGGCAGCAAGCAAGGGAAGGCAGGTGTCGGCCATGACCGCGGAAGAACGCCAGCGGGAAATCGTCCTGGCCGCCCGCCGCACGGGTTCGGTCGATGTGAACGCGCTGGCCGCCGAGCTCGGCGTCGCCAAGGAGACCGTACGGCGTGACCTGCGCGCCCTGGAGGACCACGGCCTGGTACGCCGCACGCACGGCGGTGCCTATCCCGTGGAGAGCGCCGGATTCGAGACGACCCTCGCCTTCCGCGCCACCAGCCACGTACCCGAGAAGCGCCGGATCGCGACCGCCGCGGCCGAGCTGCTCGGGGACGCCGAGACGGTCTTCGTCGACGAGGGCTTCACCCCGCAGCTCATCGCCGAGTCACTGCCCCGGGACCGGCCGCTGACCGTGGTCACCGCGTCCCTGCCGGCCGCGGGCTCCCTCGCCGAGTCCGAGAACATCTCGGTCCTGCTGCTCGGCGGCCGGGTACGGCACGGCACGCTGGCGACCGTCGACCACTGGACCACGAAGATGCTCGCCGGTTTCGTCATCGACCTGGCGTTCATCGGCGCCAACGGCATCTCCCGCGAACACGGCCTCACCACCCCCGACCCGGCCGTCAGCGAGGTCAAGTCGCAGGCGATCCGGGCCGCCCGCCGGACCGTGTTCGCCGGCGTGCACACCAAGTTCGGCGCGGTCAGCTTCTGCCGCTTCGCGGAGATCAGCGCGCTGGAGTCGATCGTCACCAGCACCCTCCTCCCCGCGTCCGAGGCACACCGCTACTCCCTGCAGGGCCCCCAGGTCATCCGAGTCTGACCACGAGTCCGAAAACCCAACCGACTCAGTCCAAAAAACAAATCAACCCCCTCACGGCAACGCACTCCCCAGAGTCATCCCATTTGCACCAAATATCCAGGAGCGATCCATGCGAACCCAGAGCCGACGGAGGCCGCGCGCGCTACTGGCCGCGACCGCCGCAGGGACGCTGCTCGCCCCGCTGCTCTCCGGCTGCTGGACCGGAGCGGGCGGAGCCGGTTCCGGCGGCAACTCCATCAACGTCCTCATGGTCAACAACCCGCAGATGGTGGAGCTGCAGAAGCTCACCGCCGCCCACTTCACCAAGGAGACCGGCATCAAGGTGAACTTCACCGTGCTGCCGGAGAACGACGTCCGCGACAAGATCAGCCAGGACTTCGCCAACCAGGCCGGCCAGTACGACGTCGCCACCCTCAGCAACTACGAGATACCGATCTACGCCAAGAACGGCTGGCTGCACGAGATGAACTCGTACGTCGCCAAGGACAGCGCGTACGACGAGCAGGACGTCCTCAAGCCGATGCGGCAGTCCCTCACCGCCGAGGACGGCAAGCTCTACGGACAGCCCTTCTACGGCGAGTCGTCCTTCCTGATGTACCGCAAGGACGTCTTCGCCAAGAAGGGCCTGACGATGCCCGCGCACCCGACCTGGACGCAGGTGGCGGATCTCGCCGCCAAGGCCGACGGCGCCGAGCCGGGTATGAAGGGCATATGTCTGCGCGGACTGCCGGGCTGGGGCGAGATCATGGCCCCCCTCACCACGGTCGTGAACACCTTCGGCGGCACCTGGTTCGACAAGAACTGGAAGGCGCAGCTGAACTCTCCCGAGTTCGAAAAGGCTACGAAGTTCTACGTGGACCTGGTCCGCAAGCACGGTGAGTCCGGCGCCGCCCAGTCCGGCTTCGCCGAGTGCCTCAACAACATGACCCAGGGCAAGGTCTCCATGTGGTACGACGCCACATCGGCCGCCGGCTCCCTGGAGTCGGCCAACTCCCCGGTCAAGGGCAAGGTCGGCTACGTACCGGCGCCGGTCGAGAAGACGAAGTCCTCCGGCTGGCTCTACACCTGGGCCTGGGGCATCCAGGACGCGTCCCGGAACCCGGACAAGGCCTGGAAGTTCGTCTCCTGGGCGTCCAGCAAGGAGTACGAGCAGCTGGTCGGCGACGAGATCGGCTGGTCGAACGTACCGGCCGGCAAGCGGGCGTCGACGTACACGAACGCCGCGTACCGCAAGGAGGCAGCCGCCTTCCAGGAGACGACGAAGGCAGCCATCGAGGGCGCCCGGCCCAACGACCCCGGAGTGCAGCCGCGCCCTGCCCCCGGCATTCAGTTCGTCGGCATCCCCGAGTTCACCGACCTCGGCACCAAGGTCTCGCAGGAGATCAGTGCGGCCATCGCCGGGCGCCAGTCGGTCGAGTCGGCCCTGGACAAAGCGCAAGCACTCGCCGAGGAGATCTCCGAGGAGTACGAGGGACGATGACCGCCACGACGACAGCTCCGGTAGCCGCCACACCCGTACACACGACGAAGCCCCCCTCGGGCCGACTTCGCGCCTGGGCGACCAGGGCCCCGCTCCTGCCCGCCCTGATCTTCCTGATCGCCGTGACCCAGCTCCCGTTCGTGGCCACGCTGGTGATCTCCTTCTTCGACTGGAACTCGCTCTACCCGGACGCCCGCGAGTTCGCGGGCCTCGCGAACTACTCCGAGGTGCTGACCGACGCGGACCTGCGGAAGTCGGTCTTCACGACAATCCTGCTGACCGCGGCCGTGGTCCTGGCCAGCCTCGTCATCGGCCTGGTCCTGGCCCTCCTCCTGGACCGTAGATTCCGGGGCCGCGGCATCGTCCGTACGCTCCTGATCGCGCCCTTCCTGGTGGTCCCGGTGGCCGCGGCCCTCTTGTGGAAGCACGTGCTCTACAACCCGGAGTACGGCCTGTTCAACGGCCTGCTGCACTATGTGGGCGGCCCTCAGCCGGACTGGATCTCCGACAACCCGCTGCTTGCCATCGAGGCCTCACTGATCTGGCAGTGGACGCCCTTCATGATGCTGATCCTGCTGGCGGGCCTGCAGAGCCGCGACCACCAGCAGATCGAGGCGGCGAAGGTGGACGGCGCGAACGACTGGCAGGTCTTCCGCTACCTGACACTCCCCCACCTGCGCCGCTACCTCGAACTCGGCGCCCTCCTGGGATCGATCTACATCGTCCAGAACTTCGACGCGGTCTTCACGATCACGTCCGGCGGCCTGGGCACCGCCAACCTCCCGTACACCGTCTACCAGAGCTTCTACCAGGCCCACGAGAACGGCCTCGCCTCCGCGGCCGGCGTCCTCGTCGTCATCGGCTCGATCATCATCGCGACCTTCGCACTGCGCGTGGTCTCGTCCCTGTTCCGTGAGGAGGTGTCCCGCGCATGAGCGCCACCGCGATCCGACTGCGTCCCCGCCGCACCCGGGGAGCCGGCCTAGGTCTGCTGGCCTGGCTGCTCGGTCTGCTGTTCTTCCTGCCCATCGCGTGGATGGCCCTGACGTCCTTCCACTCCGAGGAGGACGCCGCCACCAATCCCCCGTCCTTCGCAGCCGCCCTCACGCTCGACGGCTACCGCGAGTTCTTCGGCGCGGGCGGCGGCGCGAGCCCCTGGCCCTCGCTCATCAACTCGACGGTGGCGTCGCTGGCTTCGACGCTCTTCGTCCTCGTGCTGGCCCTCCCGGCGGCGTACGCACTCTCCATCCGCCCGGTGAAGAAGTGGACGGACGTCCTGTTCTTCTTCCTCTCCACGAAAATGCTGCCGGTGGTGGCGGGCCTCCTGCCGATCTACCTGTTCGCGAAGAACACCGGCCTGCTGGACAACATCTGGCTCCTGGTCATCCTCTACACGTCGATGAACCTGCCGATCGCGGTGTGGATGATGCAGTCGTTCCTCGCCGAGGTCCCCGTGGCGATCATCGAGGCGGCGCAGATCGACGGCGCGAGGCTGCCCACGATCCTGACCCGCGTGGTGGCCCCCATCGCTCTCCCGGGCATCGCGGCCACGGCCCTGATCTGCTTCATCTTCAGCTGGAACGAGCTGCTGTTCGCGAGGGTGCTGACGGGCGTCGTAGCCGAAACAGCCCCCGTCTTCCTCACCGGCTTCATCACCAGTCAGGGCCTGTTCCTGGCGAAGGTGTGCGCCGCTTCGCTCGTCATCTCCCTGCCGGTGCTCGCCGCGGGGTTCGCCGCCCAGGACAAACTGGTCCAGGGCCTGTCCTTGGGAGCCGTGAAATGAAGGCCGCCGTCATCGAGTCCGTGGGCCGCGCCGTCGTCGCCGAGGTCCCGGACCCGACGCCAGGGCCCCGCGAGGTCGTCGTCGAGGTCGCCGCGTGCGGCCTGTGCGGCACCGATCTGCACATCCTGCAGGGCGAGTTCGCGCCCAAGCTGCCGATCGTGCCGGGGCACGAGTTCGCGGGCGAGGTGGTCGGGGTGGGCACCCAGGTCACGGAACTGTCGGTGGGCGACCGAGTGGCGGTGGACCCGTCCCTGTACTGCTACGAGTGCCGCTTCTGCCGTACGGGCCACAACAACCTCTGCGAGCGCTGGGCGGCGATAGGCGTGACGACGGCCGGCGGCGCGGCCCAGTACGCCGTCGCCCCCGTGGCCAACTGCGTCAAGCTCCCCGAGCACGTACGCACCCAGGACGCGGCCCTGGTCGAACCCCTCTCCTGCGCGGTACGCGGCTACGACGTCCTGAACTCCCGCCTCGGCGCCCATGTCCTGATCTACGGCTCCGGAACGATGGGCCTGATGATGCTGGAGCTCGCCAAGCGGACGGGTGCGGCGAGTGTGGACGTGGTGGACCTCAATCCGGCCCGCCTGGCGACGGCCGAGCAGCTCGGCGTCACGGCGTCGGCCGCGACCCCCGACGAACTGGACCGCCCCCAGGGCTGGGACCTGGTCATCGACGCCACGGGCAACGCGGCGGCGATCCAGGACGGCCTGGACCGGGTGGCCAAGGCGGGTACGTTCCTCCAGTTCGGAGTCGCCGACTACGCGACCCGCGTGACGATCGACCCGTACCGCATCTACAACCAAGAGATCACGATCACCGGCTCCATGGCGGTCCTCCACAGCTTCGAACGCGCGGCGGAACTGTTCGCGACGGGTGTCCTGGACCCGGACGTGTTCATCAGCGACCGCATCTCGTTGGACCGCTATCCCGAGGCGCTGGAGCAGTTCTCGTCGGGGGTGGGCAGGAAGATCGTGGTGGTGCCGTAGGGGTTTTGCTCGCCCCCGCCGCCCCTACCCGTCCCATACCAAGGGGCTCCGCCTCTGGACCCCGCTGGGGGCTGTGCCCCCAGACCCCCGCATCGGCCTGAACGGCCTCGTCCTCAAACGCCGGACGGGCTGAAAATCAGCCCCTCCGGCGTTTGAGGAGCGGGGGTCCGGGGGCTGGCCCCCGAAACGGGGTCCGGGGCGGAGCCCCGAAGGGGGTCTGGGGGCGCAGCCCTCAGCGGGGCCTGGGGTCGGCCCCGGGATGGGACGGGTAGGGGCGGCGGGGGCGAAATCCACTGGGCCGGCCCGGCGCCGAGCCGTAGCATCCGAGCCATGCCCAGCCCTCACGGCTTCCAATACGAAGCCCACCCAGACGGCACCGTACGGATCACGCACCACGGCCGCCCCGCGACCACCCTCCGCGGCCCTCGCGCCGACGAGTTCCTCACAGAAGTGGAATCAAGCGATCCACAACTTGCCATGGCCCGCTGGACCGGCAACTACAAGCACGGCAACGAACGCACGGCCCGCAATCACCCCCGCAACCGCCGCTGACCCAATTGGGCGGCAGGTAAGGGAACGGTAAAGCGGGCCCGCTCGTTACCCCCCACATGACAGCTATGACCCCCGGCTCGAACATCCCTCTCCCCGTCGCCCGCGTGACGGTGGACGTCACCGCCCCGGTGCGGCTCGACGTATCGGGCCTGCTGCTCACCGCCGACGGCAAGGTGCGCTCCGACGACGATTTCATCTTCTACAACCAGCCGACCGGCCCCGGCGTGACGTACCGCTCGGGCGGCGGCACGGCCCCGGACGCGATCGTGGTCGACACGGCCTCCGTGCCCCCGGGCATCGAAAAGATCGTCGTCACGGCGAGCCCGGACGCGGCGGGCCAGACCTTCCAGGGCATCGAACCCACCGCGACGATTCGCAGCGCGGACGACAACTCCGTACTGGCCACGTTCACACCCCCACAGCTGGGCGCGGAGACGGCACTGGTGATCGTGGAGGTCTATCTCCGCAACGGCGCCTGGAAGGCCCGAGCGGTCGGCCAGGGGTACGCGAACGGCCTGGCGGGCATCGCCACGGACTTCGGCGTCACGGTGGAGGAACCGGCTCCGGCCCCGGCCCCCGTCCAGACGCCCGTAGCCCCGCCCGCTCCTGCCATGCAGCCCCCGGTCGCCCCGCCGGCCCCGGCGATGCAGCCCCCGGCCGCACCCCCGGCGGCCCCGCCCGCGCCCGCCCCCGGCGCCGGCGCCGGAAAGATCAACCTCGACAAGGGCCGCGTAAGCCTGCAGAAGAACCAGACCGTCTCCCTGGTCAAGGGCGGCGCCCCGCTCCTCTCCCAGGTCAAGATGGGCCTCGGCTGGGAGCCGGCGTACCGCGGCAAGGACATCGACCTGGACGCGTCGGTCATCGCGTACGGCCCGCAGCGCAACCACATCGACAGCTGCTACTTCGGCAAGCTCCAGATCGTGAACGGCGCGATCAGGCACTCCGGCGACAACCTCACAGGCGAGGGCGGCGGAGACGACGAGGTCATCACGGTCGACCTCGGCCGCCTCCCCCAGGAGGTCACCGGCTTGGTCTTCACCGTGAACTCCTTCTCCGGCCAGAAGTTCACCGAGGTCGCCAAGGCCTACTGCCGCCTCCTGGACGCCGCCACAGGCGAGGAACTGGTCCGCTTCGACCTCACCAACGCCGAGGCCCAGACCGGCGTCATGATGGCCAAGCTGATCAAGCAGTTCTCCGGCGAGTGGGACATGACGGCCATGGGCAACTTCGTCAAGTCCCGCACGGTACGGGGCATGGTGAAGCCGGCGGCACAGTCGCTGTAAGTCCGCAGCCCTGTAAGTCCGCACGCGCCCGAGGCCGCCCCCTTCGAGGGGCGCCTCGCCGCGCGTCAGGCTTTCAGCGTGCCCGCCGCTTCCCGTGGTAGCGCTGGGCGAGCCTGGCGAGGGCGACCGCGCCGAGCAGAAGCCCGAAGTCGCGCAGCGCGATGTCGTAGTAATCGGGGATGGTCAGCAGGTTGATGATGATGCCGGTGAGCCATGCGGCCACCAGCCAGCCCCCGAAGCGCGGGGCGAGGGCGACGGCGAGGCCCGCCACGATCTCGATGACACCGACGGCATACATGGCCTGCTGGGCGCTGCCCGGGACGACGTCGTTGATCCACGGGGCGAGGTAGGTGGGCCAGTCGACGAGCAGGTTGGTGAACTTGTCCAGACCGAACAGAATCGGCGCCACGGTGAATCCGGTGCGCAGGATGACGAACGCCTGGTACCCGGGGTCGGTGAGCGCGGCTCGCCCGGAGGTGGCGGGCGGGGGGTTCGTGGTTGCGGACGCCATGACGTCCTCCTTCTATTGACCACTTTCACTGTCAATAGAAGCGCGCCATGCCTCTTTAGTCAATGCCTGTTGGTTTTACACTGGTGCTCGTGGATGACCCGAAGGAAGCAGAAGCACCCGACACCGACGTCTCCGCCATCGCCGCCCTGGGGGAGCCGACTCGCCGGAGGCTGTACGACCATGTCGTACGCCGGCCGGGACCGGTCAGCCGCGACGAGGCGGCCGCGGCCCTCGGCCTGGCGCGGCAGACCGCGGCGTTCCATCTGGACCGCCTGGCCGAAGAATCACTGCTCGACGTGGTGTACGAGCGCCGCAGCGGACGCTCAGGACCGGGTGCGGGCAGGCCGGCCAAGCTCTACCGGCGCTCGACGAAGCAGGTCAGCGTCAGCCTGCCGGAGCGGCACTACGAACTGGCCGGGCGGCTGCTCGCCCAGGCGGTGGAGGAGTCCGCGACGACCGGCGAACCGGTGCGGACCGTCCTCCACCGCAAAGCCCAGGATCTCGGCAGGCAACTGGCCGGGCAGAGCCCCGCGGGTGTGACCGAGCGGAGCCGCGCGGCTGTGACCGAGTTGCTGGAGCGGTACGGATTCGAGCCGAGAGACGACGGTGATGCCGTCGTGCTCGGCAACTGCCCCTTCCACGCGCTGGCGCGAGAGCACACTGACACGGTGTGCGGCATGAATCTCCACCTGCTCCGCGGCGTCCTTCAGGGACTGGGCGAGGGAGGGCTCGAGGCACTCCTGGCGCCCGCCCCCGGCCGGTGCTGTGTCCGCCTGGAACCAGCCGCCTGACCCGAGGTGAACGAGATCGTCGCCAGGTCCGCCGCCCGGCCCGTCTAGAACAGCGCGCTGTACGCGTTCAGCGCGGGCTGCCCGCCGAGGTGGGCGTACAGCACCGTGGACTCCCGCCCGATCTCTCCCCGCGACACGAGATCGACGAGCCCGGCCATCGACTTCCCCTCGTACACCGGATCCGTCACCATCCCCTCGGTCCGCGCGGCGAGCCGCATCGCCTCCAGCGTGGCCTCGTCGGGAATGCCGTACGTACCCGCGTGATACCGCTCGTCCAGCTCGACGTCCGACTCGTCCAACTCCCTCTTTACGCCGATGAGTTGCCCCGTGCCATGAGCGATCCGCACGATCTGCGCACGGGTGCGGGCGGGCGCGGCCGACGCGTCGATGCCGATGACGCGCCGGGGCCGCCCTCCCGCCTCCTCCAGGGCCGCGAGCCCGGCGACCATGCCCGCCTGCGTGGAGCCGGTCACGGAGCACACGATCACGGTGTCGAAGAAGACCCCCAACTGGCGTTCCTGTTCGGCGACTTCGTACGCCCACCCGGCGAACCCGAGACCACCGAGGGGATGGTCGGAGGCACCGGCGGGGATGGCGTACGGCTTCCCGCCGCCCTCCTCGACCTCCCTGAGCGCCTGCTCCCAGCTCTCCTTGAACCCGATCCCGAACCCGGCCCGCACCAGCCGCACATCCGCGCCCGCGAGCCGGCTGATCAGGATGTTGCCGACCTTGTCGTACACGGCGTCGGGCCACTCCACCCAACTCTCCTGCACGAGCACGCACTTGAGCCCGGCACGGGCGGCGACGGCCGCGACCTGCCGGGTGTGGTTGGACTGCACGCCACCGATGGAGACAAGCGTGTCGCATCCCTGGGCGAGCGCGTCGGCGACGAGGTACTCCAGCTTGCGGGTCTTGTTCCCGCCGTACGCGATACCGGAGTTGCAGTCTTCGCGCTTGGCCCAGAGGGCGGCGCCACCGAGGTGCTTGGTCAGTCGCTCCAGCGGGTGCACGGGCGAGGGCCCGAAGAGGAGGGGGTAACGCTCGTACGAGGAAAGGGACATGGATCCTCCCAGGATCAGTCGCCGTCGGCGAGGCCTTCGAGCCCTCGCCAGATCTCCGCGGTGACACGGACCGCCTCGTCCACGTCACCGGCCGCGCAGGCCTCGATGAGCTGCTCGTGCAGCCCGGCCGAACGGCAGTTGCCGCCCTCACCGAAGCGCCGTCGCTCCAGCCGGCGGATGAGCGGGGTGTAGCGGGCGATGGTGGCGGCGGCCGCGCGGTTGCCGCTGACGCGTACGAGCACGTCGTGCAGTTCGTCGTCGGCTCGCAGGGCGGTGTCCACGTCGCCGGTGCGGACAGCAGCCGCGAACCGCTCGTTGGCCGAACGCATCATCTCGACGTCCGCGGCGAACAGCCGGGGCACGGCGGTCCGCGCGGCCAGCTCGTGCATGGCCCCGACGACGGCCGCCGCGTCCCGCACGTCGGAGGCCACGACCGGGGTCACCCGCGTATAGCTCTGCGGCTTGCTCTCCAGCAGCCCCTCGTCGACGAGCCGCGAGAAGGCTGCACGCACGGGCGCCCTGGACAGCCCGAGCCGCTCGGCGAGATCGGCGTCGCGCACCGCCGCGCCCGGTTCGATGTCTCCGGCCACGATGGCGTCCCTGATCGCTTCGTATGCCCGGTCCCTGAGCAGGGTGCGGGGTACGGGCCCTATGGCGTCCACAATTGAAATGTTAGATGTCAATCTCCGCCGCGCACAAGGCTGTGGCCCGCACCGAGGTGCGGGCCACAGCCTTGGGTCTCGAGGGCCGGGACTCAGGCCTCGCGGGAGGCGTACGTGACGAAGGCGGTCCAGGCAGCGGAGGGGATGGTGAAGCGGGGGCTTCGAGTGCCGAGCTTTGAGTCGCGGATGTGGATGGTGTGAGGGCAGGCGGCTACTTCGAGGCATTCACCGCCCCCACTGCTGCTGTAGCTGGACTTCCGCCAGTTATAGGCAACTTCGAGGCAGGCGCTGCCTTCGGAGTCGCTGTAGCTGGACTTGAACCATGACAGTTCGCCGCTCATAGCTCCTCCGCCACCTTCCTGATGAACTGGGCAGACTCCTCAACGCTAAGGGCCTGCATCCGGATCATGCCATAGCGCTGCGTGAGCGTACTGAGCTTGTCGCCGTCGGAGTACAGGGCCCCTGTCGACTGGCCGTCCACAAAGGCGTAGCGCTCGTGATCGGCGGTTTCCACGAGCACCATCGGGCCACTGAGCGCCGCCGTGGGAGCAGTTGCGAAGGGCAGCACCTGGACAGACAAGTGCCGCTGCTTCCCGGCGTCCAGCAAGTGATCGCACTGCCTGCGCATCGCATCCCGGTTACCGACCACCGAACGCAGCGCGGCCTCGTGGATCACAAAGCTGAAGTACGTCGGCGGCTTGCTGGTCAGCTTTTCCTGCCGTTTGAGTCGCGCCGTGACCCGCTCATCCACCGTCTCCTCGTCCAGAGGTGGACAGTTGCTGCTGATCAGCGCTCTCGCGTACTCCGGGGTCTGCAGCAGGCCGGGAATCAACATGGGCTCGTACCACTGCACCGTGATCGCCTCGGCCTCCACCAGCACGTACTGCTGGGTCCGCTGAGGAAACGGCTCCGGCTTCAGAAACTCGTGTGCGGCAACCAACTTGCCGCGCGCCCCGCACAGTTGATCCGCAACCTGCAACAACCTCAGCGTCGGCCTACGCCTCCCGCACTCCATCGACTTGACGTACTCATAGTCGTACCCGGCCTCCCCCGCCAGCTCCTGCCGACTGACCCCCGCCTCCTCCCTCCACAACTTGATCTGCCCACCGCAGTACCGCCAGTTCTGCTGCGCCTGCTGCGACTCCCCGGAAGCCACGCACCCACCCGCCTCCCACCACCACACCGTGTACAGCCACGCTGTGTACCCACACCGACACTCCCCGAGACTGCGCACCAACCACCAGCCTGATCACAGCGAATGACGGAGAACCACACGCAAGGAACGGCACACACATGCCCAAGGACCGCGACGACGCCGAAGCCATCGAGGACATCCAAGACGTCGAATGGCACCTGCCCCGCCACGCCCGCAGCGTCGGCCGGGCCCGCACCCTCCTCCGCGACCAGGCCACAACCTGGAAGCTCCCGGACGAGCTGACGGAAACAGCCGTACTCCTCCTCAGCGAGCTGATGACAAACGCATACCGCCACGCAAAGGTCTCCCCAGGCCGCGAGATCTGGACCCGCTGCACCCTGAACGCCGGCCACTTCTGCGTATCCGTGACGGACGCGAACGACACCCTCCCGACGCTCCACGAGGCGACCCCGGACGACGAGTCCGGCCGGGGCCTCCCCCTGGTGGCGACACTGGCGGACGACTGGGGCTCGGAACCGCGAACCGGCGGCATCGGCAAGACGGTCTGGTTCACGCTCCGCAGCGACGGACAGCCATGAACTCTTGGTGCCACGTGGGCTGTTGTGCTCGTTCTAGGCTCGGCGCATGAAGATCACCGTGCGGTCGGCATCCGAGGGCGACCTCTCAGCACTGCTGGCCCTCTACAGCGAGTTGAACCCGGACGACACTCCGCTGCCCCGGGCGTCTGCAGATGCCATCTGGACAGCGATATCGAAGCAGCAGGGACGGACCATCCTGGTCGCCGACGTTGATGGCAGCGTGGCCGGAACGGCGGATTGCATCGTCATGCCGAACCTCACCCGCGGCGGGCGGGCCATCCTGTTCGTGGAGAACGTCGTGGTAGCCGACTCCTTCCAACGGCGTGGCGTCGGACGCCGGTTGATGGAGGCGGCCGTGCAGCTGGGTGAGTCGGCGGACTGCTACAAGGCGCAGCTGCTCGCAGCGGATGACGAATACGTCCACACCTTCTACGAAGCGTGCGGCTTCAAAGCCACAGCACAAGGCTTCCGCCGCTACATCGCATAGGGCCACCACTATCCCCGGCCACCAGCTCATGACACCCGAATCGCCTCCGCGATCTCCTCGGCGGTCGACGCGACAACATGGGTCCATCCGTCCTTGAGGTCCTGTGACAGGTGCTCACGGTCTTCCTCGCGTTGCAGGACGACGGTTCCGCCAGGAAGGACAAGCACGGCTCCCAGCCTCTGCAGCAGGTCCGCGATGACGTCCATGATCTCGCCCACACTGAAATGACTGACCGTGATGTTGGTGTCGGTGCTGGTGTAGACGTCTGCCTGCCCTCCGTCGCCTGCCGTGAGCTGGAGGAAGCCGTGTTCCGGGTCCCGTGCCGTCACATAGGGATCGAGAGCCGCGTTCATCGCACTCCGGTCCAGGGGCACCGATTGACCGTTCATAAATCGGCACACGAATACGTCGTAACTCAAGACTTATCCAGAATGCGCGCGATCAGGAGGCCGTGGGCGGATGTGGTGTTTCCGCCAGGTGGGCGATCGTCGGGACAGCCCCACGCGGACGCGCACACCACAGGACGTACGCGAATCGCGGGCCCATGACCCCTCGCGCAAAAATCGTGAACACACCGAGGGAGGATGCCCCCTAAGCGCTCAAAGGAGCGGTTCGTGAACATGACAGGGGGAAATGTCCACGCTCTCACTCTCGTTTCCGTGCCGTTGGCCTTCCTCGTAGGTGCGCAGGCCCCGTCGACGCTGTACGGCTCGGCGTCTACGGGGCCTGAAGGACGGAATCAGGGCATGAAACCCTTTACATGAACCGCACTCCCGTAGGTGTGTTTATTCGTTTCTTCCACGTCGAACCCCGCTGAGGCGAGGATGCCCAGAAGAGCTTCTCGCATGCAGGTATGGACGGTTTCGTAATGGCGAATCGCGTGAGGCAGATCCGAAGGTTCGACTCCGCCCTCCAGAAGGTTCACTGCTGCAGTTGCCAGTTCTGCCTCCGTGTTCCATTCCACCAGTACACCGCCGATAGCGAGATGGTCCACATGAACCTCCGCTCCAGGCCTGCTTTCGGACTCGCCTCCGAGGCCGACTCGGTAGACGGGAATCCCAGCCTGGGCCAGAGCCTGGCAGGCTTCATCAGCCAGTGCGTTTCGCCGGGCGATGACATCCGGCTGGGCTTTTGGCGGCAGATCGAATCCGTGCTCGTTCATGCGTCTCTCACGTCCCTTCCTGCTGTCCAGGGCTCCGTCGGAAGGCCGAAGACCCCGCCGGAGCCGGAGCCGCGGCGGGGCCTGATACAAGCGAACGGATCCCGTTGCCCTGTTGTCGGATTACCTGGATGTGGTGACACGAACCGACAGCGGATGCAGGTCGCCGTCGAATTCAGCCGCAGTATCAGCCTGCAAGCCAGCCGATCTGAGGATTCCGATGATCGCCTTCTGCATATGGGAGCAGACGGCTCCATTGTGCTGAATGACGGGAGCCTGGTAATCGCCGCTCTGCATGCTGTCAACGACGGCTTCCGTGAGACTGGGGTCGGGACACCAGTCCACGATCACCTCTCTCGCCGCATCGAGGGCAGTGTCGTCGACCTCAACCCTCGCACCTGCTCGATCGGCCTGCTGCTCCCGGAAGGCGGGGATTCCCGCACGTTCCAGTTCACGGCAGACCCGGTCAGCCAGCACATCCCGCTCGGCGGTGACATCCCTGGGCGCCGACGGATGGTCGAAGTCGTGTTCAGACAACTCTCACTCTCGTTCCTCTAATCGGCGTGTTCCTGCGCAGTGGTTACGACCCGTGTGGCCGCCTCACTGGCGAGGCTGGAGCGTGATGACCGGTGCCCGGCGGCAGCCTTGATGTAACGCTGCAGTAGGTCGTCGGCCGCTCGGTTCAACAGAGCGTCGGATCCCCATGGAACCGACCAGCTGACTGGAGTCCCCTCCTTGAGAGAACCCTCCAGCAGCGATGCGCAGTTGGGGCAAGGTTGGCGTTCACTGTAGAACTCCGTGATCTGAGTCGGCTTGAAGCCCCTTTCCTTCAGCTGGTCCAGGATGTGGTTCTCCGAGTGGTAGCCGCCGCCCTTGCTGAATCCGACGACCAAGTCACCGGTCTTGGGGTCATTCCAGCCCGGAACCCTGGCTACCGCGACGTTACTCCTGTACTTGAATTCCCATCCGCTTTCTCCAAGCCTGGCTCTGAGTGCCATGGTGCTCAGTTCGGTGCTGTTGTACGCGACCAGCCCTACTGGACATGCGCTACCCGCCCTGGCCGATCCGGCGGCCAGAGTTGTTCGGGCGGTCTTGGTGCAGGTCTTGACGAATCCGTCGAGCCCCTTGACCCCGATACGGAAGAGGACGTCGTCGGCCAGGCCGAGGGAACGCAAGGCCTTGTAGGCGTTGGCGAAGCCAATGCCCGTCCTCGCTGCGGCGTCCAGCGCCTTCACGGCGTCGGCGATGGGCCTGAGGATCTTGCCCGCGAACAGGGTCGCGACGTCCACAGCCGCCCAGGCACATCCGCCCCAGCTTCCGTTCGCACCACCGGGGGTGATCTTCTGGACGCACTTGATCCAGTGTCCGAAGAGGATGTCCACCGGGTCGATGCCCTGGTTGAACTCCACCATCGAGATGGTGTCGGTGACCTCGGTGGACAGTGCCTTCGTCGGGTGTTCGCCGAGGTACACCGTCGCACCGGCGGGACACCTGTACTGGGACGGATCCAGGTCCTCAGCGGTGCACATGTACAGGTCGAGGACCGCCTTGAACCGGATCTTCGCGGTGATCTTGCAGTCGCCGGTGTGGATGATCGGGTTGCAGTTGTCCTTCTTGATCACCTCCGGATCGCCGATCTTCTCGATCTGGTCGACGACGTAGAACATGTTGCCGATGGCGACACCGGCCTCGTCGACAACGGTCCCCGTGGTGATCTGTTGCGCGTTCTCCTTCGCTTCGGCGCGCTCGGCCGCTTCCTGTGCCTCCCTGGCGTACTTCTCCGCGTCATTCGCCGCCTGTTCCGCTTCGGTTGCGGCGACGTCGGCGCGGTCGGCCGCCGCGCGGGCGTCCTTCGCGGCCTGTTCGGCCTCCGAGGCGGCCGTGCGGGCGGCGGAGGCGTCGAGTGCTGCCTGGTCGGCGGAGTCACGGGCGTCCTTGGCGTGGCCTTCGGCGCGGCCTGCGGCCTTGTCCGCGGCGGCTGCGTCTTCCGTGGCCTGACGGTCGTATTCGACTGTGCGGGCCAGTGACGCGGTGGCCTTGGATGCGGCCGTGGCTGCGTCGGCCGCGTAGCCGAGGGCCTCCTTCGCGTAGGTGCGTGCGTTCGACGCGTGCGCGGCGGCGTTGGCGGCGTGCTGGTAAGCGGCCTTGGCTTCGCCCTGCGCCGCCTGGGCGAGGGCCTTTGCCGCTGCGGCTTCTTCCTGTGCGTTCTTGGCGTGGGCGTCGGCCACGGCCTTCTGCTGGTCGGCGATCGTCTTCGACGCCTGCCCGGTCAGTACCACCAGGCTCGCGGCCGAGTCCGTGGTGACGTACGGGGAGCCGAGTTGGATCGCGTCATTCGCCGGTTTGGCGACCTGCGCGGCGGAGTTGCCGGCGTCCACGGCGGCCTGGGCGGTGACATGGGCGAAGCCCACGGCCTTTGCCGATGCCGCGAGAGCCTTGGCGACCTCCTTCTTCGCCTCGCCCGCATGTCCCTTGGCGGTCTTGGCCTGCTGTTCCGCTTCGTCGGCCAGCTTGACGGCCGTCTTCGCCTCGGCGGCGGCATGCTTCGCGGCGGCGATGGCGTCCGCTGCGGCGCTGGTCGCGGTCTTCACCGCGGCGTCCGCCCTCAGCTTCGCCGCCTGAGCGCCGTCGGCATGGGCACGGGCCCGCTTCGCTGCCGCCTCCGCCCGGGTGGCCGCGGCGTCCGCTTCCGCAGCTGCCTTAGTCGCGGCGTCGGCCGCGGCACGGGCCTTCGTAGCGGCGGTCTCGGCATCGTCCGCGTGCTTGTCCGCCTCAGTGGCAGCGGCGCGAGCGGCGTCTGCCGCCTCGCCCGCTTCCAGGGAATCGGCGTAGGCGTCCTTCGCGTCCGCCTTGGCGCGGGCGGCGTCGGCCTTCTGCTCCGCGTCCCAGGCGTCGTCCCGCTTGGCCTTCGCGTTGTCGCGGGCCTTGACCGCGTCCTTCTTCCTCTCAACAGCGGTGCTCTCGGCGGTTTCGGCCTTGGTCTTGGCGTCCTTCGCCTTCGTCGCTTCGGTCTCGGCGTTCTGTCTGTGCCTGGCTGCCTCGGCCTGCTTGGCCGCGGCGGTCTCCTTCTCCGCCTTCGCCGTCTTCTCCTCGGCTTCCGCCGCGAGTCGCTTGGCGTGGGCGTCGGCGGCGGCCGCCTTCGCTTCACCCTCGGCCTTGAGCGTCTCGGCGAGCTTGGCCTCGGCGGTCTCCTTGTCCTTCTTCGCGTTGTCGCGGTGCACCTTCGCGGCATCGGCGGCCGCCTTCGCCTGCAACTCGGCCGTGTGCGCGGCTTTCTTGCGGAACTCCGCCTTGACCTGCGCGGCCTGGGCCAGCGCACGCTGCGCGATGGTCTGGCTGTCGCCGCCGGAGGCGCGGGTGGCGGCCTCGGCGGTCTCACCGGCCTTCATCATCGCCTCAAGAGCGGCAGCAGCACCCTGAGTGACCTGGGCCTTCTGCTGACCCACCAGCAGACCACGACCCCGAGGAGCCCCATTGCCGTCCGCGATGGCGTAGGCGGCCTGCTCGGCGGTGCCCGTGTCGGTGGCGGCCTTCTTCGCGGCGACAGCCTGCGCCTTGACGACGGCGAGCTGCTTCTTCGCCGCGGCCTGCGCGCTTGCGATGCCCTTCTTGGCCTTGTCGAACTGCGCCTTCGGCGGAACAGCGCCGTTGTGACCGGACGGCTTGATGTCGAACTGCTGGGTGCCAGTGCCGTTGCAGGCCCACTGCCACGAGTGGCGACCGTTGGTGTAGTCGTACAGATCCAGGCACTTGCCGGTGCCTACGTTCTTGAGGCTCGTCGTCGCGCGCAGGTTGTACTCCCACGTCTGCGCCGGAGAGCTGTTGCACGTCCAGATCTGGATCTTCGTGCCGTTCGCCGGGTCGCTGTTCGACACGTCGAGACACTTCCGGGAGTTGACGTTCTGCAGGTGCAGGCCCTTGTCGTCGCCGTACACCTGCCACTTCTGCGCCGCCGTGCCATTGCACGTGTACTGCTGGACCGGTGTGCCGCTGGCCGTTCCGCTCCTCAGGACGTCGAGGCACTTGCCTTTCGCCCCGTGCGCCTCGATCACCGCAGGCGCGTCCCCGACCCACCCGACGCCGCCCTGGGACCAGTAGTCCTGCCAGCGGGCGAGGTGGTCGGCGGTCCACGAGTGACCCAGCAGGTCCCCGAGCACCTTGGCGCCGGTGGCCAGAGCCTTGGTGGCGTCCTTGTTCGCGTTCAGGATCTGGTTGCGCTGCGCGGCCTGAGAGCTGATCTCCCGCTGCCACTCGGTGGCGGCGGCGGTGGAGATGTCGCCCAGCACCTTGCTCGGGTCGATCGGGTCACGCCACGCGCAGGCGGCGAACCGGGTCTTCAGGTCCTCGACCGCGACGCGGTACTCCGCAGTGTCCGGCTGCGGGGCGGTGCGGGGGAATCCTCCGGAAGCCAGGAAGATACGGGCGTTGTCCGCGCCCGCGTTCTCCCCCGGGGCCCCATGCAGCCGCTGGAACGCTGACCGCTCGGCTAAGGCACGGTTCCACTCGTCTGAAGGAAGACCCGTGTCCGGGGCTGTCCCGTAGAGAGGAGTGCCCAGGTCATCGACGGCCTTCAGGGTCCTCTCGTCCGCCCTGGGGGTGGGGTCTTCGTAGAAGTCGTTCTCGATCTTCCAGAACCGGTCGGCGGTCCACTGCGTCAGACCGGTCTGGCCGTAGAAGTCGTCCTTGCCGTCACCCTGCGAGCCCGGAGGCCATTGAAAGGAGGCGTCGGTGAAGCCGGCCGGGGTCGTCAGACCGCCGAGAGGCTTCTGCCATCCGTTGCGGAGAGCGTGAAGGGCGCCGAGTTCCTTGCCTGCCGCGTCCCGGTCCTTCTGGTACGCCTGGGCCAGCGGGGTGTTCTCCCAGTGCTCCCGGTCGGCCAGAGCATGGAGCTTGTCCGGAGTCTGGTTGAGGCCGTCCTGTGCGGTCGCCGCCATGGACAGGCCGCCCAGACGCAGCACGTCGGCCATCAGGCACTGGTCCTGCCGCAACTGCTCGGCGGCCGTGTCCTCGTGCCAGTCGTAGGAGTCGCCGGCCGGAGCGGCCCCCGCTCCGGCGAGTCGGTCGAGCAGATCCGGACGGATGGCCAGGCCGAAGAGTACGGCCAGGGCCAGGACACCCGTGATGACGGATGTGAGGAATCCGGATCTTCGTGTTCTGGGTATGACGAACCCCGTTCCAGGGCGCAACAGAGCATCCATTCATCGCAGAGGGAGGCAGGCGGGGGTGCCCGTCCGAGGAGGCGGAGGCGATGCGTGAAGCTCAGCCCGCCGCCCCGGTACCGAGACCGGAGCAGCGGGTGGTGTCCCTCCCCGTGGCGACGCTGTTCCCCCGGCCGCCGGCTGATGTGCGTGCGCCACGGCAGAGCGGTCAAGGTCCACCAGGGAGCGCGCGGCGATCACCATAGCCACAGGTCAACGGGCCGGGACAAGAGGTGACTTCGGAGTCAGGAGTGGCATGGCGCGAAAGCGCTCACATGACAACAGCCGTTCCGGTTGGCATAAAACTCATGGTGACGCGGGGGGTGAACTGTGTAGCTGCCGTGAAGACGACGGAGGTCAAGTGAGCGGCCTCGGTCAGAAGTTGACCAGAAATCACCCTGCCCGCGCCTGAGTCCCTACGGCATCACATGCGGCCCCGCACCAGCGTGTGGCCCGCACCGAAGCGCGGGCACACCCTTCCCTATCGTCCATCAGGCCCCCCAAGGCCAGTCCGCGTCCCGCGCCCCCTCAAGCAGCGGAACGATCCGGAAAGCCGCGTCCGAGAGGCCGCCGTGGCGCAGAAGGAAATCACTGAACTGTCGGGCGAGGGTCTCCGAGATGTTCGCGAACTCGACGTCGTTGCGACTCACGGAGCCATCGCTGTCGATCAGTCCCGAGACGAGACCGCGCACGAACGCTTGGCTGTAAGGAAGATCTGCAACCCTCTTGCCATCCCCTTTGAACCCCCAAACCTGGTGCTCGATCAGCAGATCTCGAAGTTGGTTCCGGTGCCATCGCGGATCCGTCAGCCGAACACGCAACCACGTGCCATTGTCGTCCACGCTGAGCTCGCAGTCGTTTCGTTCAACGAACTTGCGCATTTGGGCGAGTGTCCCGTCGTCGTGCCCGACCCAGACCGGGGTTCGCCCCGTCATGTTGCCGTCACCCAGCATGATCCCGACGAACCACCCGTCCCATTCGTCCCCGAGAGATCCAAAACAGGTCGCTGTCAGCGGTACTGGAACGGACCACCCCGGCTCCAGAGAAGCAGTGGTACGCAAGACGGGGCGCCGCGCCCCTTCACGCATCCGAACCACCCAGGGCTGTCCGGCCGCGGCCTCAACGCTGCGACCGGATACCAACCGGACGATGAACACGGCTTCAGAACTGTGTACTTCCCATCGCACTGGGGTGGCCGGGAGCAGCTTCCCCACAGCTTGGTCTCTCGGCGGATACGGGCGTCCCACTCTCGGCTCCCGCAGATCCCATGTCTTGTCATACGTAAGAACAGGGAGCTGCTCACCAACAACCTGCCCGACCGGCAAGATCCTCCCGTCGGGAAGCCAGATCGGAGTCCCCTCCGCAAGCCCCACACCCATACTCGCCTCTCCCCACCAGTTCTCGGAGAACAACGCCCATTCGGTTCTCAACGTCAAGTTATTCGATACCCGAACGCTCAAATGGGCTATGTCTCCCCGATTCACCCGATGGGGATATTCCGGCGGGCCGAGGATTACGCTCCCCGGCCCGCCAAATCTCTACTTGCGCTGGCGCTTCCAGGGCCCGGTGATCGCGAGCAGAATGCCGGGGTCCTGGATGTTGGCGTACAGGGTCTTTCCGTCCGGCGAGAACGTGACGCCGGCGAACTCGCTGTATTCCGGCTCCTCTTCGGTGCCGACGTTCAGGTCGTTGCGGGCGATGGGGTACGTACGGCCGCTGTCGGTCGCGCCGAAGAGATGCGAGACGCCCTCGCCGTCCTCGGCGAGGACGATGCCGCCGTAGGGCGAGACGGTGATGTTGTCGGGGCCGTCGAAGGCTCCGTCCTTGGAGGGGTCGGGGTTCACGCCGAGGAGGACCTTGAGAGTGAGCGTGCGGCGCCGGGGGTCGTAGAACCAGACCTGTCCGTCGTGCTGGACGGGGCTCTCCTCACGGGCGTACGAGGAGACGATGTACGCGCCGCCGTCGCCCCACCACATGCCTTCGAGCTTGCGGGCGCGGGTGACCTCGCCCTCGCCGAACTGCTTGCGCACCGCGACCGTCTTGGCGTCGCGGTCGGGTACGTCGACCCAGTCGACGCCGTACACGGTGCCGATCTTCGTGGCGCGGGACAGGTCGTCCACGTAACGGCCGCCGGAGTCATAGCACTTGGGGGCCTGCAGGACGCCGGCGTCGTCGGCGAGGGTGCGGAACTTGCCGCGGCCGTAGGTGAATCCCTTCGGCGGCACCCAGCGGAAGAACAGGCCGTTGGGCTCGTCGTCGTCCTCGGTGAGGTAGGCGTGGCCGCGCTTGGGGTCGATGACGACTGCCTCGTGGTCGTAACGGCCGAAGAACTTCAGGGGCTTGGGGTCGCGGTTGGCACGGCGGTCGGTGGGGTCGACCTCGAAGACGTAGCCGTGGTCCCTGGTCATGCCGTTCTCGCCGGCGCGGTCGGAGTTCTCCTCGCAGGTGAGCCAGGTGCCCCAAGGGGTGCTGCCGCCCGCGCAGTTGGTGGAGGTGCCGGCGATGCCGACCCACTCGGCGACCTGGCCGTCCGGGCGCACCTCGACGACCGTGCAGCCGCCGGACGCGGCCGGGTCGTAGACGAGACCCTTGGTGAGGGGCACCGGGTGGTCCCAGTTGGCGCGCGGGCCCTTGAGTTCGTGGTTGTTGACGAGGAGGGTCGTGCCGCGCGGACCATGGAAGGCGGCCGTGCCGTCGTGGTTGGAGGGGGTGGTCTCGCCGGACTCCAGCTTTGTCTTGCCGCTGTAGGTGAGGACGCGGTACGAGAATCCGGCGGGCAGCGCGAGGATGCCCTTGGGGTCGGGGAGGAGCGGGCCGTAGCCGACGCCGCCGCCCGGACGTTCCGCGTCCCCCGCTTCCGCGTCGTCCCCCAGGGTCTCGGTGTCCTGGGTCGCGAGGGCGCCCGGCGCGGTGGCGAAGGCGCCGACGCTGCCGACCAGGGCGACACCGGCACCGGTGATCGCGGACCGTCTGGCGAAGTCCCTACGAGTGAGCGACATGCTGTCTGTTCTCCTGTGACGGTGGAGTGGAACCGTGGAGGGTGGCCGATTGCCAGCCTTCGGCCACACCGTTCCGCTTGTGACTGAACTCCGGCTGAACGCGGACCGACAACCGGGAGCCAAGGGGCCACCCATATGGCCCAGCAATCCCGGCGTGCGAACGAATGATCGGAATAACCTTCGTAAAATAGGCTGTAACCATCCGCACAACCCATGGGAGGCGAGCCGGAGTGGACGCACGTCAGGCGCGCCGCCTCCATGAGGAGCGGCTGATGGGGCTGGCCCATGTGACCGGTGTCGGCATCGGCCGGGACGAGGACTCGGGTGAGGACGTGATCGTCGTCTTCGTCACCCACGAGGTGCCCCGCGACCACCTCCGGCCCGAGGACGTGATTCCGGACGAGCTCGAGGGCGTACCCGTACGCGTGCTGCCGATGGGCGACGACGAGACGCAGGACGACACGCGGGACGACACGCGGGACGACACGCAGAGCGAGACGAAGACCGGGACGAAGGGCGAGGCGGCGCAGGATGAGACGGAGCAGGAGCAGACGCAAAGGGGCTCGTGAGTTCCGTAAGGCACCGTGAGTCCCGTAAGGCACCCCCGTTGAAGCCCTCTTGACCTCAACCCCCCTTACACCTCAACCCCCTTGCTGCGACCGCGCCTTGAACGCGGCCTTACGGGCCTCCTTGGCGACCTTCTTGTCCGGGTGGAGCCGCCCCATGGCCTCCAGGACGTCAGGCGTGGCCGGGTGGTCGACGCGCCAGGCGGCGGCGAAGAAGCTGCTGTGCTGGGCCGCGAGCCCTTCGACCAGGGACTGGAGTTCCTCGGAGTTGCCCTCCGCCGCCAGCTGCGCGGCGATCGTGTCGACGGTCAGCCAGAACACCAGTTCCTCGGAGGGTGCGGGCACGTCGGGGGCGCCCCGCTCGGTCAGCCACACCCGGGCGAGCCCGCCCAGCTCAGGGTCGTCGAGCACTTCGCGCAGGGCCTGTGAGGCCTCCCCGCCGACGAGCGACAGGGCCTGCTGGCAGAGCAGCCTCCGCAGCGGTGCGCCCGGGTCGGAACCGCGGGCTGCGGCGAGCAACTCCCGTGCGGCGGCGAGGGGTTCACGCTGGGCAAGCCACTGCTCCGTCTCGGCCTGCGCTGCCGCGGGCGGGAACGTGGAGGTGCCGTCGAGCAGGGCGTCCGCCCCCTTGTCGGCGAGGTCGCCGACCGCCGGGGCGTGGATCCCCTCCTCCTGCAGCCGGGTCCGGATGCCGTAGAGGCCGAGCGGGGTGAGCCGTACCATTCCGTACCGCGAGATGTCCGTCTCGTCTGGCGGCGCCGCGGGCTCCTCCTCGGGGTCGGTCATCAGCGTCTCGTCGACCGGCTGGAAATCGACGAGACCGGCCGGCTCCAGGAGGCGGAACTGGTCGTCGAGCCGCATCATCACGTCCGACACCTGCTCCAGGACGTCGTTCGTGGGCTCCGCCATGTCGTCCGGCACGACCGCCGAGGCTGCGAGCGCGGGCAGCGGCACCGGGCTGTCGCCGGGTCCGTCCTCGCTGACGGTCAGCAGGTAGAGGTTGCCGAGCACGCCGTCGAGGAAGTCGGCCTCCGCGTCCGGGTCCCAGTCCAGTGCGGAGAGGTCGATCTCGCCGTCGTCGTCCATGGCGGTCATGAGGTCGTCGAGGTCGGGCACGCCGGCGTCGGCGAGCACCGTGTCCAGGGCGACGAGCCACAGGCTCAGCACGTCGGCCGGCGCACCCGAGGTGACGAGTGCCAGTTCGGCCCCCTTGTCGACCGTGCCCTCTTCCTCGTCCAGGACCGCGACGAGGCCGGTGTCCACGGCCACCCGCCAGGCCTCGCTCGCGAGAGCGGCGGCGTCCTCCCCCTCGAGGCCGAGTTCCGCGGCGGCGCCCGGCAGTTGCTCCTCGACGAGTTCGCCGCCGGCTCCGACCCGGGTGTCCGGGCCGGCCCAGCGGGCGAGGCGTACGGCACGGGAGAGCAGCGGCGTGGCGAGCGCGTCCCGCGCGAGCTCCGCTTCGGACGTCAGCCGCACCGGCGGCAGGGTGGAGCTGTCTGACATCGGCTGGTTCTCTCCTCGGACGTACAACCGTGCACACGTGCATGGGGTCGGGCGGCCGTACCGGACGTCGTGCTCCGGCCGCCCCTTGACCGCAGCCTCAGCCTAGACGGATTTCCACCCACTCGGCCTAGTTCATGAACCTGTCAGGACCCGTACATGGCTGAAACCTTGACAAGTCACGTGGCCACACACGAGATTGACGCGCGTAGAGCCCTTTTGCTCCACAGGCTCCACTGGATCCACCAGCCCCTTGCACCACCCTCGTCCCGGCGCTCATGTACGTCCCCGGAGGGATTCCGTTGCCGAGCAAGTCTTCCGCGCGCATAGCCGCGCTCACCGTCGCCGCAGTCTGTTCCACCGTCTCCGCCGTGGTGTTCACCGGCTCCGCCCAGGCGGAGGCCGTGGCCGTCCACGACATTCAGGGCAGCACCCGGACATCCCCGCTCGCGGGGCAGCAGGTCACGGATGTGACCGGCATCGTGACGGGCGTACGGACCTACGGTTCGTCCCGTGGCTTCTGGATCCAGGACCCGAACGCGGACGACAACCCGGCCACCAGCGAAGGAATCTTCGTCTTCACCAGCTCCACGCCCAAGGTCGCCGTCGGGGACTCGGTGAAGGTCTCGGGCACCGTCACGGAGTTCGTGCCGGGCGGTACGTCCTCGGGCAACCAGGCGGTCACGGAGATCACCAGGCCGACGGTGACGGTGGTGTCGAGCGGCAACGCGCTCCCGGCGGCCACGACCATCAGCGGCCGTTCCGTACCGGACGCGTACGCGCCCGCGGGCGACGAGGGCTCGAACGGCTCGGTCAACGGGCTGGCCCTGCAGCCGCGAAAGTACGCCCTCGACTTCTACGAATCCCTGGAGGGCATGAACGTCAAGATCGGCTCGTCGCGCGTGGTCACCGCCACCGACCCGTTCTCCGAGCTGTGGGTGACGGTGAAGCCGTACGAGAACCCGAACCGCCGCGGCGGCACCGTCTACGGCTCTTACGACGCGCAGAACACCGGCCGGCTGCAGATCCAGTCGCTGATCCCGACCGCCACGCAGCCGTTCCCGACGGCGAACGTCGGCGACACCCTGAAGGGCACCACCGAAGGCCCGCTCGACTACACCCAGTTCGGCGGCTACACCCTGACCGCCCGCACCCTGGGCACGGTCGCCGACGGCGGACTGGAGCGCGAGAGGACCCGTAAGCAGTCGCGGAGCGAGCTGGCGGTGGCGACGTACAACGTCGAAAACCTCGACCCCGCGGACGACTCCTTCGCCGATCACGGGGCCGCGATCGTGAAGAACCTGCAGTCGCCCGACATCGTGTCCCTGGAGGAGATCCAGGACAACAACGGCTCGAAGAACGACGGCACGGTCGCCGCCGACGAGACGATGCGCAGGCTGACCGACGCGATCACCGCATCGGGCGGCCCGGCCTACGAGTGGCGGGCCATCGACCCGGTCAACCTCGCGGACGGTGGCGAGCCGGGCGGCAACATACGCCAGGTGTTCCTCTTCAACCCGGAGCGCGTCTCCTTCACCGACCGCGCGGGCGGCGACGCGACGACCGCCGTGGGCGTCACGAAGACGAACGGCAAGGCGGCTCTCACAGCCTCTCCGGGCCGTATCGACCCGGCGGCCGAGGCATGGAAGAACAGCCGCAAGCCGCTCGTGGGCGAGTTCGTCTTCCGCGGCAAGACCGTGTTCGTGATCGCGAATCACTTCGCGTCGAAGGGCGGTGACCAGGCGCTGCACTCCCAGTACCAGCCGCCGGTCCGCTCCTCGGAGACCCAGCGCCACCTCCAGGCGAAGTCGGTGAACGCCTTCGTCAAGGACATCCTCGCGGCGCAGAAGAACGCGTCCGTCGTCACGCTCGGCGACATCAACGACTTCGAGTTCTCTCAGACGACGAAGCTCCTGGAGGACGACGGCGTCCTCTACTCGGCCATCAAGTCCCTGCCCAAGAGCGAGCGTTACAGCTATGACTTCCAGGGCAACAGCCAGGTCCTCGACCAGATCCTGATCAGCCCGTCGATCCGTAAGTACTGCGACTTCAGCTACGACAGCGTGCACATCAACGCGGAGTTCGCCGACCAGATCAGCGACCACGACCCGCAGGTCCTCCGGTTCAGGCCGTAGTTCCTGCGCGCGGACGAGCCCGGCCCCGTCGTCCGGGGGGCCGGGCTCGTTCCCTTTTCCGCCTCGCCTGTACGGGCGCCCGTACGGGCTCAGGTGTACGGGCGGGCATACGGGCTCAGGCGAAGACGCTGTTCAGCCAGCCCTGCCAGGCGGTCTCGTCGGCTTTGGCGTCGGCACCGGGCGCGAAGTCGTGCACCGAGATGCCGACCGGATAGCCCCAGTGGTTACGGCCGAAGAAACGGATGAGGGCGTCCTCCGTGCGCAGCCCGAGGAAGTACGGATTGCGGAAGTCGACCACGGCGTCGAGGAGTTGGCCCTCCGGACCACGCGCCTGGACCCGCGCACCCTCCGCGGTGTCGTCCCCGAGGCCGAGCGCCCGCCCCACCGCGTCGAAGGCGTCCGGCGCTTTGGAGGCCTCGGGCCCGTCGAAGGTCGTGAAGGCGACGACCGGGCGTCCGCCGAACCGCGTCAGGAACTGGCGCAGCGTGTGCAGATAGAAGTCCGTGTGCCGGCCCGCGGCGTCGTACTGGTTGTCCCAGTCGTCCACCAGGATGCCGCTGTGCACGTACCGCACCCAGGCACGGCGGCCCTCGTCGCGCGGTTCGATGGTGTAGTCGAGCTGGTTGAGGGTCTGTTCGGAGATGCCCTCGACGTCCTCGGTGCGGTTGACGTAGCGGTGCGGCGGGTCCCAGGCGGTGACCGTGGAGCCCATCGCGCCCTTGCCGCCCACGCGCGGCTCGGGCGGCTCCTCCGGCCACAGCCAGCCGCCGGTGTTGTGGGTGACCGCGTCCCACACCTGCTCCGGCGTGGCGTCGACCTCGAACTCGCGGGCGATCTCGAATTCCTTGGACATGGTGGGCTCCTGAGTACTTCTGGCTACTACTGGTTCAATTCCGGGGCGGGTTGGTCCTCGACCGTCGGCTGGGCTGCCGTGGGCTTGACCGTGGGATGGACGGCGACGACGATCCGGTGGTCCCGGCCGCCCTCGGCATCGGGCGCGTCGTACTTGCGGATCAGCGCGCTCACTCCGGCCGTCAACTCCTGGATGAACGCGGCCCGTTCGGCGGCCGAGGCGAAGCGGACCTCGCCGTCGAGCGCGTACGTCGCCAGCCGTTTACGGGCCTTCGCCGCGCCCGTGATGAGCAGGCCGACGTCCCGGACGAGCCGGGCGCCGAGCGCGAGCATCCAGCGGGCCGAGAGCTGGTCCCGGAAGCGGTCCGGGTCGGGCTGCACGGAGGCGAGCGCGAGCGGCGAGATGACGTACGACGCGGCGGTCGCGCGCATCAGCCGCTCGGTGACATTGCCCTTGCGGCGCTCCCCCGCGAGCTCGACCAGGCCGTGCCGCTCCAGGGCCTTGAGGTGGTAGTTCACCTTCTGGCGCGGCAGCCCCACCTTGCCGGCCAGCATGGCGGCCGACGCGGGTCCGGCCGCCAGCTCGGCGAGCAGCTGGGCCCTCTTGGGGTCCAGGGAGGCGGCGGCTGCCGCCGGGTCCTCGATCACGGTGACGTCCAACATCACTCCACCGTCCCACCGAAAACTTTTTTTGTCCAGACGGTTCTAGTTTTCGGTGAGCGTCGCTTCGAGCCTCTTCTGGAACTTCGGGGTGAGGGTCACGTCGGGACGAGGCCGAGGGCGTACGAGTACCTGCTGACCGTGGAGCCCTTCAGTCCGGGGTACGTCTGTACGCGCTCCCACTGCGGCGTGCGTGATCCGACGCCGTTGCCCGGGCCGGACAGGGCGTCGATGTGGGCCTGCGCGCTCTCCCACTCCGCGTAGTTGAGGACCTTCGTGCCGTCGGTGCTCAGGTGGAAGTGGGCGGAGATCCCGCCGGGGTGCTGGTTCGGCTCGCTCTCCAGGGCCTCGAACACGGCGTCCACCCAGGCGCGCTGCCGGTCGGGGTCCGGACCCTCGAACTCGACGTCGACGATCACGATGCAGCCGGGTACGCGTGGCTCCGCCTCGGGGCGGGTGCCGCTGCGGTAGTGCCGGTAGCGTTCCAGGGCCACCCGCTCGATCCCGGGCACCGCGGTGTCGATCTCGTCGACGCGCTCTTGCCGGTGCACCTTCGTGAACGCCTCGTAGGCCTGCTCATCCGCCCACTGCGAGTGGTGCAGCAGGGTCGTGCCGTCGTGGCCGGTGTAGAGGTAGTAGCCGAGCAGGCCCTCCGTCGGCCAGGGCCTGCTCTCCCAGGTGTCTGCGATCGCCTCGACGGTCTCCTTCTGCCGCTCGGGCGTCCCCACCCTCCAGGTGCTGAAGAGAGGGGCTCCGACTCCGGGGCGGGTCATGTCGGGGTGCGCGTCGGTACGGCGGGTCATCACAGCCTCCAGTGATTCGATGCTCGGTGCGAGCACCACCCACCCTCTGACCTCAACCAAGGTTCAGGTCAAGGTCAGGAGGGCGGCACCAAGATGACTGTGGTGTTGTGATGGCTGCGGTGTCAGCGACGGCCCACAGCGCGGCGGAGGTCAGCAGCGCGCCCGAGGCCGGTAGCGCGGCCGAAGCGGAGACCGCTCGTGCGGCGGAGACCGAAGCGGCGAAGGCCCGTGGTGCGACGGAAGTCGATGGGGCCGAGGCGCGTCGTGCCGCGGAAGCCGGTGCGGCGGAAACCGGGGCCGCGGCGACCGATGCCGCCGAGGCCCCTCGTGCGGCGGAAGCCAATGCGGCCGAGGCCCCTCGTGCGGCGGATGCCGATGCGCCCGAGACCCTTGGTCCGGCGGAAGCCGATGCTGCCGAGGCCGGGGGTCCTGCGGCTGCCCACGATGTAGCGGTGGCCGGGGATGTAGCGGTGGCCCTGAGGCTGACGGCGCAGCATCCCCGCCGCGATCGCAGCTCCCACTCCGGTGATCAGCAGCGACCGAGGGTGGCGCCGTCCGGCTTGACCGACCGCTGTCGCGGCGTTACGCACGGGCTGCGGCACGTTCGCCTGCACGGCATGCCCGGCGTGGGCGGCCTTGTCCTGTACGGCGTGCCCGGCGTGGGCGGCCTTGTCCTGCACCGCATGCCCCGCGCCGGAAGCCTTGCTCCTGAGCTTCGCGCCGCCCGCCCGCGCGCGGCCGCGCACATCCGCCTTGGCGGCCAGCTCCTCTACGGTGTCGCCCAGTTGCGCACGGGTCTGAGCGATCTGCTGTCGCAGTTCGTCCGGGCCCTTGGCCCCATGGGCCGCCTTCGCGGCGTCCTCGGGCGCGGCGGACTCCACAGCCTCTTCGGCCCCGGCAGCCTCTTCGGCGCCAGCAGCCCCAGCAGTTCCGGCAGCCCCAGTGGTCTCGACGCCGCTCTTGTTCTTCCTCTCGTTCATCGATGAGCCCTTTCCTTGATTTCGTCAACGTCGGCCCGGACGCTGTCGAGGGTCTGCTCGGGCAGGGGCGGCACGGCGCGGCGCAGCTGGCTGCGGCCGACCTGGCCCAGGACGGCGGCGATCACGAAGAGTACGGCCGTGACGATGAGCGCCGAGAGCCATACAGACAGAACCAGCGAAAGCGCGGCGACGCCGGTGCCGGCCAGGGCCATCACACCCACATAGCCGATGGCGCCGGCCGCGCCCAGCAGCCTGCCACCTCGCCCCGCGCGCCGTCCCTTCTGCGCCAACTCCTCCTTCGCGAGCCGCACTTCCTGGCGTACGAGTTCGGAGAGCTGTTCGGTGGCCTGTCCGACCAGTTCGCCCACCGAGTGGTGTTCCTGCGGCGGCCGCTGCATGGTCTCGGTCACGGCGCCCCGCCTCCTCTCGTCTCGGGACGCCCGAGTACCCCGTCGAGCCGCCGCTACCCGTGTCAGGGCGCCGCGCTCGTCGAGCTGCCGCTACGCCTGTCCGGCCCCGTGCTCCCCGAGCCGGGCCAGCTGGGTCTGGAACCAGTCGAGCCGGGCCTGCAGGAGCGCTGCCTCGGCGATCAGCTCGGACACGCCGAGCCCTTCGGGCAGGTCACCGCCGGACGGTGCGGCACCTCCCCCGGCCCGTACCCGCAGCCCCTCTCCGCCCAGCCGCGCGAAGGTCGCCAGCGATACGGACGGACGGCCGCGTACGCATCCGGCGCAGCTCGCCGCGAGCGCCCGCCAGCCGGGCTTGCCCCAACCGGCGTCGGCCAGCGCCACGGCCACGGAGCCGCACGTACAGGGACCGACCGTGGCGGTACGGACCCGCTGCCGGGCGTAACGGAACCCGAGCTCGAAGCGCAGGTAGGCGCCGAGGACCGACACCTCGAGGAGTACGGCGGTCCGGTGGTCGGCGGTGCACAGCATGGCCTCCGCCGCCGTACGGTCGTGCACGCAGTGGAAGCCGCAGTCACAGCGGCGATGCGGTGCCCGGTGCCGCAGCCCGTACACACAGCGAGCCTCGTCGAGCACCCCGTACGGCAGCGCGCCGCCAAGCGACACACCGGTGAACCCGGCCCGGCTGCCGTCCTGCGACAGCATCGGGTGGGCGATCTTGAATCCGGTGGGCGGCTCCGCCGGACGTTCCTCGGGGAGCCGCCACCTCATCGCGCGACCGGAACCTCTTCGGTGACGGGCTCCAACTCCTCGATTTCCTCAGCGAGTTGAAGCTCTTCCTGTTCCTCTTCCACCCACGGCCGCTCCTCGGCGACTCCGGTGGCGAGCGCCTTACCCAGCCTCATAACGCCTCCCGTGACCGATCACCAACTACCGTTCCTCGCCATGGTGACCCAAACGCCGCCGCGTTCCTAGACCACGCCGGCACGCTCACATGCGGCCACCGCGCAGAGTTCCTTACGGATATCTCGTAGAAGAATTAAGTGGAGCTTCAGCGTCGGGGTGCCGAGACTACGGACATGACCACATCCTCCCCCCCGCCCTTCGGCCGCGCCCTCTGCGCGATGATCACGCCCTTCACCGAGGACGGGCTGCTCGATCTCGACGGTGCGCAGGCCCTGGCCGAGCGGCTGGTCACGGACGGGTGCGAGGGGCTGGTGCTGTCGGGGACGACCGGGGAGTCGCCGACCACGACGGACGACGAGAAGGCCGAGCTCGTGCGGGCCGTGGTCGAGGCGGTCGGGGGTCGGGCCGCGGTGGTGGCGGGCGTCGGGACCTCCGACACACGGCACACGATCGAGCTGGCCCAGGAGGCCGAAAAGGCGGGCGCGGACGGCCTGTTGGTGGTCTCGCCCTACTACAGCAAGCCGCCCCAGGAGGCCCTCCAGGCCCACTTCCGGGAGATCGCGGACGCGTCCGGGCTGCCGCTCGCGCTCTACGACATCCCGGGCCGCACCGCCACCCGCATCGAGCCGGAGACCATGCTGCGCCTCGCCGCGCATCCACGGATCGTGGCGGTCAAGGACTGCGCGTACGACCTGCTCGGCACTCAGAAGGTGCTGGCCCGCACGGACCTCGCGTACTACACGGGCTGCGAGGAGTTCACGCTCCCCCTGTACGCGGTGGGCGGCACCGGATACATCAGCACCGTCGCCAACGCCGCACCCCGCCAACTCCGGGGAATCCTGGACGCGTTCGACACCGGAGACACCGCCGAGGCCGCCCGGCGGCAGCGACAGGCCATCCCTCTCATCGAGCTGATGATGGCCTCCGGCCTGCCCGGCACGGTCACGGCGAAGGCATTGCTCGGTGCGCTCGGCCTGCCCGCGGGCCCGGTCCGCGCGCCGCTGCGGCCCGCCGGACGCGAGACGGTCGACGGGCTGCTGGCGGCGTACGAGCGGCTCGTGGCCGCCTGATCAGTGCCCGACGGAGATTTGTCCGGCGGAGATCAGAGTCCGGCGAAGATCAGCGCTTGGCGAAGACCGGCGTCCAGCGTCCGGGAGCGCCGTCGTTCCCCTTGCGAGCGCCGCTCAGGCGTACGAGTTTGTCGCTGCCGATCGTGACGATGACAAGCCGGTTGTGGAACTCGTTCTGACCCGGTTCGCTGTACCAGACGATGAGCCGCTCGTCGTCGACCCAGGCGAGCGGCTCGTATCCCCGCACCTTGGCGATCCGCTCGCCGGTGTAGGCATCGAGGACGACGCCGTTGCCCGCGACCAGTTTGCCGTTCGGGGACACCCCCCCGTCGTTGAACCAGTTCGTGTACTTCCCGTTCGCGGGCTTGTCGACCTTGTTGCCCTCGAAGTCGTAGTACTGCATGTACGGTTCCGAAGACAGTCCGGAGTAGACCAGCTTGCCGTCGTGACTGAAGTCGAAGTCCTGACGGGCGTTCATGTCGTCGCCCTCCGGGACCTCGCTCCACGATCCCTGGCCGGAGGCCACATCGATGACGTAGAAGCCGTTCCGCGGCTGGTCGTGCGACTGGTCGTAGTCGTTGTTCTTGCCGTCGCCGTCGCTGTCGTAGTCCACCTTGTACCGCAGGTCGGGATTCGTCTTGTACGTCGTCGCGACGAGCCTGTCGCCGTCGGGGGAGAACTCGACGCCCGCGACGCCGCGGTCCACCGGGATCCAGCGCTCGACCTTGCCGGAGAGCAGGTTGAGCAGGCCGATCCGCTGGGTCGGCAGATCCTTCTCCAGGACGGCGGCGGTCCGCATACCGGGAGCGATGTCGATGAAGGACCACCGGGGGGCCTTCTCGTACTTGCCGGTCTTCTGGTCGAGGAGCCAGTACTCGCGGACGGCGACGGCACGGTCGTCCGTCTGCTCGACGTTCTTCCGGGTGTAGTACGCGGCCAGCGCGACGTCTCCTGCCGCGATCAGGTCACGCGGGGGTGATTGGTCGGGGTGGGCGATGATGTCGCTCTCGTTCATCCCGGTCGCGAGCCGATCGCCGTCCTTGCCGGACTCCAGCATCGGCACCGCCACCGCGATGGCCACCACGGCGGCGGTGGCCGCGGCGACGGACGCGAGGGTACGGGTACGGCGGCGGCGCCGGGCCGTCAGCACCCGGTCGACGAACCCGGGGCCCAGCGGTGGCTGTTCGGTGGCCTGCTCCCGCAGGGAGTCACGCACCAGTTCGTCGACGTTCACGGGCGTACCTCCACGGGCGAGAAGTCACGGGACGGGCTTTCTTCGGCGTCGGCGAGTCCGAGTGCGGCCAGTTCGGGTGCGAGGGCGCGCAGCCGGGCGAGGGAGCGGTGCGTGGTGGAGCGCACGGTCCCGACGGAACAGCCGAGGATCCGCGCCACGTCGGCCTCCGGCAGATCCTCGAAGTACCGCAACACGAGCACGGTCCGCTGCCGCGAGGTCAGCCGTGCCAGCGCCCCGCGCATGACGATCCGCAGCTCGGCGGCGGAGGCGGCGTCACCGTCGCCCGTCCCCTCGGGCGGCTCGGCGACGGTCAGCTCCCGTCTTCGCCACTTCAGCCGCCACCGGCTCACCTGCTGCCGGTACAGGATCCGCCGTACGTACGCCTCCGGCTCGTCGATCCGCTGCCATCGGCCCGCGGCCTTGATCAGCGCGTTCTGCAGCAGATCCTCGGCGGCGTGCCGGTCTCCGCCGCTGAGCAGGACGGCGGTCTTCAGCAACGCCGACGACCGGTTCTCCACGAACTCCCGGAAGTGCTCCTGCCCTTGGGCATCCATCGCCACCTTCTCTTTCCCGGCGGGCCTCCCCCGCTTCGCATTCCTTGTGACGCGTGCAGCCTGCTCCCGCTATGCCTCTGCCACAAGGAAAGTTCCCGCCTCGACATAGCCGAGCGCCCTCCCACGGTGACCGTGGGAGGGCGCTCGGCTATGGGGCGCGCCCCTTTAGGGGCGCGGGGCTGTATCAATTTGCGGCTCCGCCGCGTGGGCGCGACAAGCCACAACGAACCCGCAGCTTCAAACAACCCGTCGTGGCGAGCTAGTGCGGAACTAGTCGTGGCTGTGAAGGATGTCGTTCAGCCCGCCCCACGCCGCATTGTTCGGCCGCGCCTCAACCGTGCCGCTGATCGAGTTGCGGCGGAAGAGGATGTTCGAGGCGCCGGAGAGTTCGCGGGCCTTGACGATCTGGCCGTCGGGCATCGTGACGCGGGTGCCGGCGGTGACGTACAGGCCCGCCTCGACCACGCACTCGTCACCGAGCGCGATGCCGACGCCCGCCTCGGCGCCGACGAGGCAGCGCTCGCCGATGGTGATGCGGACGTTTCCACCGCCGGAGAGGGTGCCCATGGTGGAGGCGCCGCCGCCGATGTCCGAACCGTTGCCCACCACGACCCCGGCGGAGATACGGCCCTCGACCATCGACGTGCCGAGCGTGCCCGCGTTGAAGTTCACAAAGCCCTCGTGCATGACCGTGGTGCCCTCGGCGAGGTGCGCGCCGAGCCGGACCCGGTCGGCGTCGGCGATGCGTACGCCCTTGGGGGCCACGTAGTCCGTCATGCGCGGGAACTTGTCGACGGACGTCACGGCCAGGTGGAGGCCCTCGGCGCGGGCGTTCAGCCGGACCTTCTCGAGATCGTCGACGGCGACCGGGCCGAGCGAGGTCCAGGCGACGTTGGCAAGGTGCGCGAACATGCCGTCCAGGCTCTGGCCGTGCGGCTGCACGAGACGGTGCGAGAGCAGGTGGAGGCGCAGGTACACGTCATGCGCGTCGATCGGCTTCTCTTCGAGCGAGGTGATGACCGTACGGACCGCGACCACCTCGACGCCCCGGCGGGCGTCCGGACCGATCGCCGCGGTCGCGCCTCCGCCGAGCAGCTCGGCGGCCCTCTCGGCGGACAGCCGTTCCGTACCGGACGGGCCAGGACCGCCTGCGGCAGACTCAGTGACGAGCTCCGGCGCGGGGAACCAGGTGTCGAGAACGGTGCCGTCGGCGGCAACCGTGGCGAGCCCGGCGGCAACGGCGCCGGTGGTGCGAGTAGCAGTCGTGTCGGTCATGGGGGAAACCTAACCGCCGGGAGCCCGCGTAGGCCAACCGGTGGGAGGAGCGTCTCAGGGTACGGGCCCGTCCCGGCCGTGGAAGGTACGGGCGGCCCGCGTCCCCTGTGCACAGGCCGCCCGTTTCGGGGAGTGGTCAGTCGGTCCGGCTTTCCTCCTCGGGCACGATGACCCTGGTCACGACCGTGATGCTGCTCTCCAGCTCGCCGCTCACTAGCGTGCGGCGGCCGACGGGCCGGTACGTCTCCGGGTCGAGCAGCCACTCGGTGGCGGAGGCCGGTTCGTCGTTCGCGAAGGCCGGGACGTCGTTCAAGGAGGACATGCGGGCGGGATACCTCAGGGCGATGGCCCGGCACAGAAAGGGCTCAGGGGATCACCCGGGCCAGCACATCCCGGGCGTACTCCTCGTCGTACGCCGCCCCCGTCAGCAGCACCTGCAGACAGATGCCGTCCAGCAGGGCGACCAGGGCGCGGGCGGTGACCGGGTCGGTGCGGTGGGCGATGCGGTCGGCGAGGTCCTGGCACCATTCGGCGGCTACGGGGCGCAGGGCGGGACGGCGGAGGGCGGCGAGGTAGAGCTCGTACTCGAGCTCCACTCCCGTACGGTCGCCCGCCAGCCACTCGCCCGTCAGGCCGGCGAGTTCGGCGGCCAGGTCGCTCGCCGGGTCCTCCAGGGCACCGCGTGCGGCGACCAGTTTGGCGAAGCCCTCGTTCGCCTGCCTCAGCGCCGCGACCATCAGCTCGTCGAGGGTCTTGAAGTGGTACGTGGTGGAGCCCAGCGGAACATCGGCCTCGGCCGCGACGGAACGATGGCTCAGCCCGGCTATGCCCTTGGCGCCCACGACACGGATGGCCGCGTCGATGATCCGCCGCCGCCTGTCGGGGTCGTAGCGCCGGGCCATCAGCGCACGCCCCTTGTGGCATGGCGGGCCATCAGTGCCCACCGCCCAGGTGCAGCACCACTACGCCGACGATGATCAGCGCGATCCCGGCCGCCTTGGCCGCGTTCAGCCCCTCCCCCAGGAACACCATCCCGATCGCCGCGATGGCCGCCGTGCCAACTCCGGCCCAGATCGCGTACGCCGTGCCGACCGACAAGGTCTTCAGCGTCTGCGCCAGCAGCACGAAGGAGATGACGTATCCGACCCAGGTCCCCACGGTGGGCCACAGCTTGCTGAAGCCGTCGCTGTACTTCATGGCGGTCGTGGCGGCCACCTCGGCCGCGATGGCGGCCATGAGCGTTGCGTATCCCATGCGTACGAGCGTACACATCGATACGTACGCCCGTACACACGGGGGGAGGGACCGGGAAAGACGGTTCAGTCGAGGAGCGTCTTCTTGGGTCGCAGTACGCAGAACTCGTTGCCCTCGGGGTCGGCGAGAACGACCCAGGTCACGTCCTCGCCCTGACCGACGTCGACCCGGCGCGCCCCGAGCGCGAGCAGCCTCTCGACCTCTGCGGCCTGCTCGTCCGGCGTGAGGTCGATGTGCAGCCGGTTCTGGGTCGTCTTGCGTTCGACGACCGGTACGAAGCAGATCCCCGGCAGCGCGTCCGGGGCGGACGCGATGATGATCTCCTCCTCGGCCTCGAACACCACGCGCCAGTCCAGGACTTGGCACCAGAAGCGGGCGAGTGACGGCAGATCGTGTGCGTTTACGGCGAGTTGATACCAGCGGACAGCCATGCGCCGCAGTCTTCCCCGTCACCCGGCCTATCCACCAGATTCACGACGGCCGGACGGCGGCCCTTGTGCGGATCCGCGCAAGGGCCGCCGCCGTTTGCGCGCATTCCGTTGTAGAGCCGGTGAGTTACCGCTGGTTACGGTGCGGCCATGAGCAGAGGAGCCGCACATCGCAACAGGCCCTGGACGCGTGCCGTGGCCGCCGGAGCGCTCGCCGTGGCGGCGCTGACCTTGACACCGTCGGCGGACGGAACACCGGGCCGTACAGAGAGCGCCGTGGAGTCCACGTCGCCGGTCACCGAAGTCACCGAGACCGAGGTGTCCGTACGGATCCCGCTGCCGGCCTCGGCCGGCACTCACCCGGCGCGCTGCGACTGGCTGTCGTATCTGCGCTACCGGTCCTCGGACGGGCCCTCGAAGTCCGCCGACGCCGACCGGATTCTGGTCGCCCAGCCGGGCATTCTGGAGGGCGCGGGCGCCTTCGACAGCGTGGCCCGGAACACGGTGAAGGCGGCGGCCGAGAAGGGCCGGCACATCGAGTTCTGGGCGCTGGACCGGCGCTCCAACTGCCTTGAGGACAACGCCGGGATCGCAACGGGCAATGCCACGAGGGCTGTTGACTACTACTACGGGGGCAAGCAGGTCGACGGGCGTAAGTTCGACGGCTTTCTGACCAGCGATCAGACGGGCTGGCTCGCCGAGGTCGGTCTGGAGCAGACCGTGCGCGACCAGTACGACCTGCTGTCCGCCGAACTGCCCGGCCAGAAGCTGCGCAAGGAGAAGGTGCTGTGCGGCGGGCATTCGCTGGGCGGCGTCCTCACCGGCGTCTTCGCCACCTGGGACTTCGACTCGAACCCCGCGACGAAGGCGGACGCGGGCTTCAACCAGTGCGCGGGCTACTTCGCCCTGGACACCACGATCTCCACCTCGCTGGACGACCTGAACGGCACGTCGTCCGGCCCCGGCGGGTCCCTGCTGCCGGGGCTGATCCCGGACACGGGTATCGGTTACGCCGCCGTACAGGCCGGACTCCGCACCGGAGTTCTGCCCCGTTTCCTCGCACTGCCCGCGGTACTCAACCCCGAGACGATGAACCTGCTCGCGCTCGCCGGCCTGGCCGCCGGTAACGCGCCTGACGCCGAGTCCGCGCTGCTCGACTCGGTCCCGTCGAACGCCAACATCGAGACGACGGGCCGCATGCTGTTCTCCAAGAACTCGGAGGTCTTCCTCAAGGGCAGCCCCACCATCCGCGACTTCCGGCTCACCAACGAGGCGGTGCTGGGCGCCTTCATGGACGACCACTCGGCACCGCTCGCCTTCATCCAGACGAGCGTGGGCTTCTTCGACAGTGCGAGCGGCAGCGGCGGCGCCGGGATCGTGGACAAGAACTTCCCCGTCTCGAACAGTGACCCGGCCCAACCAGCCCTCTTCGGTACGGAGTTGAAGGCGATCCCGGACGAGCCGGGCGGCCCCCTCTACACCTGGCGCAACTACGACCGGGTCGGCGCGGCGGACGACCCGGTGTACCGCTCGGCCAGTGGCGCCCCGTTCACGGCTGCTGCCAAGGAGGTCACGGACATCGGGGAGTTGGCCCGCAGCCTCTCCGAACAGCCCCTGGACTTCACGGAGGACTACTTCCCGACCAGGCTGGTCACCGACATCCAGCTGATCGACGATCCCCAGCTGGCGGGCAAGTTGGTGCACAAGGCGGGCCTCACCGCGAACCCCAAGGTCACGTTCGTCGCGGGCGACGGCATCCTGGCGGACCACATCCCCCAGGACGAGAACCCCGTGGTCCTGCCGGGCTACCAGCACCTGGACGTGCTCACGGCCGCGCCCGTTCAGAACGACGGAAGCCGGGAGCGGATCGCCGCCGGCCTGGCCGAGTTCGCTCGCTGACGCTGCGTCACACCCGTGCGCTCCCCGCGTTCTCCTCGTGTGGAGCGCACGAGACGGTGCAGGTCGGGCCAAAGTGAGCGCAATTTGCTTCAGGTTATGAAATTGTTCCCTCCGGTCTTGAAACCGCTCTCTGAAACATCTGCTCAGAAGGCGCCGGGTCCACTACTGTTTCAGCGTCGCGCAGCGGAGTTACCCGGCCACAGCCGTACCTTCCGTGTCGCGACCTCCGCTTCCTCTCGTGCTTCCTCTCATGGCGAGGGCACATGACCAATCCGCGTTCGCCTCAAGGCGACGCTGGAGGAACAGCGCATGCCAGACAGCAAGCCCGGACCCGGTCCGGACCAGCCCGCACCTGAGCCGAAGGGCGCACAGAGCCGTCCCCCACGTGCCGCTGCCAAGACAGCGCATTCCCAACTCCCCACAGAACAGCCCCCGAAGGTATGGGAGACCGGCGAAGACCTCGACGGAGGCCGCATACCCGGGACGCGCCGCCTCTACCTGGCCGGCGTACTGGCCGTGGCGGTGCTGGCCTCCACGGTGACCGCGATCGCCATACTCGACCAGACCGAGGGCAAGGGGTCGCAAGAGCCGCAGACCACCTCGGCCGCGCAGCCGGTCGTCCCCGGCTACACCCCCGAAGGCCCCACCACGGAGCCCAGCGGAAAGAGCGGCCTTTCCTCACCGCAGCCGTCCCCCGAGGAGGACGCCTCCTCGGACGACAAGGATGGTCCCGACTCTTCCGAGGCCCAGCAGCGAGGCTCCGAGCCCATCCCCGAGCCGTCAAAGCCTCCCGCCTCAAGCAAGGCCCCCGCCAAGCCGCCGGCCTCCTCGCGGAAGTCGGTCCAGGCGGTCAACTACCCCGACCGCTATTGGCACTTCAGCGACGGCACCGGCCGTCTCGACCAGGTGAACTCCGGCAGCTCCGACGAGACCCGGCGGGACTCCACCTTCAAGCTCGTACCCGGCCTCGCCGACTCCCGGTGCGTGTCCTTCTCCACCAGCGACGGCAGCTACGTCCGCCACCGCGAGTTCCGCCTCCGCACGGACCGTCACGACGGCTCGGAGCTCTTCAAGAAGGACGCCACGTTCTGCCCGCGCCCGTCCTCGTACGCCGGCGCCGTGATGCTGGAGGCGGTCAACTACCCCGGCCGCTTCCTGCGCCACCGCAACTTCCAGCTCCGGCTGGATCCGTACGACCACAGCAATCTGTACCGGGCCGACTCGGCGTTCCGGCTGGTGGAGGGCTTGAGCTGAGCCGTCAGCGGCGACCGTGAAACGCGGTGCGTGACCTCAAACGTGTGGGGCCCCGGCAGTTGCCGGGGCCCACACACGTATATGCGAACTCAGACGTTGAACCCGAGCGCGCGAAGCTGCTCACGTCCGTCGTCCGTGATCTTGTCGGGGCCCCACGGCGGCATCCAGACCCAGTTGATCCTCAGCTCGCTGACGAGGCCGTCCGTGGCGGACTTGGCCTGGTCCTCGATGACGTCCGTGAGCGGACAGGCCGCCGACGTCAGGGTCATGTCGAGCGTCGCGATGTTCGCTTCGTCGATGTGGATGCCGTAGATCAGTCCGAGGTTGACGACGTCGATGCCCAACTCGGGGTCGACGACGTCGTACAGCGCCTCGCGGACCTCTTCCTCCGAGGCCGGCTTCATCTCAATGGTCTCGCTCATGCCGTTTTCCTTTCGGCGTCGGCCTCGCCCAGGGCCTGGGCCGTCGCGTCCTTCCACGCCATCCAGCTCAGCAGGGCGCACTTCACACGGGCGGGGTACTTGGACACCCCGGCGAACGCCACCGCGTCCTCCAGGACCTCCTCCATCGCGTCGTCCGGCTCGATGCGGCCCTTGGACTGCATCAGCTCCAGGAAGGTCTCCTGGATCTTCTGCGCCTCGGCGAGCTGCTTGCCGACCAGCAGTTCGTTCAGTACGGAGGCGGAGGCCTGGCTGATCGAGCAGCCCTGGCCCTCGTAGCTCACATCCGCGATCTGCGAGCCCTCGTACTTCACGCGCAGCGTGATCTCGTCACCGCACGTCGGGTTGACGTGGTGCACCTCGGCGTCGCCATCCCGCAGACCGCGCCCGTGCGGGTGCTTGTAGTGGTCCAGGATGACTTCCTGGTACATCGAATCCAGCTTCACACCCATCAACCTCGCGTCTCTGCCAAGCCTCGCATCGCGTGCTTTCTCTGCCGGGGGTCCGGGGGTCGCCCCCCGGGATAACACAGCACGACCCAGCCAGCTCCTCAGCCGAAGAAGTTCCGTACGTAGTCCAGGCCTTCCACGAGTGCGTCGATCTCACCCGGCGTGGAGTACAGATAGAACGACGCTCGCGTGGTCGCAGGAATTCCGTACCTCAGGCAGACGGGCCGGGCGCAGTGGTGGCCGACCCGGACCGCGATGCCCTGCTCGTCGAGGACCTGGCCCACGTCGTGGGGGTGGATGTCGCCGAGCGTGAAGGAGATCGCCGCGCCGCGCTCCTCGGCCGTGGTGGGGCCGATGATCCGCAGGTCGGGGACCTCCGACAGGCGCTTGACCGCGTACTCGGTCAGCGCGTGCTCGTGGGCCGCGACCTTCTCCATGCCGATGGAGGTCAGGTAGTCGATCGCCGCGCCGAGACCGACCGCCTGCGCGATCGGGGGCGTGCCGGCCTCGAACTTGTGCGGCGCCGGTGCGTACGTCGACGAGTGCATCGACACCGTCTCGATCATCTCGCCGCCGCCGAGGAACGGAGGCAGGTCCTCCAGCAGCTCCTGGCGTCCCCACAGGATGCCGACGCCCGTCGGAGCGCACATCTTGTGGCCGGTGAAGGCCACGAAGTCGGCCTGGAGAGCCTGCACGTCCAGCGGCATGTGCGGCGCGGCCTGCGAGGCGTCGATGCAGACGAGAGCGCCGACCTCCTGCGCCCGGCGGATTATCGCCTCGACCGGGTTGAAGGTGCCGAGGATGTTCGAGACCAGCACGAAGGACACGATCTTCGTCTTCTCGGTGATGATCTCGTCGATGTTCGACAGGTCGAGGCGGCCGTCGTCGGTCAGGCCGAACCACTTCAGCTTCGCGCCCGTGCGCTGCGACAGCAGCTGCCACGGAACGATGTTGGAGTGGTGCTCCATCTCCGTGATGACGATCTCGGTCTCGTGGTCGACGCGGTAGGGCTCGTCGGCCCAGCCGAGCATGTTGGCCACGAGGTTGAGCGATTCGGAGGCGTTCTTGGTGAAGATCACCTCGTCGCGGCTGGGCGCGTTGATGAACGTGGCGACCTTGTCCCGCGCGCCCTCGTACAGCGCCGTGGCCTCCTCGGCGAGCACATGCACACCGCGATGGACGTTGGCGTTGTGGCGCTCGTAGTACTCGTTCAGGGCGTCCAGTACCTGGCGCGGTTTCTGCGAGGTCGCCGCGTTGTCCAGGTACACCAGCTTCTTGCCGTCGTGGACCTGTCGGTCCAGGACGGGGAAGTCCTTGCGGATCGCCTCTGTGTCGAGGAGGCCCGGCAGCTGCGTCACGCTGATACGCCACCCTTCGTGTAAGCCTCGTAGCCCTCGGCCTCCAGCTTGTCGGCCAGCTCGGGACCGCCGGACTCGGCGATGCGGCCGCCCGCGAAGACGTGGACGTGGTCGGGCTTGACGTAGCGCAGGATGCGCGTGTAGTGCGTGATGAGCAGCGTGCCCACCTCGCCGGTCTCCCGGACGCGGTTGACGCCCTCGGAGACGACCCGGAGCGCGTCGACGTCGAGGCCGGAGTCGGTCTCGTCGAGGATCGCGATCTTCGGCTTGAGCAGCTCGAGCTGGAGGATCTCGTGGCGCTTCTTCTCACCGCCGGAGAAGCCTTCGTTCACATTGCGCTCGGCGAAGGCGGGGTCCATGTTCAGGTGCTGCATGGCCTCCTTCACCTCCTTGATCCACGTACGCAGCTTGGGGGCCTCGCCGCGGATGGCGGTGGCGGAGGTACGGAGGAAGTTGGAGACCGAGACGCCGGGGACCTCGACCGGGTACTGCATTGCGAGGAAGAGGCCGGCGCGGGCGCGCTCGTCGACGGACATCTCCAGGACGTCCTCGCCGTCGAGGGTGACGGTGCCCTCGGTGATCGTGTACTTGGGGTGACCCGCGAGCGAGTAGGCGAGAGTCGACTTGCCGGAGCCGTTCGGGCCCATGATGGCGTGCGTCTCGCCCTGCTTCACGGTGAGGTCGACGCCCTTGAGGATCTCCTTCGTGGCGTTGTCGGCCTCGACGGTGACGTGCAGGTCTCGGATTTCAAGCGTTGCCATGGGTGCCTCAGGACTCCTGGGTGAGGGAGACGAGCACATCGTCCCCTTCGATCTTTACGGGGTATACGGGAATGGGGCGGGTCGCGGGCAGAGCGTCGGGTTTCCCGGAACGCAGATCGAAACGCGAGCCGTGCAGCCAGCACTCGATGTGGCAGTCGTCCACCTCGCCCTCCGACAGCGAGACGTTCGCGTGCGAGCAGATGTCGTGGATCGCGAACACCTCGCCCTCGGTCTGCACGACGGAGACCGGCGTGCCGTCGAGTTCCACCCGCTTCGGGGTGTCCTCCTCCAGCTCGCTCAGCCCGCAGGCGCGTACGAACGCGATGGCCATCAGACCGACGCCTCCAGCTCCTCGTCGATCTTCACGAGCAGCCGCTCCTCGATGTCGTCGACGCCGATCTGCTGGACCAGCTCGGCGAAGAAGCCGCGGACGACGAGGCGGCGGGCCTCGTCGGCGGGGATGCCGCGGGCCATCAGGTAGAAGAGCTGCTCGTCGTCGAAGCGGCCGGTGGCGCTCGCGTGGCCGGCGCCGACGATTTCGCCGGTCTCGATCTCGAGGTTCGGTACGGAGTCGACCCGGGCGCCGTCGGTCAGCACGAGGTTCCGGTTCATCTCGTACGTGTCCGTGCCCTCGGCCTTGGCCTCGATCAGCACGTCACCGATCCACACCGCGTGCGCGTCGTCGCCCTGGAGCGCGCCCTTGTAGGCGACGTTCGACTTGCAGTGCGGGGTGTTGTGGTCGACGAGGAGGCGGTGCTCCTGGTGCTGGCCCGCGTCGGTGAAGTACAGGCCGAAGAGCTCGGCCTCGCCGCCGGTGCCGGCGTACTGGACGCGCGGGTGGAGGCGTACGAGATCGCCGCCGAAGGTGACCACGAACGACTTGAAGGTGGCGTCGCGGCCGATCAGCGCGTTGTGCTGGCCGACGTGCACGGCCTTGTCGTCCCAGTCCTGGACGGAGATGACGGTGAGCTTGGCGCCGTCGCCCAGGATGTAGTCGACGTTGGCGGCGAGCACCGCGTCACCGGTGTGGTCGATCACGACGACGGCCTCGGCGAAGGCGCCGAGCTCGACGACCTGGTGGCCGTAGGCGATCCCGCCCTCGCCGTGCACGGCGACACGGATCGGCTCGGTGAGCACCGTCTCCTTGGGGACGGTGATCACGCCGGCCTGCTCGAACGCCGAAAACGCCTGGGCGGCCACACGGTCCACCGGAGTGCCCGCCTTGCCGATCCGCGCGTCGTCACGGCCGACGGTCTCGACGGTGACGCCCTCGGGGGCCTGCACATCGACCTTCACACCGGTGCCGTTGGCGACGGCGGTGCCGTCGTGCAGCCCGCGCAGCCGCTCCAGCGGAGTGAACCGCCACTCCTCCTCGCGGCCGTGCGGGACCGGGAAGTCCGCCACGTCGAAGGACGGGGGCGCGCTCATGCGCGTGGCGACGGTCGACTCGGCGGCGACCGCGATCTGGCCCGCGGTGGTCGACCCCACGGGTGGGGGTCCCCCCGCCCGAGCGGGTTCGAGGGTGGGGGAGTTCTGAGCCTCAGCCATGGCTGTCGGTCTGCTCTCTTCCTACGTAATGAGTCTTCGCGCTGCTGGTGGGGGGCGGATCGGCCGCCCCCCGAGACGTCGGTACTGGAGGTCGGTCAGCCGACCGCGCCCTCCATCTGCAGCTCGATCAGCCGGTTGAGCTCAAGCGCGTACTCCATGGGCAGCTCCTTGGCGATCGGCTCGACGAAGCCGCGCACGATCATGGCCATCGCCTCGAACTCGCTCAGGCCGCGGCTCATCAGGTAGAAGAGCTGGTCCTCGGAGACCTTGGAGACGGTCGCCTCGTGGCCCATGGACACGTCGTCCTCACGGACGTCCACATACGGGTAGGTGTCGGACCGCGAGATCGTGTCGACGAGCAGTGCGTCACACAGCACGTTGGACTTCGAGCCGTGGGCGCCCTCGCCGATCTCCACCAGACCGCGGTACGACGTTCGGCCGCCGGCGCGCGCCACCGACTTGGAGACGATGTTGGAGGAGGTGTTCGGCGCCATGTGGACCATCTTGGAGCCGGCGTCCTGGTGCTGCCCCTCGCCCGCGAAGGCGATGGACAGGGTCTCGCCCTTGGCGTGCTCGCCCATCAGGTAGACGGCGGGGTACTTCATCGTCACCTTGGAGCCGATGTTGCCGTCGATCCACTCCATGGTCGCGCCCTCGTAGGCGACGGCGCGCTTGGTGACCAGGTTGTAGACGTTGTTCGACCAGTTCTGGATCGTCGTGTAGCGGCAGCGGGCGTTCTTCTTGACGATGATCTCGACGACCGCGCTGTGCAGAGAGTCGCTCTTGTAGATCGGCGCCGTGCAGCCCTCGACGTAGTGCACATAGGCGCCCTCGTCGACGATGATCAGAGTCCGCTCGAACTGGCCCATGTTCTCCGTGTTGATCCGGAAGTAGGCCTGGAGCGGGATCTCCACGTGCACGCCCTTCGGCACGTAGATGAAGGAACCGCCGGACCACACGGCGGAGTTCAGCGAGGCGAACTTGTTGTCACCGACCGGGATGACCGTCCCGAAGTACTCCTTGAAGAGCTCGGGGTGCTCCTTCAGGGCCGTGTCGGTGTCCAGGAAGATGACGCCCTGCTCCTCCAGGTCCTCGCGGATCTGGTGGTAGACGACCTCCGACTCGTACTGGGCCGCGACACCGGCGACGAGGCGCTGCTTCTCCGCCTCCGGGATGCCGAGCTTGTCGTACGTGTTCTTGATGTCCTCGGGCAGGTCCTCCCAGGACTCCGCCTGCTTCTCCGTGGAACGTACGAAGTACTTGATGTTGTCGAAGTCGATGCCCGACAGGTCCGAGCCCCAGCTGGGCATGGGCTTCTTCTCGAACAGGCGCAGGCCCTTGAGACGGAGCTTGGTCATCCACTCCGGCTCGTTCTTCTTCGCGGAGATGTCGCGTACGACATCCTCGTTCAGGCCGCGCTTGGCCGAGGCACCGGCTACGTCCGAGTCGGCCCAGCCGTATTCGTACGTGCCCAGACCCTCGAGCTCAGGGTGGGCAGTCTCCGTGGGGAGAGTCATGCGGGGTTCCTCCCGGCCGTGCTTGCAGATGCGTTATCGGTGGTCTGGTGGGTTGCCTTGGGGATGAACGTCGTGCAGACACCGTCGCCGTGGGCGATGGTGGCCAGCCGCTGGACATGCGTCCCGAGCAACTGGGAAAAGATCTCGGTCTCCGCCTCGCACAACTGGGGGAACTGCTCGGCGACATGGGCGACCGGGCAGTGGTGCTGGCAGAGCTGCTCGCCCTTGTGGGGAAGGGGAGCGCTGCGCGCCGTAGCAGCGTACCCGTCCGCGCTCAGGGCCTTGGCCAGGGCTTCGGTGCGCTTGTCGGGGGTGGCGGCCTCGATGGCCTTGCGGTACGCCCCGGCCAGTGCGGCGATCCTGGCGCGGGCGAAGGCGGCGACGGCTTCGTCACCGCCTTCACGATCGGCGATCCAGCGCAGCGCGTCGGCGGCGAGCTTGTCGTACGACTGGTCGAAGGCGTCACGGCCGCAGTCCGTCAGCGCGAAGACCTTGGCGGGCCGGCCGCGCGTACGTGCTCCATAGACGCGCTTCTCACGCGGCTCCACGACGTCGTCGGCGACCAGGGCATCGAGATGCCGGCGTACGGCCGCCTGGGTGAGGCCGAGGCGGCCGGCCAGGTCGGCCACGGTCGACGGGCCGTGGTCCAGGATGGAGCGCGCCACCCGGTTGCGCGTCGAGCGGTCCGAGCGCAACCCGGCTGCTAGTTCCTCCTGCGGAGCCTGGCCGACGTTTTTCACAACACCATTGTTGCGTAATTCCCGAGAGCGTGACAACCCGCGTCCGCGCCGCCCAGCGTGCGGTGCATCACTTAGGTATACCTAAGCCGACCTGCGGAGTTGATCTTTTGATCGATCACCCGAGCCGTGGGCACCACCGCCGCCCCGTCGTACGCGAGCACCTCAGACGGTGTCCTCGAAGGTCACCCCCGGCGTCTGCGGGAGAGGGAAGACGTCCACATCCCGCCCTGGGCGGACCATGACAACTGAAGCACCGCCAGAAGGTCGCTATCCGACGATTACGGCCGATCCACCCGAACAGCCCAGAGTGCGCGGTGGCAGGAGAGCTGTGTCACCCGGATCGGAAGGGGCCCGGAGAGGATCGCAGGGGATCGCCAACCCGCCCGTCCTGGGCATTGAGCGCGTACCTAGACTCGGGCCATGCGAAGCGACCCCGTCGTCCAGGTCCAGGCCCTGGTGAAGCGGTACCGCACGAAGACCGCGGTGGATGGCCTCGACCTGGTGGCCGGGACGGGGATCACCGCCGTACTGGGTCCCAACGGGGCGGGCAAGACGACCACGGTCGAGACCTGCGAGGGATACCGGAAGCCGAACTCGGGGACGGTACGCGTACTGGGGCTCGATCCGGTGCGCGAGGCCGCGGCTCTGCGTCCCCGGATCGGCGTGATGCTCCAGTCCGGCGGCGTCTACTCGGGCGCCCGCGCCGACGAGATGCTCCACCACATGGCCAAGCTGCACGCGCATCCGCTGGACGTGGACGCGCTGATCGACCGCCTCGGCCTCGGCAGTTGCGGCCGCACGACATACCGGCGGCTGTCCGGCGGCCAGCAGCAGCGGCTCGCGCTCGCGATGGCCGTCGTCGGCCGGCCCGAACTCGTCTTCCTGGACGAGCCGACCGCCGGACTCGATCCGCAGGCGCGCCGGGCCACCTGGGACCTCGTACGCGATCTGCGTGCGGACGGCGTCTCGGTCATCCTGACCACGCACTACATGGACGAGGCCGAGCAGCTCGCCGACGACGTGGCGATCATCGACGCGGGCCGGGTCATCGCCCAGGGCTCCCCCGAGGAGCTGTGCCGCGGCGGCGCCGAGAACACGCTCCGCTTCAGCGGGCGTCCCGGCCTCGACATAGGTTCCCTGCTCAAGGCGCTCCCGCCGGACTGCACGGCGGCCGAGCTGACGCCGGGCGCGTACCGGGTGGGCGGCAAGGTCGACCCGCAGCTCCTCGCGACCGTCACGTCCTGGTGCGCCCAGCACGGGGTGATGCCGGAGAGGATCTCGGTGGAGCGGCACACCCTTGAAGACGTGTTTCTGGAGCTGACCGGCAAGGAGCTGCGTTCGTGACCACCGCCGGTACGTACACCCCGAAGCCTGGGGCGGCCCCGCTGACCCGCATGATCGCGGCGCAGGCGGCCCTCGAGACGAAGATGCTGCTGCGCAACGGCGAGCAGTTGCTGCTGACGGTCGTCATCCCGACGCTGCTGCTCGTGCTGTTCAGCTCGGTCGACATCATCGATACGGGCGAGGGCGAGGCGGTCGACTTCCTGGCGCCCGGCATCCTCGCGCTCGCGGTGATGTCGACGGCGTTCACGGGACAGGCCATCGCCACGGGCTTCGAGCGGCGGTACGGCGTACTGAAGCGGCTCGCCGCCTCTCCGCTCCCCCGCTGGGGGCTGATGGCGGCGAAGACCCTCTCCGTACTGGTGACGGAGATCCTCCAGGTGATCCTGGTGACGGTGATCGCCTTCGCCCTCGGCTGGTCGCCCCACGGCAGCCCCCTCGCCGTCCTGCTCCTGCTCGTCCTCGGCACGGCCGCCTTCTCGGGCCTCGGCCTGCTGATGGCGGGCACGCTGAAGGCGGAGGCGACGCTGGCCGCCGCGAACCTGGTCTTCCTCCTGCTGCTCGTGGGCGGCGGGGTCGTCGTCCCGCTCGACAAGTTCCCGGACACGGCCCAGTTCCTCCTCGGCCTGCTGCCGATCTCGGCCCTCTCGGACGGGCTGAGGGACGTGCTCCAGCACGGCGCCTGGATGCCGTGGGGGGACCTCGGGATCCTGGCCGTGTGGGGAGTCGTCAGTCTCACGGCCGCCGCCCGTTTCTTCCGCTGGGAGTAGGGCGGAGTGCACGCTGCCCCCTCGTGAAGACGTGCACAAGCGGCCGCCTACCATGGTGCGCGTGCCGAATCTGACCCGCGCCGTCGCCGCCGAGGCCGTGCGCAACCCCCTCGCCTTCATCGCCGAACGCTGGACCCCGAAACCCCGGACGGTTCAGCGAGCGGCCCTCGCCGCGCTCGTCATGGCGGTGGTCATCGTGGTCACCGGCGGTGCCGTACGTCTGACCGGCTCGGGGCTCGGTTGCCCGACCTGGCCCAAATGCTCCGAGGACTCGCTGACCAACACGAGCGAGATGGGCATCCACGGGGTCATCGAGTTCGGCAACCGGATGCTGACGTACGTCCTGAGCGCGGCGGTCGGCTGGGCGATCATCGCGGCCCGCTCCGCGAAGCCGTACCGGCGCGGCCTCACCCGCCTCGGCTGGGCGCAGTTCTGGGTCGTCATGGGCAACGCGGTGCTCGGCGGCATCGTCGTCCTGGTCGGCCTCAACCCCTATACGGTCGCCGCCCACTTCCTGCTGTCCACCGCCCTGATCGCCGTCGCCACCGTCATGTGGCAGCGCACCCGGGAGGGCGACTCGGCGCCGCGTCCGCTGGCCGGCAAGTCGGTGCAGCAACTCGTGTGGGCCCTGGTCGCCGTCACGGTCCTGCTGATCGCGGTCGGCACGGTGGTCACAGGCGCGGGCCCGCACGCCGGCGACTCGAGTGAGGTCGAGCGCATCCCGCTGGACTGGGAGAACATCACCAGGCTGCATGCCGTCCTGGCCTGGATCGTGGTGACGCTGGCCTTCGCCCTGTGGTTCGTCCTGCGAGCCGTCGACGCCCCCAAGGGCCCCCTCCACCGCACCCGTGACCTCTTCCTGGTGCTCCTCAGTCAGGGCGCCATCGGGTACGTCCAGTACTTCACCGACCTTCCGGAGATTCTGGTCGGCCTCCACATGCTCGGCTCCTGCCTGGTGTGGATCGCCACGCTGAGAGTGCTGCTGTCGCTGCGGGAGCGGCACGAGGCAGTGGAGGTTCCGGAGTCGGGGCAGTCGGCGGAACGGGTCGCCACGCGCGCGTAGCTTCGAAAACGTGCTCCACGCGCGCGTGCGCCAGGCGCAGGTCCGTACGTGCGTCACGCATAGGCCCGTACGAGGCTGTCGATCGACGGCCCGAGGTAGGCCCTGGTCAGCTCGGCCCTGCGCGCGGTCCACTCCTTACTCGGCGCCGCATCATCGCCCTCGTACCGCCGCCGTCTGATGTCCTCGACCACCTCGACGGGCGCGCCGAGTCCGGGCAGGAGCTCCAGTGCCTCCCGTTTGGTGATCAGCCGCCCGTCCTTCAGGGTGACCGCGGCACGGGCGTGCGTGACGAGCCCGTAGTCCACCCAGATGTCCTGCGTCCAGTTGCTCGCCCGGTCGACCTCCCGCCGCAAGAAGTCCCGCTGGTCGCGCACGACGAACTCGGCGAGCTCGTGGTCCGGCACGGGCGGAAGCAGTCCCGTGGGCGGCTCGCCGTGCAGGACCAGCCCAAAAGTGTGCAGCTCCCGCCGTGTCACCGGCGTGACGGGGAACTTGCCCAGGTGCTCGTGTCTCCAGATGAGGTGCCGTCGCTCCGCGCCTGCCGCAGTACCGGGCGTCAGGTAGGCGCAGTGCAACTTGTCCACGAGCGCCTCGTTGCGCAGGCGTGCGTGCAGCCGCGCCACCCGCCAGACCGTTCTCGCCGTGATCGGGCCGTCCAGGACCGCGATCAGGTCCAGGTCGCTGCGGCCCTCCTGGTAGTCGCCACCGCCGAGTGAGCCGTGCGCCCATACGGCGACGGGGGCCAGGTCGCGCAGTTCGGTGAGGAAACGGTCGAGGAGCCGGTCGGTCGCGTCGCTGCGTGTCATGGCCACAGTCTGCGCACGGTGTGTGCGGAGGTCACTCCAGCCCGTACACCCGCCGCGCGTTTCCGGCCGCGATCAGACCCGCCACCCGCTGCGCGTCGGCCAGCGACCACGCCCCCTCGGCCACCCAGGTACCGAGCACCCGGGCCAGCGACTCGCGGAAGAGGCGGGCGCCGACCACATGGAGTTCGGGCAGGCCGTGGGCGCCGGAGGAGAAGAGCAGCTTGCCGAAGGGGGCGAGCTCGAGGATCTCGGAGAGTACGGCGGAAGCGCGGGCGCCCGTATGGACGAGGGAGGCGCCCAGGTCGGCGTACACATGCGGGAAGACCCCGGTCAGATGCGCCGCGTGCCGGTGGTACGGGTAGTGGTGCAGCAGGACCAGGTCGGTGCCGAGGCCGGCCGTGGCGCGGGCGAAGTCGGTGAGCAGGACGGGGTCGGTGCGGTCGATGCGCAGGTCCCCTTCCCCGAGTCCCGCGTGCAGTTGGAGGGGGCGGCCCGAGGCGACGGCGATCCACAGGAGGTGCCGTAGCAGCACCGGGTCGGACAGGGTGCCGCCGACGCGGCGTCCGGTGAGCCAGCGGCCCGCGGCTCCCCGCACTTCACCCGGGCCCGGCGGTTCGGGCGCGAGCGCCAGACCATGCCGTGCGCCCGCCACCGATGTGAACGCCACGGCGTTCGCCGCCGCCGCGTGCACCGACTCGGCGAGGTTGGCGAGAAACGACTCGACGGTTCCGGAGGTGTCGGCGACCTGCTCGGCGAGCAGTTCCAGGCGGACGATCTCGTGGGCGTCGGCGCCACCGGCCGAGGCCATCTCGCCGGGTCCTGTCAGGTCGCCCGGCAGGCCGGTGTCGACCAGATAGGTCGTGATCCCACTGCCCCGCAACAGCCTGCGCCCCGACTCCAGTACGCCCAGCTCACGGCGTCGCGCGAGATAGCGGGCCGGCGGACAGTGCGGCTCCAGACCGAGCAGGGGCGGACACCAGCGGCGTACGGCGAACCCGGTCTGGGTGTCGAAGAAGGTCGTGCCCGCAGCCGGCCGCCCCTCACCCCGGGCCAGGTGCGCCTCGAAGGTGCCCAGGCCCAGCTCTGTCCGCAGCACGCCATGGCAGTACTGGTCCACCAACGACGGCGTTTCGATCATCGGGACTCCCCCGCGAGTGGGCCCTGCCTTTACAGGTCCTAACGGGTGAGCCGGGAGTCAGGTGCTGGTTACGACCGCGGGAAGTACGAAAACTGCCGGTTGCCGTCAGTCGTTACGAGGGCCGCCCAGCTGGATCCCCGCCATCCGCGTCCACTCGTAGCGCCCCGTCTTCACCTTCGCCGCGAAGTCGCCGTCGAAGGACTCGTGGACGGTGATGCCGGACTTCTGGACCGCCTGCTCGGCCATCGCGTGGGTCGGGGCCACGAGGTCGCCCCATTCGCCGTCCTCGCCGACGAGGACGATGCGGGCGCCGCGCTGTCCCAGGTACGCGATCTGGCCCTCGGCGCCGCCGTGTGCCTTGGCGAAGGACGAGATCTGCTTGGTGAGGCGCGCCACACGACGCTCCGCCCTGGCGGCCTTCTTGCGGTCCGCGGCCTCGTCGGCCTGCTGGGTGTCTGCCGTATCTGCCGTGTCTGCCATGGTCAGGATGCTACCGACGGGTAGATCAAACGGCGACGGGCGGGGTGCGTGGCCTTGACCACGCACCCCGCCCGTCGCCGTACGAGCCGGGCGAAATGCGGCTATCGCAGGAAGGGGTCCACCGCCACTGCCACGAACAGCAGCGAGACGTAAGTGATGGACCAGTGGAAGAGGCGCATCTCTTTGAGCTTCGCGCCCACGGCCCCGTCCTTGGCGCGGGCCTGCAGCCCGTGCGCCTCCCAGAGCCAGAAGCCACCGGTCACCAGGGCGACGGCCGTGTAGAACCAGCCGGTGTAGCCCAGCGGCGTCAGCAGGAGAGAGACGGCGACCATCGCCCAGCTGTAGAGGACGATCTGCCGTGCGACGACCTTGTTGGAGGCGATGACCGGAAGCATCGGCACGCCCACGCGCGCGTAGTCGTCCCGCACCCTCATCGACAGCGGCCAGTAGTGCGGCGGCGTCCAGAAGAACATGACGAGGAAGAGGATGACCGGGGCCCAGGACAGGGAGTTGGTGACGGAGGACCAGCCGATGAGGACGGGCAGACAGCCGGCGATGCCGCCCCAGACGATGTTCTGCGACGTACGCCTCTTGAGGATCATCGTGTAGACGACGACGTAGAAGAGGAGGGCCCCCAGCGAGAGCCAGGCGGACAGCCAGTTGACGGTCAGGCCGAACAGCAGGGTCGAGGCGACGGCGAGCGTGACACCGAAGACCAGGCACTCGCGAGGGCTGACCATGCCGGTGACCAGTGGGCGCTGCGAGGTGCGCGCCATGAGGGCGTCGATGTCACGGTCGATGTACATGTTCAGCGCGTTGGCGCCGCCCGCGGAGAGGTAGCCGCCGACGCAGGTGAGGAGGACCAGCTGGAGGTCGGGCACGCCCTGCTGGGCGAGGAACATCACCGGCACGGTGGTGATCAGCAGCAGCTCGATGATCCGCGGCTTGGTAAGAGCGATGAACGCCTTGATGCGGGCCCCGAACGGCCGGTGCTTCGTGCTCTGACTCGTCCCGAGCACACCCGCAGGACGGGATTCAACGGCCGTCACGTACACCCCTACAGAGACATCCCAGCGAGCCCCGAGTGTGAACTCCGGGTAAAGGCCCGCGCGTACCACGCCACTGTAGACGTTGCCCAGACCCCGCTCTTCGCGGGGGTCGGGTCGTGTTGGAGAGGGCGCCGGGAAGGCTTCGGCATCCCTTGATTCGGCTTGATTGAGCGCTCGGAACACCGGCTGCGTATTCACGTTCATTCCCCGCCCCGCCGCGGAACGCGCCGGTCAGGGAGGCAGCGCCGGAACACTCCCGGCACTGTGGAATGACTCGAAAAAATGCGTGTTCTTACGGGGGTAGGCTCGACAACGGCCGGTGGGCGCGCATGTGCACCGGCATTCGACATGTGGAACATGTGGAGAGGAGCCCTGACTCAGGGTGAGCACCAAGCCGACCACCACAGACCTCGAGTGGACCGAATTGGACCAGCGAGCCGTCGACACGGCCCGCATCCTGGCCGCCGATGCCGTACAGAAGGTCGGCAACGGCCATCCGGGTACGGCGATGAGCCTGGCACCCGCCGCGTACACCCTCTTCCAGAAGGTGATGCGGCATGACCCGGCGGACCCGGACTGGACAGGACGGGACCGTTTCGTCCTCTCCGCCGGCCATTCCTCCCTGACCCTCTACACCCAGCTGTACCTCGCCGGATTCGGCCTGGAGCTGGACGACCTGAAGGCCTTCAGGACGTGGGGGTCGAAGACCCCGGGCCACCCCGAGTACGGGCACACGGCCGGTGTGGAGACAACGACGGGCCCGCTCGGCCAGGGCGTCGCCAACGCGGTGGGCATGGCGATGGCCGCCCGCTACGAGCGCGGCCTGTTCGACCCGGAGGCCGCCCCCGGCACCTCCCCGTTCGACCACTACATCTACGCGATCGCCGGTGACGGCTGCCTCCAGGAGGGCATCTCCGCCGAGGCCTCGTCGCTGGCCGGCCACCAGAAGCTGGGCAACCTGGTCCTGCTGTGGGACGACAACCACATCTCGATCGAGGGCGACACCGAGGCGGCCGTCTCCGAGGACACGGCTCTGCGGTACGAGGCGTACGGCTGGCATGTGCAGCGCGTGCAGCCGAAGGAGAACGGCGACCTCGACCCGGCCGCGCTGTACGAGGCGATCCAGAAGGCCAAGGCCGTCACCGACAAGCCGTCCTTCATCGCGATGCGCTCGATCATCGCCTGGCCGGCCCCGAACGCGCAGAACACCGAGGCCGCGCACGGCTCGGCGCTCGGCGACGACGAGGTCGCGGCCACCAAGCGCGTCCTCGGCTTCGACCCGGAGAAGTCCTTCGAGGTCGCCGACGAGGTCATCACGCACACCCGCTCGCTGGGCGACCGGGGCCGTGAGGCCCGCGCCGAGTGGGAGAAGTCACTCGCCGCCTGGCGTACGGCCAACCCGCAGCGGGCCGCCGAGTTCGACCGCGTCAACGCGGGCGAGCTGCCCGAGGGCTGGGAGTCGCACCTCCCCGTCTTCGAGCCGGGCAAGGGCGTCGCCACGCGTGCCGCCTCCGGCAAGGTGCTCCAGGCGCTCGGCGCGGTCATCCCCGAACTGTGGGGCGGCTCCGCCGACTTGGCGGGCTCGAACAACACCACGATCGACAAGACGAGTTCGTTCCTGCCGCAGGGCAACCCGCTCGCCGAGGCCGATCCGTACGGCCGCACGATCCACTTCGGCATCCGCGAGCACGCCATGGCCGCGGAGATGAACGGCATCGCGCTGCACGGCAACACCCGTATCTACGGCGGCACGTTCCTGGTGTTCTCCGACTACATGCGCAACGCGGTGCGCCTGTCGGCCCTGATGCACCTGCCGGTGACGTACGTATGGACGCACGACTCCATCGGTCTCGGCGAGGACGGCCCCACCCACCAGCCGATCGAGCACCTCGCCTCACTGCGCGCGATCCCGGGCCTGAACATCGTCCGCCCGGCCGACGCCAACGAGACCGCCATCGCCTGGCGCGAGATCCTCAAGCGCTACACCAAGGAGTTCGGCAAGGGCGCCCCGCACGGTCTCGCGCTGACCCGCCAGGGCGTGCCGACGTACGAGCCCAACGAAGGTGCGGCGAAGGGCGGTTACGTGCTCTTCGACGCAGAGGGTGGCGAGCCGCAGGCCGTCCTCATCGCGACCGGTTCCGAGGTGCATGTCGCCGTCGAGGCGCGCGAGCAGCTGCAGGCCGCCGGGGTGCCGACGCGGGTGGTGTCCATGCCGTCCGTGGAGTGGTTCGAGGAGCAGGACCAGGGGTACCGGGACAGCGTCCTGCCGCCGTCCGTCAAGGCGCGTGTCGCGGTCGAGGCCGGTGTCGGTCTGACCTGGCACAAGTACGTGGGGGACGCCGGACGCATCGTTTCCCTGGAGCACTTCGGTGCTTCGGCCGACGGCAAGGTCCTCTTCCGCGAGTTCGGCTTCACTGCCGAGAACATCGCCTCCGCCGCCCGGGAATCGATCGCCGCAGCCCAGCGCTGACGCTGACATACGACACGTAGGAGATGCATTTTCCATGACAGACGCACTGAAGCGCCTCTCCGAAGAAGGCGTGGCGATCTGGCTGGACGACCTGTCGCGCAAGCGGATCACGTCCGGCAACCTCGCCGAGCTGATCGACCAGCAGCACGTCGTGGGCGTCACGACCAATCCGTCGATCTTCCAGAAGGCGATCTCGAGCGGTGACGGATACGAGCAGCAGGTCGCCGACCTCGCCGCCCGTGAGGTCACCGTCGAAGAGGCCATCCGCATGATCACGACGGCGGACGTCCGCGACGCCGCCGACATCCTGCGCCCGGTATTCGACGCCACCGGTGGCCAGGACGGCCGGGTCTCGATCGAGGTCGACCCGCGCCTCGCGCACAACACGCGGGCGACGGTCGCCGAGGCCAAGCAGCTCGCCTGGCTGGTGGACCGCCCGAACACGCTCATCAAGATCCCGGCCACCCGGGCGGGCCTCCCGGCGATCACCGAGACGATCGGCAACGGCATCAGTGTGAACGTCACGCTGATCTTCTCGCTGGAGCGCTACCGCGAGGTCATGGACGCGTACGTGAGCGGTCTGGAGAAGGCCAAGGCCAAGGGCCTGGACCTGTCCAAGATCCACTCCGTGGCGTCCTTCTTCGTGTCCCGCGTGGACACCGAGATCGACAAGCGGATCGACGCCATGGGCACTGACGAGGCCAAGGCCGCCCGCGGCAAGGCGGGTGTCGCCAACGCGCGGCTCGCCTACCAGGCGTATGAGGAGGTCTTCTCCTCGGACCGCTGGGCCGCCCTCGACAAGGCACAGGCCAACAAGCAGCGTCCGCTGTGGGCCTCGACCGGCGTCAAGGACAAGGCGTACAAGGACACCCTGTACGTCGACGAGCTGGTCGCGCCGAACACGGTGAACACCATGCCGGAGGCCACGCTCTTCGCCACCGAGGAGCACGGCGAGATCACCGGCAACACCATCGCGGGTACGTACGAGCAGGCCCGCGCCGACCTCGACGCGCTCGAGAAGATCGGCATCTCGTACGACGAGGTCGTCCAGCTGCTGGAGGACGAGGGCGTCGAGAAGTTCGAGGCGTCCTGGAACGACCTGCTCAAGTCGACCGAGGCGGAGCTCAAGCGCCTCGCCCCCTCGGAGGGCTGAGACCTTGACTCCTTCTCCCGGCACCGGAGCGAATCCGCTTCGTGACGCCGCAGACCGACGGCTCCCGCGTATCGCGGGGCCGTCGGGCCTCGTCATCTTCGGCGTCACGGGCGATTTGTCCCGCAAGAAGCTGATGCCCGCTGTCTACGACCTCGCCAACCGCGGCCTGCTGCCGCCGGGTTTCTCACTCGTCGGCTTTGCCCGCCGCGAGTGGGCGGACGAGGACTTCGCGCAGGAGGTCCACGACGCGGTCAAGGAGCACGCCCGTACCCCCTTCCGTGAGGAGGTCTGGCAGCAGCTCATCCAGGGCATGCGGTTCGTCCAGGGCACCTTCGACGACGACGACGCCTTCGAGAACCTGAAGGCGACGATCGAGGACCTGGACAAGGCGCAGGGCACGGGCGGCAACTTCGCCTTCTATCTGTCCGTACCGCCGAAGTTCTTCCCCAAGGTCGTGCAGCAGCTGAAGAGGCACGGCCTGGCCGACCAGAAGGACGGCTCCTGGCGGCGCGCGGTCATCGAGAAGCCGTTCGGCCACGACCTGAAGTCGGCCGAGGAGCTCAACCGGATCGTGCACGAGGTCTTCTCCCCCGACCAGGTCTTCCGGATCGACCACTACCTGGGCAAGGAGACCGTCCAGAACATCCTGGCGCTGCGCTTCGCCAACCAGATGTTCGAGCCGATCTGGACCCGTTCGTTCGTCGACCACGTCCAGATCACGATGGCCGAGGACATCGGCATCGGTGGCCGCGCCGGCTACTACGACGGAATCGGCGCCGCCCGCGACGTCATCCAGAACCATCTGCTCCAGCTGCTCGCGCTGACCGCGATGGAGGAGCCGGCCTCCTTCGACGCGGACGCGCTGGCCGCCGAGAAGACCAAGGTGCTGGGTGCGGTGAAGCTGCCCAAGGACCTCGGCCGCAACACGGTGTTCGCGCAGTACGCGGCGGGCTGGCAGGGCGGCGAGAAGGTCATCGGCTACCTCGAAGAGGACGGCATCGACCCCAAGTCGAAGACCGACACCTACGCGGCCGTCAAGCTGGAGGTGGACAACCGGCGTTGGGCGGGCGTCCCCTTCTACCTGCGCACGGGCAAGCGCCTGGGCCGACGCGTCACGGAGATCGCGGTCGTCTTCCAGCGCGCCCCGCACTCCCCCTTCGACCACACGGCGACGGAGGAGCTGGGCCAGAACGCACTGGTCATCCGCGTCCAGCCGGACGAGGGCGTCACGGTCCGCTTCGGCTCCAAGGTGCCCGGCACCTCCATGGAGGTCCGGGACGTGTCGATGGACTTCGCGTACGGCGAGTCCTTCACGGAGTCCAGTCCGGAGGCGTACGAGCGGCTGATCCTCGACGTCCTGCTCGGCGACGCGAACCTCTTCCCGCGTACCGAGGAGGTCGAGCTGTCCTGGGAGATCCTCGACCCGATCGAGGAGTACTGGGAGAAGCACGGCAAGCCCGCGCAGTACGCGTCGGGCACCTGGGGCCCGGCCGAGGCGGACGAAATGCTCGAACGAGATGGACGGAGCTGGCGCCGGCCATGAAAATCGACCTCACAGACACCACTGCCAGCAAGATCAACAAGGCGCTGGTGCAGGGCCGCCGGGCCATCGGCACACCCGCCGTCGGCATGGTACTCACCCTCGTCATCGTCACCGACGAGGAGAACGCCTACGACGCGCTGAAGGCCGCCAGCGAGGCGTCCCGCGAACACCCCTCGCGCACCTTGGTGGTCATCAAGCGCATCTCCCGCTCCCCCCGCGACCGCACCACCTCGCGGCTCGACGCCGAGGTACGGGTCGGTGCGGACGCGGGAACCGGCGAGACGGTGATACTGCGGCTGTACGGCGAAGTGGTCGACCACGCTCAGTCGGTGGTCCTCCCCCTGCTGCTGCCGGACGCGCCGGTCGTCGTCTGGTGGCCGGTGAACGCGCCGCTCGACCCGGCCCAGGACCCGCTGGGCGCCCTGGCGCAGCGCCGCGTCACCGACACCTACGCCGCCGAGCAGCCCGTACGGGAACTCGGCGCCCGTGCCGACGCCTACACCCCCGGCGACACGGACCTGTCGTGGACCCGCATCACGCCCTGGCGTTCGATGCTGGCCGCGGCTCTGGACCAGGTCACCTGCGAGGTCACCTCGGTCGAGGTGGAAGGCGAGGAGTTCAACCCGAGTTGCGAGCTGCTCGCGATGTGGCTCGCGGACCGGCTCGACGTCCCCGTCAAGCGATCGCTGTCCTCCGGGCCAGGTCTCACCTCCGTCCGGATGGCCACCAGCTCAGGACCGATCGTCCTGGACCGCGCCGACGGTTCCCTGGCGACGCTGTCCATCCAGGGCCAGCCCGACCGGGCGGTGGCACTGAACCGCCGCGACACGGCCGAGCTGATAGCTGAGGAGCTGCGGCGGCTGGACCCGGACGACACATACGCGTCGGCGCTGCGGTTCGGCGTGGAGCGGCTGGGCAGCGGGGGCTTCAAGTCCGGTTCGCTCGCGGGGGGTTCGGCGGGCGGATGGGCTGAGGGCTCCGGGGGCACGGCTGCTACGGCGGCGGGGTCCCGAGCTGCGGCTTTCCGGGCCGGGGTCTCCGGAGCGGGTGCTTCCGAGGCTGGGGCTTCTGACGCCGGGGCTTCCGCTGCCGCTGCAGAGGAACCGGCTGAGGCGTCCGCCAAGGAGCCGGCGAAGGAGGCCGACAAGGCTACGGCCACCCCTGCCGACCTGGCCAAGAGGGTGGCGTCCAAGTGAGCACCGCGCCGCAGCTCGTCGTCCACCACGACAAGGAACTGATGGCCCAGGCCGCCGCGGCCCGGCTCATCACGAAGATCGTGGACGCGCAGGCCTCCCGGGGCTACGCCTCGGTGGTACTCACGGGCGGGCGCAACGGCAACGGCCTCCTCGCGGCGCTGAGTTCGGCTCCCGCGCGGGATGCCGTCGACTGGGGCCGCCTGGACCTGTGGTGGGGTGACGAGCGGTTCCTTCCCGAGGGCGACCCGGACCGCAATGTCACCCAGGCCCGCGGGGCGCTCCTCGACTCCGTACCGCTGGATCCGCACCGCGTGCACGCCATGCCCGCTTCGGACGGCCCGTACGGCAAGGACGCCGACGCGGCGGCGGAGGCGTACGCCGGCGAGCTGGCCAAGGCCTCGGGCCCCGAGAACCATGGCAGCGTCCCCACCTTCGACGTCCTGATGCTGGGCGTCGGCCCGGACACGCACGTGGCGTCGCTCTTCCCGGAGCTGCCCGCCGTACGGGAGACCGAGCGCATGGTGGTCGGCGTACACGGCGCGCCCAAGCCCCCGCCGACCCGTATCACGCTGACCCTGCCCGCGATCCGGGCGGCTCGCGAGGTGTGGCTGCTGGCCGCGGGCGAGGACAAGGCGAAGGCAGCGGCGATCGCGCTCTCGGGAGCGGGCGAGATCCAGGCCCCGGCAGCGGGCGCGTACGGCCGCTCCCGCACGCTGTGGCTCCTGGACGCGGCGGCGGCCTCACAGCTGCCGAGGGACCTTTATCCGCCGGCTTCGCCCTGACCGACTGAGCGGATACGACGGCGCCCCGCCACCAGGAGCAACTTGGTGACGGGGCGTACGCGTATCAGGAGGACGTACGTGTATCAGGAGGACGACACAGCCGGATGACGGTCGCCGTTCATTTGACCGACCCCGCCATCACCCCTTGCACGAAGTGCCGCTGAAAGGCGAAGAAAACGACCACGGGCACGACGAGGGACAGGAACGCCCCCGGTGCCAGCACATCGATGTTGCTCCCGAACTGCCGTATCTGCGACTGGAGTGCCACGGTGAGCGGCTGCGAGGACGTGCCGGCGAACAACAGCGCCACCAGCATGTCGTTCCACACCCACAGGAACTGGAAGATCGCCAGACTGGCGAGGGCCGGTCGCCCCACCGGCAGCACGAGCCGGGTGAAGATCCGCCACTCACTTCCGCCGTCCATGCGGGCCGCCTCCAGCATCTCCCGCGGTATCTCCGCGAAGTAGTTGCGCAGCAGGAAGACGGCGAACGGCAGCCCGTAGGCGACATGGAAGAGCACGACGCCGGGAATCGTGCCGAACAACCCCAGCTGGCCGAAGAGTTTGGCCACCGGCAGCAGTCCGATCTGCACCGGCACCACCAGCAGCGCCACCACGAGCAGGAACAGTGGCTCACGGCCGGGGAAGTCCAGCCAGGCGAAGGCGTATCCGGCGAGCGCCGCGATCACGACGACCAGCACGGTGGTCGGCACCGAGATCAGTACGGTGTTCCAGAAGGCCTGCGTCATGCCGGAGTTGGCGAGGAGCGCGGAGTAGTTCTCGAAGGACAGCTGCCCGGGGCTGGTCAGCGACGTCCACCAGCCTCCGCTCGCGTTTTCCTGAGCGGAGCGAAGCGAGGAGAGGAAGAGCCCGGCGAGCGGCGTGAGCCAGACCAGGCCGACGACCACGAGAAACGCCTGGATCAGACTGCTGCCGAGCCAGCGCCCGAGCCGGCCCCTGGACCGCCGCGGCCCGGATGCGGCGACGGGCGCCGGACCTTTCGCCATGGTCCGGCGGTCGGTTGCGGTGACGGTCATGACTGGCTCCTGCGGAAGCGGCGGACGTTGAAGACCATGGCGGGGATCACCATCAGCAGGAGCAGCACACCGAGCGCGCTACCCAGGCCCTGGTTGTTGCCGCCGCCGAAGGACACCAGCCACATCTGCGTGGCCAGTACGGTGGCGTCCTCCTGCACGGGCCCCGGCGCGATGATGTAGACGAGGTCGAAGACCTTCATCACGTTGATCACCAGGGTCACGAAGACCACGGTCAGCACAGGCGCGAGCAGCGGCACGGTGATCCGCCGGAACACCTGCCACTCATTGGCGCCGTCCATCCGGGCCGCCTCCAGGGTGTCGCGCGGCAGCGTGGCGAGCCCGGCGCCGATCAGCACCATGGCGAAACCGGTCCAGATCCATAGATAGGCGCCGATGATGGCCGGGGTGACCAGGGCCGGGCCGAGCCAGGAGACACCTTCGTAGGGCGGGGCGAAGTTCTCCGCGGGCAGCCGCAGCGTGTACGAGCCGGCGTCGAGTCCCTGGAAGCGGAAGGAACCGTCGGCCCCGGTCGTGGCGGTGGCCACGGTCTGTCCGTCGCGCACCGCCTCGACCCGCATCTTCGGCAGCCCGCTCTCGGCCTTGTCGGCCTTGCCCTGCTCCCCGCCCCCGCCAGGCGTGAAGTCCAGGTAGACGACACCGCGCAGCTCGTCCCCGGCCGCCTTCTGCGCGGCTGCCGCGTATGCGGGCTCCGCGTTCGCAGGCAGTTCCTTGGGCGGTACGCCGACCAGTCCGAGGCCGACCGTCCGGCCGGGCGACGCCACAGCGGTCGTACGGTACGAGCCGTCCGCGCCCTTGGTCAGGCCCTGTCCGTCGCGGGCACGGGCGGTCGGGTACGAGGAGGTGCCCTTGAAGGCGTCGTGCACCCCGACCACGGCGGCGTTCAGCACGCCCTTGTCGGGGTCCTCGTCGTACGCGAGCCGGAAGATGATGCCCGCGGCCAGGAAGGAGACCGCCATGGGCATGAACAGCAGCAGCTTGAATGCCGTTGCCCAGCGGATCTTCTCGACCAGGACGGCGAGGATCAGCCCGAGCCCGGTGAGCAGCACGGGGGCGACGACCACCCACACGGTGGTGTTGCGGATGGCCTTGAGCGTCGCCGGGTCGCGGAACATCTCGGCGTAGTTCTCGCCGCCGACGAACCGGGTGCCGGAGGCGTCGAAGAAGCTCCGGCCGACCGAGAACAGCACGGGGTAGACGACGAGGGCGCCGAGCAGGACCAGCGCGGGGAGGACGAAGGCCACGGCGATGACCCGGGTACGCCGCCGGGCGCGGCGCCTGCCGTCGGCAGACCCGGGTGGCCGGGCACTCGGGGCCGTGCCGGGTGCGGTGGTGACAGCGGTGGTCATGGCCGTCAGTCCTGGTATGCCTTGGCGGCCGCGTCCTCGAGCTTGTCCGCCGTGGCCTTCGGGTCGGACGGGTCGCGCAGGAAGTCCTGGAGGAGCTTCCACTCGCCCGTGCCCTTGGTGCCGCCGAAGGCCGCCGGGGCCTGGTCGGACATGTCGAAGCGGACCGAATTCCCGGCGTCGACCAGGGACTTGGCGGTCTCGCGCGTGACGTCGTCACCGTAGGAGGCGAGGTCGAGCTTCTTGTTCGGGGACAGGAAGCCGCCGGCATCGGCCCACACAGCGGCCGCCTCGGGGCTCGCCAGATACTCCAGGAACGCCGTGGCGGCCTTCTGGTTCTTGCCGTCCTTCAAGACGACGGCGGCGTCACCGCCGCTGACCACCGGTGCCTCGCCGCCGTCGACCGACGGGAAGGGGAAGAAGTCTGCGTCCTGACCGATCTTCTTGCCGAACTGGTCCTTGGCGACACCGGCGACGAAGTCGCCCTCGTAGACCATGCCGGCCTCCGGTTCGGGACCGAAGACCTTCTCGACGGAACCCGGGAAGTCGGTGTTCAGTGCCTCCTTCTGGCCGCCCGCGATCAGTTCCTTGTCCTTGAAGAGCTTGCCGAGGGTGGTGAGCGCCTGCACCACGGTCGGATCCGTCCACTTGATCTCGTGGGCGGCGAGCTGGTCGTACTTCTCGGGTCCGGCCTCGGAGAGGTAGATGTTCTCGAACCAGTCGGTGAGGGTCCAGCCGTCCTGGCCGGCGACGGAGAAGGCGGCCAGGCCCGAATCGGAGACCGTCTGCCCCGCCTTCAGCATCTCGTCGTATGTCTTCGGCGCCTTGACTCCGGCCTGGTCCAGAGCCTCAGGGCTGTACCAGACGGTCGACTTGTGCGCGGCCTTGAAGTACAGGCCGTACAGGGAGCCGTCGACGCTGCCGTAGTCCTTCCACACGCTTGCGTAGTTGGCGTCCACGGCCTGCTCGGTCTTCTTCGACAGCGGCTTGAGCCAGCCCTGCTCGGCGAACTGCTGGAGCACACCGACCTGAGGCACCATCACCACGTCGAAAGCGTTGCCGCCCTCGATCTTGCTGCCGACGACGGTGGAGACATTGTCACCGGTGGAGATGAACTGGGCCTTGGCGCCGGTCTTCTCGGCGAAGGCGTCGAGGACCTTCTGGAAGTTCTTCTGCTCGGTACCGGACCAGACGCCGGCCACGGTGAGCGTCTGGCCGTTCAGCGGCTTGTCGCCGTCGCCCGCGGCGGTGACCGGTCCGCCACCACAGGCGGTCGCGCCGAGCGCCAGGGCCAGGGCCGTGCAGCTCGCCAGTGTCATACGTCGTCGCATCATCGTTGATGTCCCTTCGAACGGGATAGGAGTTGACGGTGCATCAGGTTGAAAGCAGGGGGTTGGTCTCAGGTGCTGGTCTCAGGGGTTGGTGCAGTCGCTGATCCACCAGGCGGCCGTCGAGCCGGGCAGCACCCCGGCCGGGCAAGGTCCGCTGGACAGCAGGGGGGCGCCGCCGACCGGTGCCGGCACCGGTGCGGTGCCGAAGTTGACGGCGCAGACGAGTCCGTCGCCGCGGACGAACGCGAGCACGTCGGGCGGGCTCTGAAGCCAGCGCAGGGTGCCCTCGCCGAGCTGGGGCAGACTGTCACGCAGCTGCAGGCCGTCGCGGTAGAGGTGCCAGAACGAACGGGTGTCGGCCAGCGCCCGGTCGGTGGCGTGCTCGGCGAACCAGTCGGGCTGCGGCAGCCAGGGCTTCGCACCCTCGGCACCCGAGGTGAAACCGAACGGTGAGGCGTGCCCCGACCAGGGCAGCGGCACCCGGCAGCCGTCGCGTATCCGGGCCCGGCTTCCGGTCCGGTGGAAGATCGGGTCGGTCAGCACCTCGTCGGGCAGGTCGACGACCTCGGGCAGACCCAGCTCCTCGCCCTGGTAGATGTACGCGGCTCCGGGCAGCGCCAGCATCAGCAGCGCGGCGGCCCGGGCGCGGGCGGCGCCGAGGCCGCTACCCTCGGTGCCGGACTCTCCGTAGCGGGTGACGGTGCGGACCTGGTCGTGGTTGTTGAGGACCCAGGTGATGGTGGATCCGGTGCCGGCGATGTCCTGCATGGCCTCGGAGATGACCTTGTGGAAGGCGTCGGCGTTCCAGGGCGCGCCGAGCAGGTCGAAGAAGAATGCCTGGTGGAGCTCGTCGGGCCGTACGTACTGGGCGTGTTCCCGTGCGGTCGGCACGGAGACCTCGCCGACCAGCAGCCGCTCCCGGCCGTCGCGCGCGGTGTACTCCTCGCACACCGACCGCCAGTGCCGCCATACGTCGTGGACCTCGGGCTGGTTCCAGGCCAGCGGGTTGACCGAGTCGCGGGTGCGGGCGTCGGCCGCCGGGTCCGGCGAGTCGGGCAGGTCCCGGTGCTTGAAGAGCCCGGCGGCCACGTCGATGCGGAAGCCGTCGACGCCGCGGTCCAGCCAGAAGCGCAGCACCTGGTCGAAGTGGGCGCCGACCTGGGCGTTGCGCCAGTTCAGGTCGGGCTGTTCGGACGTGAACATGTGCAGGTACCACTGGCCCGGTGTGCCGTCCGGCTCGGTGACGCGTGACCACGCGGGGCCGCCGAACATCGAGTGCCAGTTGTTGGGCGGCTCGTCACCGCCCGGGCCGCGGCCGTCGGCGAAGTGGAAGCGGGCACGCGCTTCGCTTCCGGGCTCGGCGGCGAGCGCCTCGCGGAACCAGGAGTGCTCGCTGGAACAGTGGTTGGGGACGATGTCGAGCAGCACCTTGACGCCGAGCCGCCGTACGTCCGTCATCAGCAGGTCGAACTCGGCGAGGTTCCCGAAGACCGGGTCCACGTCGCGGTAGTCGGCGACGTCGTACCCGTGGTCGTGTTGCGGAGACGGGTAGAAGGGGCTCAGCCAGATGCCGTCGACGCCCAGCTTCTTCAGATACGGCAGTCCCGCCCGGACCCCGGCGAGATCGCCGATGCCGTCCCCGGTGCTGTCCAGGAAACTGCGGACGTACACCTGGTAGATCACTGCGTCGCGCCACCAGCGGTACGCAAGAGGGCGCGCGAGGCCGTCGCCGGCCGGGGCTGTGAGCATCACCCGTTGACCTGTCTCTGAATGTCATGCCTGGAGGGGTGTGGCGGCCGAGAGCCGACCGTCGTTATGCATGCATGTTATGTAGGCATGAAGAGGAGATGTCAACGAGTAGACAGAAAGCCGTGGGAAGTTGACGGAGTATGTCCCGGTTTTTACGGCCTCAACGGGCCTCTCGAGATGACATCGATACCTAACATGTAACTAGGTCGGAATCGCCAAGCAATGCATGGGCAAGCGACGGGCGAGGATTCAGCCGCGTCGCGCGATGGCCGCCAGCTCCCGGGCGAGCCGCCGCACCGCCGCCTCGGGGGTCTGCTGCCAGGTCATCGCATCGTGCACGACGGCCTGCACGGCGAGGCTCACCTGGTCATAACGGGGGCTCTTGGGCCGCGGCGCCGCCGCGAGCACGCTGGCCCGCAGCGTCGGCAGATACGGGAACTCCCGGATCAGCGCCGGATCCTGGTACAGAGCGGCCCGTACGGGTGGCAGCGCCCCCTCTGTGAGGACCTGTCGCTGGACCCGCTCACTCGTGAGATAGGCGAGGAGAGCGGCCGCCGAATCGGGGTGGCGCACCTGTGCGCTGACCGCGAGGTTCGAACCACCGAGCACGCTCGCGCCCGGCCCGTCGGGTCCAGGCAGCGGTACGGCGCCGATCTTCCCGGCGACCGCGGAACCCTTGCCGGACGCGCTCACGTACGCGTAGGGCCAGTTGCGAAGGAAGAGCAGACGGCCGTCCTGGAAGGCCTGCTTGGACTCCTCCTCCTTGTAGTTCAGCGCCTCCTCGGGGATCCAGCCGTCGCGCACTCCCCGGGCGAGGAATCCGATGCCCCTGCGGGCCGCGGCCGAGTTCACGGTGACCCGCTCCCCCTCGTCACCGAGGATCGTGCCGCCCGCCGAGTAGACCGCTTCGGCGGCGTTGACGGTGAGCCCTTCGTAGGGCAGGAACTGGCCCGCGTAGCCGTCGAGTCCGTACTTCGGCGCGATGGTCTTCGCCTGGTTCTCCAGCTCGGCCCAGGTGCGGGGCGGCTCGACGCCCTCCTTGTCCAGGACGTCCTTGCGGTAGAGCAGCAGTCCGGCATTGGTGACGTACGGGACGGCGTACAGCTTTCCCTCGTACGTCGCCGTGTCCACCACCGGCGGCAGGAAGCTCTCCACCGGGAAGCGTGCCCGCTGCAACGGGGAGATCCAGCCGGCCGCCGCGAACTCCGAGGTCCAGGCGACATCGATGTTGAGCACGTCGAAACGGCTGTCGCCCGAGCGCAGATCGGTGGTCATCTGGGCATGGGTCTCGTCGGCGGAGTCGGGAAGCTCCACGAGGGTGACCCGCTCGTCGGGGTGCTTGCGGTTCCAGCCGTCGAGCAGCGGTCCGAGATAGCCGGTGAGGTCCCCCGCGGTCGCCAGTGTGAGCGGACCGCGTCCGCCTCCCCGCGCCTCGTCGGCCTGGGTGCCGGACGCGACGTATCCGGAAAGGATCACCGCGGCGACCAGGAGGCCCCTACCGGCGGCGTGTATCCACCGCATAGGTTCCTCCCTGTACCAACGGCACCGGGCATCGTCGTCCGGCGTCAGCCGCCATGTATACCCGTTAGGCATGGGCGATACTAGGGCCTGCGACACATGACCAAGGACGGGGAGGAGGAGAGCACGAGTGCGCCTGCCTCTCCTGGCTCTCCTGGCGCGCGGCCCGGCCCACGGCTACGAGCTCAAGCAGGACCTTGAGCAACTGCTGGGTGCCGCGTACCCTCAGCCGAATGTCGGCCAGATCTATGTGACGCTCGGCCGGCTGGAGAAGTCGGGGCTGATCGAGGGCGAGGAAGTCGAGCAGTCGAGCCGGCCCAACAAGAAGATCTACCACCTCACCGATGCCGGACGGGAAGCGCTGCACGCCTGGTTCGAGGAGACGGCGGACGAGCCGCGGGTACGGGACGAGTTCTTCATGAAGCTCGCTCTCGCCCCGCAGACCGGCCTCGCCGACCGGATCGCCCTCATCAACAAACAGCGGCGCCAGTACCTGAACACCATGCGCAGTCTGTCGAAGCTCGCCGCGGCCGAGGACCGGGACAACCGTGTCGCCCAGCTGCTGATCGAGGGCGCCATGCTGCATCTGCAGGCCGACCTCGACTGGCTGGAACGGTGCCAGGAGGAGCTGGAGGAGCCGGAATGACCGCCCACGTCGACACCTCGGCCGCCGCCGCTCCCTTGCTGCGCGCCGAGGGCCTGGTCAAGACCCACCACGGCGAGGGCGCCCCGGCATGCGGTACGCGGTGTGGATCTTTCCGTGCGGCGCGGCGAGTTCGTGGCCGTCACCGGCCCGTCCGGCGCCGGTAAGTCGACCCTGCTGCATCTGCTGGGCGGACTCCAGCGGCCGGACAGCGGGAGCGTGTGGCTGGACGGGGAGCGCACCGATGCCTACAGCGAGGCGCGGTGGGCGGTGGAGCGCCGGCGGCGCATCGGCATCGTCTTCCAGTTCTTCAACCTGGTCTCCAACCTGTCGGTCGCCGACAACGTCGAGCTGCCCGCGCTGCTCGCCGGGTCCTCGCCGAAGCAGGCGCGCGCCGAGCGCGAGAAGCTGCTGGCCGAGCTGGGCCTGGAGGGCAAGGAGCGCAGCATGCCCGGCGAGCTGTCCGGTGGCGAGCAGCAGCGGGTCGCCCTGGCACGGGCGCTGGTCAACCACCCCGGGCTGCTGCTGGCGGACGAACCCGCGGGCAGCCTGGACAGCAAGGGCACCCGCGAGGTGATGCGGCTGCTGTCCCGCTTCCACCAGCGCGGCCAGACGATTCTGCTGGTCACCCATGACGCGCGGCTCGCGAGCGCCGCGGACCGTGTGATCAGCTTCTTCGACGGTCGGATAGCCGACGACGCCGAGCTGGACGGCACGCCGCCGCCGCGCGGCACCGGCACGTCCGGTGTGCTCGAGCTGAAGGGCTGAGGCGAGGTGCGGGCCACCCTGCGTTGGGCGGGCGCGGATCTGCGGGCGCACCGCGGCGAGGCGCTGTTCATCGTGCTGGCCACCGCCGGGATCGTCGCCTCCCTGCTACTCGCCACGGCCCTGTTCGGATACGCCACCAATCCCTGGCAGCGCGTCTTCACACAGTCCAAGGGCGCGCATGTGTGGATTCACACCGGCGCGTCCGCCGATGCCGGCCGCCTCGCGTCGCTGGACGGTGTGACCTCCGTGTCGGGCCCCTACCGCACCGCGGCCGCCACCGTCGAGTCGCGCGGCACCAGGGCCTCCGTCGAACTGCGCGGCGCCGACGGCGAACGGCCCACGACCGGACGCCCGTTCCTTGTCTCCGGCCGGTGGCTGGATCCCGGCACGCCCGACGGCGTCGTCCTGGAGAGCAGCCTTGCCTGGGCGCTGTGGGCCGAGCCCGGCGACAGCCTCGTCCTGCCCGGCACCTCCCGGACCCTGACCGTGCTGGGCGTCGCCGACAGCGCCGAGCCCCGCTACCGGCCCGGCGAGCGGGCAGGCGTCGTCTGGGCACCACCGTCCGCCCTTCCCCGCACGGATGGCCCCACCGGGCAGGTCATCGGGCTGCGCCTCGCCGACCCCGACGACACGGACTACGCGGTCCAGCGCGCCGTCACGACGCTCGGCGCGGGAGCGGTCACCCAGGTCTCCAACTGGCAGCAGGCACGTGCCGAGGCACAGGGCGACGACCGGCTGCTCGGCCAGGTACTCGGCCTCTTCGGGCTGGGAGCCCTGGTCGCCGCCGCACTGGCCGTGTACGGCGCGATCGGCACCCGGATCCGCGGCCATCTGCGGAACATCTCCGTACTGAAGGCCATCGGCTTCACACCTGGTCAGGTGGTGCGCATCTTCCTGGTCCAGCACGTGGCGTTCGCGTTCACCGGCGCGGTGGCGGCCGCGGTGCTCATGCAGGCGGCGGGGAACCTGGTTCCCGGACGCCTGGGTGACGCGGTCGGCGTATGGCAGGGCCTGCCCGGGCACACCGCGGCTCTGTTCGGAGTTCCGGTGGCGGCGGTACTGTTCATCGCCGCCACGACGGGGCTCGCGGCCTGGCGGGCCGGGCGGGTGCCACCGGTGCCGGTGCTGCGGGCCGCGGCGCCCCTGGGCGGCCCGTTGCCGGGCGTGGCCCGGGGAGCGCTCGGGCTGCGGCTGCCGCCCGCGCTGGTGCTCGGCATGCACAAGGCGTTCTCATGGCGGCCGCGCTCGCTGGCCACCACCGCCCGACTCGCGTTGCCGCTGCTGCTCATCGTCGTCGCGCTGAGCGCCTGGACCACCATCGACCGCTTCCACAGCAAGCCGGAGCAGCTCGGTCTCGCCGCGGCGCTCACGGCACGCGCCGACGAGGAACTCGGCGATCAGCGGGCGCGGGCCCTGCTGGCCGAGAACCCGCAGATCACGGCGGTCCATCCGGGCGTCGAGGTGGCGGCACTGGTGCCGGGCCAGACCGGCACGATCGCGCTGCGCGGGCTCGGCACCGCCCAGGATCCGTATCCGTTCTCGCTGGCGGAGGGACGCGCGGCGCGCGGGCGCGACGAGGCGGTCGCGGGCCAGGGGCTGCTCGATCTGCTGAACGTACGGCTCGGCGACTGGGTGCGGATGACGGTGGGCGGACGGCCCCAGATCCTGCACATCGTCGGACGCAGCATCGAACCCGAGAACGGCGGCCGGGTCATCTCCACCTCGCTCGACACGCTCCGAGAGAACGACCCCAAGCTCCAACCGACGCTCTACGAGCTGCAGTTGAGGCCCGGAGCAGACCCCCGCGCGATTGGCGCCGAGCTGACCGAGGCCTCGCGGGGGCGGCTGGACGTCCACACGGTGACCAACCCAGCAGACGGGCTTTCGCCGCTTCGCGGGGTGGTGGCCGGGTTGATCGCCGTGCTGGCCCTGATCGGGCTCATCGAACTGCTGACCGCGATCGGCGGCACCGTGCGCGAGAGCGAGCGGGATCTGCTGGCCCTCAAGGCGATCGGACTCTCCCCGCGCCAGATCACCCTCGTCTCCGTGACGGCCACCGGTTGCACCGCCCTGGCAGCCGTCTTCGCCGGTACGGCACTCGGCGTGCCCCTCGCGCACTGGCTGATCGACGCCCAGGGCCGGTCGAGCGGGATCGGCGCCGGAATCGCCCGGGCGCCGTCCCCCGTTCTGCTGCTGCTGTTCGGTACGGCCGCCGTGCTGGGTGCCGCCGCACTCGCGGCCCTGCCCGCCGCACGCGCCGGCCGCCGCAGGCTCGCGGACACGCTCAGCGCCGTCGCCTGACCGTCGCAGACTGTCCCCCTTGCCGAGGCGCCGGGCGCCCCTGCGCCTCGGCAAGGAGGGCCTGCTGCACGACATCAACGCCCGCGCATCTCCCGATACTTGGCGACCAGCGCCCTCGTCGACTCGTCAAGGCCCGGCACCTCTGCGCCCTCGGTCAGCGCGGGCTCGACGCGCTTGGCGAGCACCTTGCCGAGCTCGACGCCCCACTGGTCGAAGGAGTCGATGTTCCAGACGGCGCCCTGCACGAACACCTTGTGCTCGTAGAGCGCGATCAACTGGCCGAGCACCGACGGAGTGAGCTCGCGCGCGAGGATCGTGGTCGTCGGATGGTTGCCCTGGAACGTCTTGTGCGGCACCAGCTCCTCGGGCACCCCCTCCGCACGCACCTCGTCGGGCGTCTTACCGAAGGCCAGCGCCTGCGTCTGCGCGAAGAAGTTGGCCATCAGCAGATCGTGCTGGCCGACAAGCCCCGGCAGCAGATCCGCGACCGGCTCGGCGAACCCGATGAAGTCGGCCGGGATCAACTTCGTGCCCTGGTGGATGAGTTGGTAGTACGCGTGCTGCCCGTTGGTCCCCGGCGTACCCCACACGACGGGCCCGGTCTGCCACTCCACGGGCTCGCCGTCGCGCCCCACGGACTTGCCGTTGGACTCCATGTCCAACTGCTGCAAGTACGCCGTAAACTTGGAAAGATAGTGCGAGTACGGCAGCACCGCGTGCGACTGCGCGTCATGGAAGTTGCCGTACCAGATGCCCAAGAGGCCGAGCAGCAGCGGCACGTTGGACTCGGCGGGGGCGGTACGGAAGTGCTCGTCGACGAGCCGGAAACCGTCCAGCATCTCGCGGAACCAGTCCGGACCGATCGCGATCATCAGCGAAAGGCCGATCGCCGAGTCGTACGAGTACCGGCCGCCGACCCAGTCCCAGAACTCGAACATGTTGGCCGTGTCGATACCGAAGTCCGACACTTTCTCGGCGTTCGTCGACAAAGCCACAAAGTGCTTTGCGACCGCATCCTGGTCCGCCTTCAGCTCGGTCAGCAGCCAGTTGCGCGCCGAGGTCGCGTTGGTGATCGTCTCGATGGTGGTGAAGGTCTTCGAGGCGATGATGAACAGCGTCTCGGCCGGGTCCAGGTCCCGTACCGCCTCGTGCAGATCGGCCCCGTCCACGTTCGACACGAAGCGGACGGTCAACTCTCGGTCGGTGAAGGACCGCAGCACTTCGTACGCCATCGCCGGACCGAGATCCGAACCGCCGATGCCGATGTTGACGACATTGCGGATGCGCTTGCCGGTGTGCCCCGTCCACGCGCCCGAGCGGACACGGTCGGCGAAGTCGGCCATCCTGTCGAGCACGGCGTGCACACCCGGTACGACGTTCTCGCCGTCGACCTCGATGACCGCGTCGCGTGTCGCGCGCAGCGCGGTGTGCAGCACGGCGCGGTTCTCGGTCGTGTTGATCTTCTCGCCGCGGAACATGGCGTCCCGCAGCCCGAACACATCGGCCGCCGCAGCCAGTTCACGCAGCAGCCGCAGCGTCTCGTCGGTGACCAGATGCTTGGAGTAGTCGACGTGCAGATCGCCGACCTGAAGTGTGTATCCGGCGCCGCGCCCCGGGTCCGCGGCGAACAGCTCACGCAGCCGCACCTCGCCGAGTTCCTCGCGATGCTTGGCCAGAGCGGTCCACTCGGGCTTCTGATTGAGCCGGGTACGGCTGTCTGCGTTCATCTGGGACTTCAGCCTTCTTTCGAACCTGTCCTGCTGCGTACGTTGCCCCGCTGCCGGTTCCAACCTAATGGAGCAGGCCTTGATGCCACGCAACAGCTCCGGCCGCGCCCGTCCCCGTGGGTGCCCGGCCGGTTTCTCAAGTCCTAGATTTCACCCCGCAGTTTGGCGAGCGCCTCGGCGAGGATCGCCTCGCCGTCCGCGTCGCTGCGCCGCTCCCGTACGTACGCCAGGTGCGTTTTGTACGGTTCGGTGCGCGGCGGGTCCGGCGGATTCTCCCGGTCCTGTCCGGCCGGAAAGCCGCAGCGCGGGCAGTCCCAGGTTTCGGGGACCTGCGCGTCGCTGGCGAAGCTCGGCTGCGTCTCGTGTCCGTTGGAGCACCAGAAGGAGACGCACAGCCGTGGCGCGGACTCGCCGCGCTCGGCCTCGCCCATCGGCCCCGCCCCGACCCGGCTTCCTCGGATCGCGTTGCCACTTGCCACGGTTGTAACTCCCTGCGTAATGGTGCCGCGAAGCGAGTCGGCGTGACGCTTCGCTGCGAGCGCCTCAGTGTACGTAAGGGCCAACGCGCGTCCAGTGACTGGAGTTACACCCCACCCAAAGACGCAAGCCCCATGATAGGCCGCGCTCGCGAGCGCGTACCGGACATGGGGCTTTATGCGAAAGATGCGCTGTCGTACCGACGTCAGCCGCTGATCAGTTGGTGACCTTCATCAGGATGCCGAGCACGACGATGCACGCGGCCCACAACAGACCGACCACGACGGTGATGCGGTCGAGGTTTCGCTCGGCGACCGAGGAGCCGCCGACGGACGACTGCATGCCGCCACCGAACATGTCGGAAAGACCGCCGCCCTTCCCCTTGTGCATCAGCACCAGCAGCATCAGCAACAGGCTGAAGACGATCAGGGCGATCGAGAACCCCATAACCACGGCTGGACCAACTTCCTCGGACTTGTACGGACGACGGGGGCCGGAGCTTCATAAGCGAAGCCGCCCGGCCCCCGCAAGGGTACGACGTATCGCCGCCAGCGCCTACTTACTGGTCACCGGACCGGTACTTACTGGTCGCGGAAGCGGACGATCTTGACGAACTCGTCGGCGTCCAGCGAGGCGCCGCCGACCAGAGCGCCGTCGATGTCGGGCTTCGCCATGATCTCGGCGACGTTCCCGGCCTTCACAGAGCCGCCGTACTGGATGCGAACCTGGTCGGCCAGCTCCTGCGAATGCAGCTCGGCGAGCTTGCCACGGATCGCCGCACAGACCTCCTGGGCGTCGTCGGCGCCGCAGACCTTGCCGGTGCCGATGGCCCAGACAGGCTCGTACGCGACCACGATGGACTCGACCTGCTCGGCCGGTACGTCCTTGAGGGCGCCCTCGACCTGGGCGAGCGTGTGCGCGACGTGGTTGCCCGCCTCGCGGACCTCCAGTTCCTCACCGACGCACAGGATCGGCGTGAGACCGTGCTTGAAGGCGGCCTTGACCTTGGCGTTGCAGAGCTCGTCGGTCTCGTTGTGGTACTGCCGGCGCTCGGAGTGGCCGACCGCCACGTAGGTGCACTTCAGCTTGGCCAGCATCGGGGCGGAGATCTCGCCGGTGTAGGCGCCGGAGTCGTGCGCCGAGACGTCCTGGGCGCCGTACTTGATCTTGAGCTTGTCGCCGTCGACCAGGGTCTGCACGGAGCGCAGGTCGGTGAAGGGTGCCAGGACGGCGACCTCGACGGCCTCGTAGTCCTTGTCGGCCAGGGCGAAGGCGAGCTTCTGGACGTGGGCGATGGCCTCGAGGTGGTTGAGGTTCATCTTCCAGTTGCCCGCCATCAGCGGCGTGCGCCCAGAGAAGTTAGATGCAGCCATCAGGGGTCAGTCCTCCAGTGCGGCGAGGCCGGGGAGCGTCTTGCCCTCGAGGTATTCGAGGGAGGCGCCGCCACCGGTCGAAATGTGGCCGAATGCCGTCTCGTCGAAGCCCAGGATGCGAACGGCCGCGGCGGAGTCGCCACCGCCGACGACCGTGAAGGCCGGGGAGTCGAGAAGGGCCTGGGCGACCGACTTGGTGCCCTCGGCGTAGTCGGGGTGCTCGAAGACGCCCATGGGACCGTTCCAGAAGACGGTGGCGGCGTCGGCGAGCTTCGAGGCGTACAGCTTGCGGGACTCCGGACCGATGTCCAGGCCCATCTGGTCGGCCGGGATGGCGTCCGCGGCGACGGTGGCGGGATTGGCCGGGGCCTTGGTCTTCAGGTCCGGGAACTCGGACCCGACCAGTGCGTCGACGGGCAGGACCAGCTCGACACCAGACTTCTCGGCGCGCTCGATGTACTCGATGACGGCCGGGATCTGGTCCTCCTGAAGGAGAGAGCTGCCGATCTCGTACCCCTTGGCCTTGAGGAAGGTGTACGCCATGCCTCCGCCGATCAGCAGCCGGTCGGCCTTGCCGAGCAGCTGGTCGATGACGGCGAGCTTGTCGGAGACCTTGGCGCCGCCGAGCGCGACGACATAGGGGCGCTTGACGTCCTCGGTGAGCTTCTTCAGGACACCGACTTCGGTGGCGATGAGGTATCCGGCGTAGTGCCGCAGGCGCGCCGGGAGGTCGTACACGGAGGCGTGCTTGCGGTGCACCGCGCCGAAACCGTCGCCTACGTAGACATCGGCCAGGGCCGCGAGCTGGTCCGCGAACTCGCCGCGCTCGGTGTCGTCCTTCGACGTCTCACCGGCGTTGAAGCGCAGGTTCTCGATGACCGCGACCTGCCCGGGCTCCAGGCCGTTCACGGCGTCGTGGGCGGCGGGGCCGACGGTGTCCTGGGCGAACGCGACAGGCGCGCCGAGGAGTTCACCGAGCCGCTCGGCGGCGGGCAGCAGCGAGAACGCCGGGTCCGGGGCACCCTTGGGACGGCCCAGATGCGAGGCGACGACCACCTTGGCGCCCGCCTCCGCGAGGGCCTTGACGGTGGGCAGGACGGCGCGGATACGCCCGTCGTCGGTGATACGTCCGTCGGCCAGCGGCACATTCAGGTCGGCGCGCACGAAGACCCGCTTGCCGTCGACCCCTTCGGCGAGAAGTTCGTCGATCGTCTTCATTGAGTGACTCCTGGGTGGGGCTCTGATGTTTTACCCGCGAAGAGATCAGCCATCAATTGAGGAACCACGATGGCGATCAACCAGGTCCGCGAGAGCGGCGGCGGTTCAGCCGCAAAAGACAGCCCGGGCAGCGCGGCGTCGCGCTGCCCGGGCCCTGTGCTCACATCAACGTGCTTGCTCTGGGACTTAGAGCTGGCCGCCGACGAAGACCGTGAGGTCCACGAGGCGGTTGGAGTAGCCCCACTCGTTGTCGTACCAGCCGAGGATCTTCACCGACTTGCCCTCCTGGACCATGGTCAGGGAAGCGTCGAAGGTGCAGGAGGCCGGGTCGCCGACGATGTCCGAGGACACGATCTCGTCCTCGGTGTAGAACAGGAAGCCCTTGAGCTCGCCGTCGTCCGCGGCCTTCTTGAACGCGGCGTTGACCTCGTCCTTGGTGACCTCGCGCTGCAGCTCCACGACGAGGTCGGTGGCCGAGCCCGTCGGGACCGGGACGCGCATCGCGATGCCGTCGAGCTTGCCCTTGAGCTGCGGAAGGACCAGCGCGGTGGCCTTGGCGGCACCGGTGGTCGTCGGAATGATGTTCTCGGCGGCGGCACGGGCGCGGCGCAGGTCCTTGTGCGGGAAGTCCAGGATGCGCTGGTCGTTCGTGTACGCGTGCACCGTCGTCATCAGGCCCTTGACGATGCCGAAGTTCTCGTCGAGAACCTTGGCCATCGGGGCCACACAGTTGGTGGTGCAGGAAGCGTTCGAGATGACGTGGTGCTTGGCCGCGTCGTACTTGTCCTGGTTGACGCCCATCACGATGGTGATGTCCTCGTCCTTGGCCGGAGCCGAGATGAGGACCTTCTTGGCGCCGCCCGCGATGTGCTTCTCGGCGTCGGCCTTCTTCGTGAAGATGCCGGTCGACTCGATGACGATGTCGACGCCCAGCTCGCCCCAGGGGATGTCGGCGGGGTTGCGCTCGGAGAGGACCTTGATCGTCCTGCCGTCGACGGTGATGGTGTCCTCGGTGTGGGACACGTCGGCCTTCAGGCGGCCCAGGATGGTGTCGTACTTCAGCAGGTGAGCGGTGGTCGCGGTGTCACCCAGGTCGTTGACAGCCACGATCTCGATGTCTGCACCCTGCTCCAGCAGCGCGCGGAAGTAGTTACGACCGATGCGGCCAAAGCCGTTGATGCCTACGCGGATCGTCACGAACCGATCTCCTCGTTGGTACGCCGGCTCAGATGCCGGCGAGTTGTATGGGATGTCCCCGACCGCCTACGACCCTACCTCCCTGAGGCCCCCAGAGTGACATCCGAGGGCCCATACACGGCACTGCCGTCCGTACCCACCAGTAGGGGTACGGACCGCCCGCGCATCGAGGCCCGTAGGGGGCCGTGGGGACCTGCGTCGGGGCCGTGCGGTCAGCCCACCAGATTGTCGGCCAGTTCCTCGGAGAGGGTGGACTCCGTCCCCGGGATTCCCAGGTCCTGGGCCCGCTTGTCGGCCATGGCGAGCAGTCTGCGGATACGGCCCGCGACGGCGTCCTTGGTCAGCGGCGGGTCGGCGAGCGCGCCCAGCTCCTCCAGGGAGGCCTGCTTGTGCTCCATGCGCAGCCGTCCTGCGGCGGCAAGGTGCTCGGGCACCTCGTCGCCGAGGATCTCCAGGGCGCGCTGCACACGGGCTCCGGCGGCGACGGCGGCGCGGGCGGAGCGGCGCAGGTTGGCGTCGTCGAAGTTGGCGAGACGGTTCGCCGTGGCGCGCACCTCGCGGCGCATCCGGCGTTCCTCCCAGGCCAGCACGGCCTCGTGGGCGCCGAGGCGGGTCAACAGCGCGCTGATAGCGTCACCGTCACGGACGACCACCTTGTCCACGCCCCGCGCCTCACGGGCCTTGCTGGCGATCTGGAGCCGCCGGGCCGCGCCGACCAGCGCGAGCGCCGCCTCTGGTCCCGGGCAGGTCACCTCCAGAGAGGACGAGCGGCCCGGCTCGGTCAGCGAGCCGTGCGCCAGGAACGCCCCGCGCCAGGCCGCCTCTGCGTCACAGGTGGCGCCCGAGACCACTTGCGGGGGCAGCCCGCGGATCGGCCGGCCCCGGCCGTCGACGAGCCCCGTCTGACGGGCCAGCTGGTCGCCGCCGGCAACCACTCGGACGACATAGCGGGAGCCGCGGCGCAGGCCCCCGGGAGCCATCACGATCAGCTCGGAGCCGTGGCCGAAGATCTCCAGGACGTCCCGCTTGAGGCGGCGCGCCGCCATCGCGGTGTCCAGCTCCGCCTCGATCACGATGCGGCCGCTCACCAGGTGGAGGCCGCCGGCGAACCGCAGAAGGGAGGAGACCTCCGCCTTTCTGCAGCAGGTCCGGGTGACGGGGAGCCGGGAGATCTCATCCTTCACCGCTGCCGTCATCGCCATGGGCCGATCCTTCCATGCATCCGAAAAATACGGTCGTACGCGGCGGCCAACAGCTCCGGATCGTGCCTCGGAGATCCGTCGGTGCGGGCCACCGGCGCCAGCTCGACCGCGGCCCCGAACCGCTGGGCGGCTTCGGTGAGTAAATCGCGGTCGGGCACGGCGGCCTCGTCGGCCAGTACCACGTCCAGGGCGAGTTTAGGGGCGTGTCGTCCCAAAACCTCCAAATGACGCTGCGGGGAGAAGCCCTCGGTTTCTCCCGGCTGCGGGGCGAGGTTCAAGGAGAGCACCCGGCGCGCCTTCGTCTCCGTGAGTGCGTCGAGGAGATCGGGCACGAGGAGATGCGGGATCACCGAGGAGAACCAGGAGCCGGGGCCGAGGACCACCCAGTCCGCGTCGAGGACCGCCGCGACGGCCTCGGGGACGGCGGGCGGGTCGTGCGGCACGAGGTGCACCGATTGCACTTCGCCGGTCGTCAGAGCGACGGTGGCCTGGCCGCGTACCGTCTCGATGTCCTCGGGCCGCTCCGGATCGTGGCCCTTGACGAGGGCCTGGAGCTCCAGGGGCACGGCGGACATGGGCAGCACGCGCCCCTGCGCGCCCAGGAGCCTGCCGACCAGGTCCAGGGCCTGAACGTGGTCGCCCAGTTGCTCCCAGAGGGCGACGATCAGCAGATTGCCGACCGCGTGCTCGTGCAGTTCGCCCTGGGACTGGAAGCGGTGCTGGATGACACGGGCCCAGGTCTGGCCCCAGTCGTCGTCGCCGCACAGCGCGGCGAGAGCCTTGCGCAGATCGCCGGGCGGGAGCACACCCAGCTCGTCGCGGAGACGGCCGCTGGAGCCGCCGTCGTCGGCGACCGTGACGACCGCGGTGAGGTCGCCGGTGATGCGACGCAGGGCGGCGAGCGAGGCGGAAAGGCCCATACCGCCGCCGAGCGCGACGACCTTGGGCTGCGTGCCCCGGCGGCGCGGCTTGCCGCCGCGCGCCTCGGCGGGCTTGCCGCCCTGGCCTTCGGTGCCGACTCGGCGCAGCCTGCTCAGTCGCAGAGAACGACCCGTCATTCGCGGCCCACGTCCCGGTGGACGACGACCGTCTCCACTCCCTCGGACACCAGACGGGCGGCGAGCTTCTCCGACATCGCGACGGAGCGGTGCTTGCCTCCGGTGCAGCCGACGGCGATGGTCACATAGCGCTTGCCCTCGCGGCGGTAGCCGGCCTGGACGAGGCGCAGCAACTCGGCGTACCGGTCGAGGAACTCCTTGGCACCGGGCTGGTTGAAGACGTATGCCGCGACCTCTTCGTTGAGGCCGGTGTACTGGCGCAGCTCCGGGACCCAGTGCGGGTTGGGCAGGAACCGCATGTCCACGACCAGGTCGGCGTCGACCGGAAGGCCGTACTTGAAGCCGAAGGACATGACGGTGGCCCGCAGCTCGGGCTCCTCCTCGCCGGCGAACTGGGCGTCCATCTTGGCGCGCAGCTCGTGCACGTTCAGGCTGGAGGTGTCGATCACCAGGTCGGCGTCGCCTCGCAGTTCGCGCAACAGCTCGCGCTCGGCGGCGATGCCGTCGACGATCCGGCCGTCGCCCTGGAGGGGGTGCGGGCGGCGCACGGACTCGAAACGGCGCACCAGGGCGTCGTCGGAGGACTCCAGGAAGACGATCCGCCGCGTGACGCTCTTGGACTCCAGGTCGGCGAGGGACTCACGGAGGTTGTCGAAGAAGCGGCGCCCCCGTACGTCGACGACGACCGCGATCCTGGCGACGTTGCCCTGGGAGCGGGCGCCGAGCTCCACCATGGTGGGGATCAGCGCGGGCGGGAGGTTGTCGACTACGAACCAGCCGAGGTCCTCCAGACACTTGGCGGCGGTCGACCGGCCCGCGCCGGACATACCGGAGATGATCACCAGCTCGGGGATGGCCGCATCGGGGACCCCGGCTGTTTCGATACCCGTACTCACTTGTGCTCCGTCTTGACGGCCCGCTTCGGGCGCTTGCTCGCCCGCTTGCTTGCTCGCTTCGGGCTGCGAGTGATCATCGCTCGCCGCCTTCGGCGGTTTCTCGTGTTCCGCCGTACGCCCGGCTTCCTGTTCGGCTGTGCGCCCGGTGCCTTGCCGGTCCTGCTCACTCATGGTTCCTGCCCCCGTCGCTCGTTCGAGGCGCCCGCGGATACGGGCTCCTGAGCGGAACCCTCCGTCGTGTCGGGTACTGGGTCCGCCTCGTATTCCTCGTCTTCCATGATCTCTCCAGTCGCCGTGTTCACGGCGGGTGCGGCCGGGGTCGCCTCGGCGAGGGCCACGGCGATCACCTCGGCCGTCTTAACGCCTATGCCGGGGACCTCGCAGATCTGCTCGACGGTCGCGGATCGCAGCTTCTTCACCGAACCGAAGTGCTTGATCAGCGCCTGTTTGCGCGTCTCGCCGAGGCCCGGCACATCGTCCAGCGGGCTCGCCCTGAAGCGCTTGGCCCTCTTTGTGCGCTGGTAGGTGATCGCGAAGCGGTGCGCCTCGTCGCGTACACGCTGAAGAAGATAGAGCCCTTCGCTGGTCCGTGGGAGCACCACCGGGTCGTCATCGCCGGGCAGCCAGACCTCTTCGAGGCGCTTGGCGAGGCCGCACACGGCGATGTCGTCGATACCGAGCTCGTCCAGCGCCTTCTGGGCGGCCGCGACCTGAGGCTGCCCGCCGTCGACGACGACCAGCTGCGGCGGATACGCGAACCGCTTGGGCCGGCCGTCGTCCTCGGTGAGCGCGTTTTCCCCGTCCGCCCACTCGCCGGTCTTCTCCTTCTCGGCGAGGTAGCGCTTGAAGCGGCGGGTGATCACTTCGTGCATGGAGCGGACGTCGTCCTGGCCGGCGAAGCCCTTGATCTGGAAGCGGCGGTACTCGCTCTTGCGCTGGAGGCCGTCCTCGAAGACCACCATGGAGGCCACGACGTCGTCGCCCTGGAGGTGAGAGATGTCGTAGCACTCGATCCGCAGGGGCGCGCTGTCCAGGTCGAGGGCCTGGGCGATCTCCTCCAGAGCGCGCGAGCGGGTGGTCAGGTCGGAGGCGCGCTTGGTCTTGTGCAGCCCGAGTGCCTGGAGGGCGTTGCGCTGCACCGTCTCCATGAGGGCCTTCTTGTCGCCGCGCTGCGGGATGCGCAACGAGACATTGGAGCCCCGGCGCGTGGTCAGCCACTCCTGGACGGGCTCGACGGGATCGGGCAGTGCCGGGACGAGCACCTCCTTGGGCACGGAGTCGCCCCTCTCCTCGCCGTACAACTGCTGGAGGGCGTGCTCGACGAGATCCGCGGTGGTGACGGCCTCCACCTTGTCCGTCACCCAGCCTCGCTGGCCGCGCACCCGTCCGCCCCGCACGTGGAAGATCTGCACCGCTGCTTCCAGCTCGTCCTCGGCGACCGCCATCAGATCGGCGTCGGTCGCGTCGGCGAGCACGACCGCGTTCTTCTCCATGGCCTTCTTGAGAGCCTCGATGTCGTCGCGGAGGCGGGCCGCCCGCTCGTACTCCATCTCCTCGGCCGCGTCCGTCATCTGCCGCTCCAGACGGCGGATGTACGTCCCTGTGCGGCCGGCCATGAAGTCGCAGAACTCCTCGGCGAGTTGACGATGGTCCTCGGCGGAGATCCGCTCGACGCAGGGGGCCGTGCACTTGCCGATGTAGCCGAGCAGACAGGGGCGGCCGGTGCGCTCGGCGTTCTTGAACACGCCGGCGGAGCAGGTGCGGACGGGGAAGACCCGCAGCAGGAGGTCCACGGTGTCGCGGATCGCCCACGCATGCCCGTACGGGCCGAAGTAGCGCACGCCCTTGCGCTTCTGGCCGCGCATAACCTGAACCCGCGGAAACTGCTCGTTCATCGTCACCGCGAGGTACGGGTAGCTCTTGTCGTCGCGGTACTTGACGTTGAACCGGGGGTCGAACTCCTTGATCCAGGAGTACTCCAGCTGCAGCGCCTCGACCTCCGTGGACACCACCGTCCACTCCACCGACGCGGCCGTCGTCACCATGGTGCGCGTACGCGGGTGGAGGCCCGCCAGGTCCTGGAAGTAGCTGGACAGGCGCTGGCGCAGGCTCTTCGCCTTTCCGACGTAGATCACCCGGCGGTGCTCGTCGCGGAACCTGTAGACCCCCGGCGAGTCGGGGATCTGCCCCGGCTTGGGGCGGTAGCTGGAGGGGTCGGCCATGTCTCACACCCTACTGGCGTGGTGTGACACCGCGGCGGTCCTGTGGACGGAGCCTCTGCGCCCCTGTGGACAGGACTCTGCCGGGAGTTGCCGAGTTTTGACCGCTGGGCGCCAAGTGTTGCCCGGTCATGATCAACACGCTTCAATGCGGGATGACTTGGGGCCGTAAACCTCGGCATTCACAGAAGGGCTCCTGCATGCGGCACGGCATACAGCACGCGGACGTCGACACGGCCGAACTGGAGACCGCCCTGCGGGACGGCCCCTTCCATGTGGCCCTGCGCGCCGCGATCGCCGCCCGCGGACTGCCGCTGCAGCGCGTCCAGCATCATCTGTCGCGGTACGGGGTCAAGGTCGGCGTGACGAGCCTGAGCTACTGGCAGCAGGGCGCCCGCCGCCCGCAGCGCCCCGAGTCGCTGCGGGCCGTACGCGCCCTGGAGGAGATCCTCCAACTGCCCGACGAGTCGCTGGTACGACTGCTCGCCCAGGCCGAGGAGCGCCCCGGTCCGGCACACCCCGCGGCCCGTTCGTACCGCTCCCGGGTGGAGGCCTCGGGCGCCCTGGAGAAGCTGCTCGCCGAGCTGGGAGCGTCACTCGACAGTGGACTGCACATGCTCGGCCGGCACGAGCGGGTGCGGATCGGCTCACGCCGGGAGCTGTCGGAGCACGATTCGCAGCACATCGTGCGCGCCCACAAGGACGGCATCGACCGCTATGTGGCCGTCCACCACGGCGACCCGGGGTGCGCACCGGAGCACATGACCGTGCATGCCCTGGAGAACTGCCGTACGGGACGGGTGCGTTGGCACCACGACACCGGGGTGCTCGTGGCGGAGCTGCTCTTCGACACTCGACTGCGGATCGGCGACACCTGCCTGTTCCGCTACGGCGTCGAGGACGGCACGGCCGGCGCGTCCAGGGAGTACGTCCGCGACTTCGGCTCCCCGGGCGGGCAGTACGCCCTGGAGGTGCGGTTCGCCGAGGACGCACTGCCCGTGCGCTGCCACCGCTTTACCCAGCACTCCGCGGCGGCGCCGCGCAGCGGCCGCCAGGAACTGACGCTCAGCGGGCACCATCGATCGGTTCACATGGTCGAGCCGCGGGTGCGGTCGGGGATCGTGGGGATCGGGTGGGACTGGGAGTGACAGCGAGCGGCTGAGGCGCTTCTGGGGGGCGGGGCGGGGCGGCGCAGGGCTGGACGTAAATGCTGACGTAAACGATTGCGTAAGCGTTCGCGTAAAGGGTTGCGCAAACGCTTACGTAATCGTTTGCGCAAGCGTTTACGTCTGCCGTCCCATGAGGTACGGTCCGTCCAGACAGCGCCCGGCTGGTCGGCCGGGGCGAGGGTGGGAGGAGGCACCACATGGCGACCATGGTCGACGTGGCCCGCAGCGCGGGCGTTTCCGTCGCGACGGTCTCGCACGTCCTCAACAACACCCGCACAGTGCGGCCCGCCACCCGCCAGGCGGTGCTCGACGCCATCGACGAGCTCGGCTACACGCCCAACTCGCTGGCGAGATCCCTGGTCACGGCGCGCACCCGGTCCATCGGGCTCGCGGTGTCGGCGATCAGCAATCCGTACTTCACGGAGATCTTGCAGGGTGTCGAGGCCGGTGCCCTGGAGCAGGGGTACAGCCTGCTGATCGCGGACCCCCACGACGATCCGGAGCACGAGCGCAAGGTGGTCCAACTGCTGCACGAGCGGCGGGTGGACGGCATGATCGTCGCGCCGTCGGTGCATCCGGACCAGCTCATCGGCTACCTCAGGCGGCATGACGTACCGACGGTGTTCCTGGACCGGCTGGTCGACGAGACCGCGGCGCCCGGCTTCACGTTCGACCAGGTCTGCGCGGAGAACGCCGAGCCCGTCAGGAATCTGGTCACGCATCTCGCCGAGCTGGGCCACAAGAGGATCGGCCTGGTCGGCGGTCTGCCGGGGCTCAGCACCACGAGTGAGCGGATCTCGGGTTACCGTCACGGGCTCGCGTACGCGGGGCTCCCGTTCGACGAACGTCTCGTGGTCTGTGGCAGCTCGGAGGCGGAGGGTGCCGAGCGCGCGACCGGCGACCTGCTGTCCCTCCCGGCGCCGCCGACGGCACTCGTCACCGCGAACAACGCCATGACCATCGGCGCACTGCGAGCCCTGCGGGAGCGGGGTCTGTCCGTGCCCGATGACGTGGCCCTGTGCTGTTTCGACGACTTCTCCTGGGCGGACCTCTTCTCGCCCCGGCTCACCGCGATCTCCCAGCCCAGCAAGGAGATCGGGGCTCAGGCCGTACGGCTGCTCCTGGAGCGGCTGGCCTCCCCCGGCCGTCCGGCCCGTACGCTCCGGCTGCCCTCCGCCTTCGTTCACCGCACCTCGTGCGGCTGCCCCGAGAAAGGACCCGACTCGTGATCGTCGTCGCCGGTGAGGCCCTGATCGATCTGGTGCCGCAGGAGGCGGGCGCGCTCGCGGGACTCGATCCGCGCCGCGGCGGCGGCCCGTACAACACGGCGGTGGCGCTGGGCCGCCTCGGCTCCCCCGCCGCCTTCTGCTCCCGGGTGTCGTCCGACGCCTTCGGCGAGGCCCTGCTAGACGGGCTGCGCGAGGCAAATGTCGACGTGTCGTCGGTGCAGCGGGGCGCGGAGCCGACGACCCTCGCTGTCGCGTCGATCGGCACGGACGGCTCGGCCCGTTACTCGTTCTACGTCGAAGGCACCGCGGACCGGCTGTTCTCGGCTCCGGACCAACTCCCGCCCGGGACAAGGGCGGTGTCCTTCGGCACCTGTTCGCTGGTGCTGGAGCCGGGCGCGAGTGCGTACGAGGAGCTGATGCGGGTCGCGTCCGCGCAGGGCGTGTTCACCGCGCTCGACCCGAACATCCGCTCAGTGCTGATCTCCGACGCGGACGCCTACCGGGCCCGGTTCAAAAGCTGGCTGCCCTCGGTGTCGCTGCTCAAAGTGTCAGAGGAGGACGCGGACTGGCTCGGCGGCACCCCGCGCGAGTGGCTGGCGTCGGGCCCGGCTGCCATCGTGGTCACGCGCGGCGGCGACGGCCTGACGGTCTTCACCCGCGACGGCGCGGAGCACTCCGTGCCGGGTGAACGGGTCGACGTGGTCGACACCATCGGCGCCGGCGACACGGTCAACGCCGCCCTGCTGCACGGCCTCACCGCCCGCGACGCCCTGTCCGCGACGGCATTGGCGGGCCTGGGCGCCGAAGGCTGGAGCGAGCTGCTCCGGTACGCGGCGCGTGCGGCGGCCATCACCTGCTCACGGGCGGGCGCGGAACCTCCGTACGCACATGAGGTGGACGGCTTCTAGGCGAACTTGCCGAAGTCCGTTGCGATATGGCGCCCCTTCAGTAAAAGCCCGCACCCCCACGTGCCCGCACTCGCCCACCGGCGGGAGGGGACGTGGGCCGGTGCGTCGTCTGCCCGTCGCGAACCCGCAGCTTCAAACCGCCCTCCCAGCGGAGCGCGCCGTCGCCTTCCGGCGGCCCCCGGCCTTCGCCGGTGCCTTCGCCGAACCCGACGCATCGCTGATCTTCTCCGGCTGCAGGATCTCGCGCAGGAACTTGCCGGTGTGGCTCGCCGGTACCCCCGCGACCTGCTCGGGCGTGCCCTCGGCGATGACGAGGCCGCCACCGTTTCCGCCCTCGGGGCCCATGTCGACGACCCAGTCCGCGGTCTTGATGACGTCGAGGTTGTGCTCGATGACGATGACCGTGTTGCCCTTGTCGACCAGGTCCGAGAGGACCGAGATCAGCTTGCTGATGTCCTCGAAGTGCAGACCGGTGGTCGGCTCGTCGAGTACGTAGACCGTTCGTCCCGTCGACCGCTTCTGGAGTTCGGAGGCCAGCTTCACGCGCTGGGCCTCGCCGCCGGAGAGCGTCGGTGCGGGCTGACCGAGTCGCACATAGCCGAGACCGACGTCGTTGAGGGTCTTCAAGTGGCGCGCGATCGCGGGCACGGCCTCGAAGAAGCCGTGGGCCTCCTCGATGGGCATGTCCAGGACCTCGGAGATGGACTTGCCCTTGTAGTGGACCTCCAGTGTCTCCCGGTTGTAGCGCGCCCCGTGGCAGACCTCGCAGGGGACATACACGTCCGGCAGGAAGTTCATCTCGATCTTGATCGTGCCGTCACCGGAGCAGTTCTCGCAGCGACCGCCCTTGACGTTGAAGGAGAAGCGCCCCGGCATGTAGCCGCGGACCTTCGCCTCGGTCGTCTCGGCGAACAGCTTGCGGACGTGATCGAAGACTCCGGTGTACGTCGCCGGGTTCGACCGGGGCGTGCGGCCGATGGGCGACTGGTCGACGTGTACGACCTTGTCGACGAGGTCGTCGCCGTCCACGCGCGTGTGCCGTCCGGGAACGTTCCGAGCACCGTTCAGCTCGCGGGCCAGGTGTGTGTAGAGGATGTCGTTGACGAGCGTCGACTTTCCGGAGCCCGAGACGCCCGTGACCGCCGTGAGGACGCCCAGAGGGAAGGACACGTCGATGTCCTGGAGGTTGTTCTCGCGGGCGCCGTGCACCGTGAGCTTGCGGACCGGGTCGGCGGGGCGGCGGATCTCCGGGAGTGCGATCTCCTTCTTGCCCGCCAGATACTGCCCGGTCACCGACTCGGGGTTGGCCAGCAGCTCCTTCAGGGGGCCGCTGTGCACGACCTTGCCGCCGTGTTCCCCCGCGCCAGGACCGATGTCCACGACCCAGTCGGCGACCTTGATCGTGTCCTCGTCGTGTTCGACGACGATGAGTGTGTTGCCCATGTCGCGCAGCCGGACCAGAGTCTCGATGAGGCGGTGGTTGTCGCGCTGATGCAGTCCGATGGAGGGCTCGTCCAGGACGTACAGGACGCCTACGAGGCCGGAGCCGATCTGGGTGGCCAGTCGGATGCGCTGGGCCTCGCCGCCGGAGAGGGTGCCCGCCGCCCGGTTCAGCGAGAGGTAGTCGAGGCCTACGTCGACGAGGAAGCGCAGCCGTTCGTTGACCTCCTTCAGGACCCGCTCGGCGATCTTCTTGTCGCGCGCGTTGAGCTTCATCTCGCCCAGGAATTCCGCGCAGTCGCTGATGGACATCGCGGAGACCTCGGCGATCGACTTCCCGAGAACGGTGACCGCGAGGATGAGGGGCTTCAGGCGTGTGCCCTCACAGGTGGGGCAGGGCACCTCACGCATATAGCCCTCGAAGCGCTCGCGGCTCGCGTCGCTCTCGGCCTCGCTGTGCCGCCGCTTCACAAAGGGGACGGCCCCTTCGAAGGGCGTGGTGTAGACGCGCTCGCGGCCGTAGCGGTTTCTGTACCGCACCTCGATCTGCGTCTTGTGCCCGTGCAGGAGGGCCTTCTTGGCGCGCTGCGGGAGGCCCGCGAAGGGGATGTCGGTCCGGAATCCCAACGCGTCCGCGAGGGCTCCGATCAGACGCCCGAAGTAGTCCTTGGTGTGCCCGTGCGACCAGGGGTGGATGGCTCCCTCGTCGAGGGACTTCTCCTCGTCGGGGACGATCAGCTCGGGGTCGACTTCCATGCGTGTACCGATACCCGTGCACTCCGGGCAGGCGCCGAAGGGCGAGTTGAAGGAGAAGGAGCGGGGCTCCAGCTCTTCGAAGGACAGGTCGTCGTACGGGCAGTAGAGGTGCTCCGAGTACATGCGCTCGCGCTCGGGGTCATCCTGGGGAAGGTCGACGAAGTCGAGGACGACCATGCCCCCGGACAGGCCGAGCGCGGTCTCCACGGAGTCCGTGAGGCGGCGCTTGGCGCCCTCCTTCACAGTGAGGCGGTCGACGACCACCTCGATGGTGTGCTTCTCCTGCTTCTTCAGCTTCGGCGGTTCGGAGAGCTGGATCGTCTCTCCGTCGACCCGGGCCCGGCTGTACCCCTTGGTCTGGAGATCACCGAAGAGGTCGACGAACTCGCCCTTGCGCTCACGCACCAGTGGCGACAGGACCTGGAAACGGCTCCCCTGGGGCAGCTCCAGGACCTTGTCGACGATCGCCTGCGGCGACTGGCGTGAGATGGGGCGACCGCACTCGGGGCAGTGCGGCTTGCCGATGCGCGCGAAGAGCAGGCGCAAGTAGTCGTAGACCTCGGTGATGGTGCCGACCGTCGAGCGCGGGTTGCGCGAGGTCGACTTCTGGTCGATGGAGACAGCCGGCGACAGGCCCTCGATGAAGTCGACATCCGGTTTGTCCATCTGCCCGAGGAACTGCCGGGCGTACGAGGACAGCGACTCGACGTACCTCCGCTGTCCCTCGGCGAAGATCGTGTCGAACGCGAGCGAGGACTTGCCCGACCCGGACAGACCCGTGAAGACGATGAGCGAGTCGCGCGGGAGGTCGAGCGAGACGTTCTTGAGGTTGTGCTCGCGCGCCCCACGGACGATGAGACGGTCGGCCACGCCGGTCCGCACCTTTCTTTAGAGAAGTGACAGGGGCGGGGCCCCGTCTTTTTTCAGACTAGGGGGAGCCACTGACAGCGCCGGTTGGTTTCCCTGGTTGGTAACAATCCCGGGCCATCCAGCATGCCCGACGCCGCGCCCGAGCCTATAGCACGCGCATTCGATTTGCAGGGGCGGTCCACCACCTTCACCCGAACGTGCGGCGGAGCTAGGGTCGTTGCCATGAACGATCATGTGCGCGACCTGGCGTCTGTACGTGACGCGACCGAACGGCTGCTCACCGCAGCGGCCAAACTCGACAACGCCTCCGTGGCCGAGCCGTCACGGCTGCCCGGCTGGAGCCGTGGCCATGTCCTGGCCCACCTCGCCCGCAACGCGGACGCTCTCGTGAACGTCCTCGAAGGGCGCCCCATGTACGCCTCCGCGGACGCCCGCGACACCGACATCGAGCGGGACGCGCCACGGCCGCTGAACATCCAGCTGGCCGACGTACGCGAGAGCGCGGCCCGCTTCCAGGCGACGGGCGCCGCGCCCGCGGACTGGTCCCGCACGGTGGAGCTGCGCAACGGGGTCACCGACGCGGCATCCCGGGTGCCGTTCCGGCGGTGGGTCGAGGTGGAGCTGCATCACGTGGATCTGGGAATCGGGTACGAGCTGGAGGACCTGCCGGAGGATTTCACGGAGCGGGAGATCGACTTCCTCGCCGAGCGCTTCACCGCGCATCCAGAAGTGCCGCCCACACGCATCACGGAAGGCACGCGCGCGTGGAGCACGGGAAGAGTGGCAACCGAGCCGGAGATCACCGTCACGGGGCGCCAGGCCGACCTCCTCGGCTGGCTCTGCGGCCGCCGCGACGGTTCCGCACTGAGCACCGAGGGCGGGCCGCTCCCCGCACTCCCCCCGCTATAGGCTGAGGAACATGACGTACAGCGGAGCGGTGAAGGTCGGCGGCCCTGCGCATGTGCACGAGTTGCAGGACCTGATGATCTCCAAGGTCGCGGTCGGCCCGATGGACAACAACGCCTATCTGCTGCGCTGCCGGGCCACCGACGAGCAGCTCCTGATCGACGCGGCCAACGACGCCGGGACGCTGCTCACGCTGATCGGCGCCGACGGCATCGCGTCCGTGGTCACCACCCACCAGCACGGCGACCACTGGCAGGCGCTCGCGGAGGTCGTGGCGGCCACCGGTGCGCGTACGTACGCGGGTCGGGACGACGCTGAGGGCATCCCCGTAGCGACCGACGTCCTGGTCGACGACGGCGACACGATCCGGGTGGGGCGCGTGGAGCTGACCGCGCGCCATCTGGTGGGACACACGCCCGGCTCGATCGCGCTCGTCTACGACGATCCGCATGGGCATCCTCATGTGTTCACGGGCGACTGTCTTTTCCCGGGTGGCGTCGGCAACACCCGGAAGGATCCAAAGGCGTTCGCCAGCCTGATCCACGATGTCGAGACGAAGATTTTCGATGTGCTCCCGGACGAGACATGGGTCTACCCGGGGCACGGCAACGACACGACACTGGGCGCGGAGCGGCCGCATCTGCCGGAGTGGCACGCGCGTGGCTGGTGAACTGCCCGGTGCCGACGGTGAGTTGATGAACAGCTTGGTGTCGGGCGGGCGTTGGCATTCGTGACTCGTCCGGCGGGGACCCGCGTTTCGCGGGCGCGCGCCGTCGCGCGCCCCGTGTGAACCGAGCGCACGCGCCGGTGTCACGCACGCGCTCCCGGCGCACGCGGCGGCGCGGTCCACTGGAGGCAGCCCGCGCAGGAAGACGCTCCTGAGCGGAGGGGCCGCCGGCCACCCGATCCCCGCCCTCGGGCCGGCGGCCCATCACGGCGGCGGTCGGTCGACGTCCGGCGGCCGGCCACCACCGTGGTGTGACGGGGCCGCGAGCCCGCCCCCGGACGGCCCGCGGCCCACGCGTCAGGCCTCCGCGCGCCCCGCTCCCACCAGCGCCACGACCCGCTCCACCCCGAACACGTATCCCTGCACGCCGCAGCCCGCGATGACCCCGTCGGCGCGGAGCGAGACGTACGAGTGGTGCCGGAACTCCTCGCGCTTGTGGATGTTGGAGATGTGGACCTCCAACACGGGCATGTCGTCACAGGTGTTGAGGGCGTCCAGGATCGCGACGGAGGTGTGCGAGTAGGCGCCCGGATTGATCACGATGCCGACATGGTTCAGGCGGGCCTCATGGATCCAGTCGACCAGCTCGCCCTCGTGGTTGGACTGGCGGAAGTCCACCGTGCCGCCGTACGTGGCCGCCGCCTTGGCGCACATCGCCTCGACGTCGGCGAGCGTGTCGGAGCCGTAGATCTCCGGCTGGCGCTGACCCAGGAGGTTCAGGTTGGGGCCGTTGAGGATCATGATCGGGGCGTTGGCGAGGGTGCGGGGCACTGTTCCTCCGGTCCTGTCGGCTGAGCCGTCGCCCAAGGGCGCCGTTCAGGTCTGCTGCTCAGTCTCGGTTTATCACGGTGCGCCGGAGCGGGGACGGCTCGTACGCTCCGGTCATGACGCCACCGAGCTATCCGCCCGAGCCGTCACCCGGCGACCGGATCGCCGTCATCTCGCCGTCCGCGGGGCTCCCGGGCCTCTTCCCGCTCCCCTACGAGTTGGGCCTGGAGCGGCTGCGCAAGGAGTACGGCCTCGAGCCGGTCGAGTACCCGACGACCCGCACGATGGGCGCGACACCTCAGGCGCGGGCCGACGACATCCACGCGGCGTTCGCCGATCCGACGGTCAAGGCGGTCATCGCGTCGATTGGCGGCGACGACCAGATCACCGTACTGCCGCTGCTGGACCGGGAGTTGATCCGTGCGAACCCGAAGCCGTTCTTCGGCATGAGCGACAACACGAACCTGCTCGTGTATCTGCACAACACCGGGATCGTCGCCTATCACGGCGCGAGCGTGATGTGCGAACTCGGCCGGCCGGGCGCCATGCACGCGCTGACCGCGGAGTCGCTGCGGGCCGCGCTCTTCACCTCCGGCGAGTACGAAGTCAGGCCCGCCGAGCGTTTCCGTGACATCGACCTTCCATGGGACGCCCCGGAGACCTTCGCCTCCGAACCGCAGACCGAGCCCGGTGGCGGCTGGACCTGGCACCGCCCAGAGCGTGTTATCGAGGCGCGCTCCTGGGGCGGCAACATCGAGATCCTGTCCTGGCTGCTGATGGCGGACCGTGAGATCGCCCGCGATCCCTCCGTGTACGACGGCTGTGTGCTGTTCCTGGAGACATCCGAGGACATGCCGAGTGCCAACGACGTCTTCTGGATCCTGCGGAGCATGGGCGAGCGCGGTCTGCTCGGACGCTTCCCCGCGCTCCTGATGGGCCGCCCGAAGACGTGGTCGTTCGAGAAGCCCAACACCCCTGAGGCGAAGGCCCGTTACGCGCGCGAGCAGCGCGAGGCGGTGCTCCGGGCAGTGGACATGTATGCCCGGGACATGATGGTCGTCCTCGATGTGGACTTCGGTCACACCGATCCACAACTGGTCATCCCCTACGGGGGCGTGGTCCGCGTGGACGGGCCCGCACGACGCATCACGGTCACGTACTGACGGAGGCTGAGCCCCCGGAGCGGCGTCGGCGCGCGCGGAGCGGTGGTCGGCAGTTCGCCGGCCACCGCTCCCGGCGCTGGTGGTTTCTGCGCCTGCGGCCGCGTTCTGTCAGGCCTCGATGCTGTCCTTCGGAGTCCCTTCGGTCTCCTTCTGCGCCGCCTCGGCCGCCGCCTGCTTCTTGGAGGCCATCAGGCTGGTGATCGTGGTGACGATCAGGACCGCGCAGATCACGCCGAGGGAGACCGGGATGGAGATCTCCGGGACGTGGACCCCGGACTCGTGCAGCGCGTGCAGCACCAGCTTGACGCCTATGAAGCCGAGGATGACCGACAGGCCGTAGCTGAGATGGACCAGCTTCTTGAGCAGGCCGCCTATGAGGAAGTACAGCTGCCGCAGACCCATCAGCGCGAACGCGTTGGCCGTGAACACGATGTACGGGTCCTGCGTCAGGCCGAAGATCGCGGGGATCGAGTCGAGTGCGAAGAGGACGTCGGTGGTGCCGATCGCGAGCATGACGACGAGCATCGGCGTCATGACCCGCTTGCCGTTCTGCTGGATCCACAGCTTGGTGCCGTGGTAGCGGTCGGCCACACCGAAGCGCTTCTCGGCGGCCTTGAGGAGCTTGTTCTCCTCCCACTCCTCCTCGGGCTCGTCGGCCCTGGCCTCCTGGATCAGCTTCCAGGCGGTGTAGATCAGGAAGGCGCCGAAGATGTAGAAGACCCAGGCGAAGCTGGAGACGATCGCGGCGCCCGCGGCGATGAAGATCGCACGGAGCACGAGGGCTATCAGCACGCCGATGAGCAGCACCCGCTGCTGATACTGCGAGGGCACCGAGAATTTCGCCATGATCAGGACGAAGACGAAGAGGTTGTCGACGCTCAGCGATTTCTCGGTGATGTAGCCCGCGAAGAACTCGCCTGAGGGCTGTCCGCCGCCAAAGACGAGGAGTCCGAGTCCGAACAGTGCGGCCAGGACGATCCAGATGATGGTCCAGATTCCGGCTTCCCTGATCGATACGTCATGGGGTTTGCGGCCGATGAAGAAGTCGACCGCGATGAGGGCGACAAGGCCCACGATGGTCAGGACCCAAAGGGTCGTCGAAACATCCACTGCGCCTCCGGCAGTACGTAACGGCAAATGTCAGCGTCGTCGCTGCCGGAGGTCTCTTCCACCCGGGGCTCCTGGGGCGCGATGAGACGCCTGGTGCCTTCGGGCCGACGCCCCGGGATCGGGCCAGATCCGTATTGACGGGCACGCCGCAGTAGCTAGGGAGTACTCCCCTCCGCACGAACTACGGTATCCCAATCACCAAGGATTGGTAAAGAGATTGGCAAAGGAAAGGCCAAATGCCCTGGTCAGAAGAGTTGACGAAGTCTTGGGACGACGCACGAGACGGCACGCGCTGGGCAGACGACAGACTCCGCCGAGCGTCAGCGGTTCCAGGCGCGGCGGGCCGTCGCGACCTGAGTGAGGACGTGCTGGAGCACTTGGCTGCCGGGAGGTATGAGCGAGGGCTCGTACGTCCACGCGTGCCCGACCCAGGGGTCGGCGAGGTGGTCGTCGGGCACGGGAGTGAGGCGCAGGAGCGAGCGCCAGAGCGGGTCGAGCAACGGTCCATAGGCGGCGGCGTCCTCCCGGTCGGCCACCAGCATGAGGTGGACGCCGACGGCAGGACCTTCGTCCGCGAGGTAGCGCAGCTGGGTCACCGCGCGGTCGTCGAAACCGTGCGGGAAGTCATTGACGATCAGCAGTTGCTCAGCTGTGTCCAGGTCGGGTGGCAGTGAGTCGGCCGCGCCTCCGCGGATCGCCATCTGCACCAGGTCGACGCGCTGGGTGAGCCTGGCCAGGACGTCGGTGACGCCCGCGGCGCCGGCGGCGGGCGGAGTAGGGAGCACACCGGTCTGTACGAGCGGTGCGAGCGCCGAGGCGCCGGAACCCGCCGGGTCGATGACATGCACCGTGTATTCGCCCGCCGGGTAGACGGCGAGCAGCCGGGCGGCATGCGCCACAGCTGTGTCCATGGCGAGGCGGCGCAGCTCGTCGGAGTCGGCGAGCGAGCCGTCGAGAGATCCTGCGCGGCCGCTGTCGATCCACAGGCCACGCTCCAGCGGCAGCCGAACCAGCATCGGGATGCTCAGGCCGGAGCTCTCGGGGAGCTGGAGATCGCCGAGGCGCAGGGCCATGGGGATCTCCATCGGCACGCGGTAGCCCTGCCAGACGGGGCTGTCCCAGCGCGCGAACGCCGTGGGCAGCGCGGGCTCGACGACCTCCGCCTCGGCGCTGAGCTGGGCGAGGTCACGGTCGAGCGCGGCTCTTGCCTGGTCGACGAGCTGGGAGTGCTTGGCGCGGGCCGTCTCACGCGCGGCATCCGCCTGTCCGCCTATGCGGCTGCGCGGGTCGGACAAGACCCTGTCGAGCTCCTGTTCCATACGCGAGTCGGCGAAGTCGACGGCGCTGCGATAGGCGGCCGTGGTGCGGGCCAGATCCTCGAACATGCCCCACACCTGGTTGTAGAGCCGTTCTTCCATGGACCAGCCGGTCGCGTCGCCCGCGACGGGCTGCGCGGGCTGTCCGGGCTGGGCCGGTGGCACGGTCGGCGGGGGCGAGGGAGGCGCGGCGGTTTGCCGGCCGGGGTGGCTGTAGTTGACCGGACCACCGGCTGTCGGCCGGGAAGGCTGCGCGGTGGCGGCCGGATCGGTCTGACCGGGCCCTGCGGGGTAGCCGGTCTGCTGCGGTACGTGGCCGGTGGCGCCCTGAGGGGTGGGGCCACCCTGGTCGGGGCCCAGCGCAGATGTCGCGGTGTGCCGGGAGCGGTCGCCGTCGGCCGTGCGCGGCGGAGGCGCGGCCACCGAACGTGCCAGGCCCCGGGCCACCGCTTCGTTGATGTCGTTCGCGAGCTGGGGTGCCTGGGGCAGGCACTGGTCGGTGAGGAGTTCGGCGAGGCCTCCCGCATACCCCTGGCCGACCGCGCGCACCTTCCAGGCACCCTGCCTGCGGTACATCTCGAGAGCGACGACGGCCGTCTCGGCGTCGAGGCCCGTAATCGTGTAGCTGGCGATCTCGGACCCGTCGAGTCCGGTGACCGCCACAAAGGGAGCGGCGACGGAGCCGAACCGGCCGGGGCCCCCGACTCCGGACGGCAGTGCGAGCAGCACACTGACCCGGTGCACGGCCTCCGTCAGGGCGTCCAGGTCGAAGGCGAGACGGTGGTCGGCCGCCGCCTGCTTGGAGACCTCCAGGCCGGGCAGAGTGGGCGAGCCGGGGTGGGCCACCCACTCGACGCCCCGCACCTTGCCGTTCTCGTCGCTGAGCGTGGCTCCCGCCACGACCGGCTTGCCGGCGGACACCCGGACCTCGAGTCGGGCTTGGGGCAACGGATGGTTCTGTCCCCGCACCAGCTCGGCCGTCATCGCCTTCTCCCCCTCGTTGTCGTCTGCGCCGGGCTGTCTACAGGTGCGGCAGGATCGCGGGCATCAGGTCCTGGAACGTACGGCCGTTGGCCGGTGTACCGAGAGCGGTCATCTGCCACCCCGCGCCCGCGCGGTGCACCTTCGCCATGATCTGCGCCGTGTACTGGCCACCGCCCGCGAGTGTGTAGCGGGCGAGCTCCTGGCCGTTGGTCTCGTCGACCAGCCGGCAGAACGCGTCCTGTACCTCCTGGAACGTCTGCCCCGTGAAGGAGTTCACGGTGAAGACGATCTGGTCGATGTGGACCGGGATGCGCGCGAGGTCGACGAGGATCGCCTCGTCGTCGCCGCCCTGGCCGACACCGCCGACGAGGTTGTCTCCGGTGTGCCGCACGGAGCCGTCGTCGCTGACGAGGTGACGGAAGAACACCACGTCGACCGGCTGCTTGTCCGCGAAGAGCACGGCCGAGGCGTCGAGGTCGATCTCCCGGGTGCGCGAGCCGAACAGGCCGCGGCGCGGGGCCGCCTGCCAGCCAAGCCCCATGCGCACCGCGGTCAGGGTGCCTCCGTCGTTCTTCTGCAGACTGATGGCCTGACCCTTGGTCATGTTGACCGTCACGCGCTGTTCCCCTCTCGAACGTCCCCTGTTGCCGCAGAATCCTGCGGTTGACCAGCAACCCTACGCAGGGGCACCGACAGTGCTTAAGCCTGGCCCACACTTTGTGTCGGTCTTGCAACACAGCGCGCCATTCGCGGTGGTCAGGCGATGCCCGCCTCCTTCATCTGGCGTAGTTCCTTCTTCATTTCCGAGACTTCGTCGCGCAGCCGGGCGGCGATCTCGAACTGCAGATCCGCGGCTGCCGCGCGCATCCGCTCTGTCATCTCCTCGATCTGCTCGGCGAGTTCGGCGGCGGGGCGGTCGGTGGGCACGGTCTCCTTGGCCTTGCCCTTGGCGGACTTGGCTCCCTTGGCGGTCTTCGAGCCGAGCGCGGGCACCGGGGCCTTGGCACCCTTGCCGTCCTTCAGGTTGCGATAGCCCGTGCCGAGCAGCTGCTCCGTGTCGACGTCCTCGCGGGCGATCTGCGCCACGATGTCGTTGATCTTCTTCCGGAGGGGCTGCGGGTCGAGGCCCTTCTCCTTGTTGTACGCGACCTGCTTCTCCCGGCGGCGGTTGGTCTCCTCGATCGCCTTCTCCATCGCCGGTGTGATCTTGTCGGCGTACATGTGGACCTGGCCGGAGACGTTGCGTGCCGCGCGGCCGATGGTCTGGATCAGTGAGGTGCCGGAGCGCAGGAAGCCCTCCTTGTCGGCGTCGAGGATCGACACCAGGGAGACCTCGGGCAGGTCGAGGCCCTCCCTCAGGAGGTTGATGCCGACCAGGACGTCGAACTCTCCGGCACGGAGTTCCCGCAGCAGCTCGACGCGGCGCAGCGTGTCGACGTCGCTGTGCAAGTAGCGCACCTGGATGCCCAGTTCGAGGAAGTAGTCGGTGAGGTCCTCGGCCATCTTCTTGGTGAGCGTGGTGACCAGGACGCGCTCGTCCTTCTCGGTGCGCTTGCGGATCTCGTGCACCAGGTCGTCGATCTGCCCCTCGGTAGGCTTGACCACGACCTCCGGGTCGACGAGGCCGGTGGGACGGATGATCTGCTCGACGAAGCCGTCCGCGCGCGAGAGCTCGTACTTGCCAGGGGTCGCCGACAGGTAGACGGCCTGGCCGATGCGCTCCTGGAACTCCTCCCACTTCAGAGGGCGGTTGTCCAGGGCGGAGGGCAGCCGGAAGCCGTGGTCGACGAGGGTGCGCTTACGGGATGCGTCGCCCTCGTACATGGCACCGATCTGCGGGACGGTGACATGCGACTCGTCGATGACGAGGAGGAAGTCGTCCGGGAAGTAGTCGAGGAGGGTGTTGGGCGGGGAGCCGGGTTCGCGGTCGTCGAAGTGCATCGAGTAGTTCTCGACGCCGGAGCAGGAGCCGATCTGGCGGAGCATCTCCAGGTCGTACGTGGTGCGCATGCGCAGCCGCTGGGCCTCCAGGAGCTTGCCCTGCTTCTCCAGCTCGGCGAGGCGCTCCTCGAGCTCCTTCTCGATGCCGTTGACGGCCTTCTCCAGGCGCTGCGGGCCCGCCACGTAGTGGGATGCGGGGAAGACGTACAGCTGCTCGTCGTCGCTGATGACCTCGCCGGTGAGCGGATGCAGCGTGGAGAGGGCCTCGATCTCGTCGCCGAACATCTCGATGCGGACGGCCAGTTCTTCGTAGACCGGGAAGATCTCGATGGTGTCGCCGCGGACCCGGAAGGTGCCCCGGGCGAAGGCCATGTCGTTGCGTGTGTACTGGATGTCGACGAAGCGGCGCAGCAGGTCGTCCCGGTCGATCTCGTCGCCGACCTTGAGGGCGACCATCCGGTCCACGTACTCCTGCGGTGTACCGAGCCCGTAGATGCAGGAGACCGAGGCGACCACGACGACGTCACGGCGGGTGAGCAACGAGTTGGTCGCGGAGTGGCGCAGGCGCTCGACCTCCTCGTTGATCGAGGAGTCCTTCTCGATGTAGGTGTCCGACTGCGGGACGTACGCCTCTGGCTGGTAGTAGTCGTAGTACGAGACGAAGTACTCGACCGCGTTGTTCGGCAGCAGCTCGCGGAACTCGTTGGCCAGCTGGGCGGCCAGGGTCTTGTTCGGCGCCATCACGAGGGTGGGGCGCTGGAGCTTCTCGATCATCCACGCGGTGGTCGCGGACTTGCCGGTGCCGGTCGCGCCGAGGAGGACGACGTCCTTCTCACCTGCACGGACGCGCCGTTCGAGCTCGGCGATGGCAGCGGGCTGGTCGCCGCTGGGCGAGTAGGGACTGACGACCTCGAAGGGCGCCACCGTGCGTTCGATCTTGGATACGGGCCGCATGGAATCCACCGTACGACTCCGCACTGACATTTAGATTCGGTGTCGGCTCTCCGGGATCTTCGGGGGCTGCGTAGGGTGCGTCGGGTCCGGTTCTTCCGGCACGGCTGGATCACTGACCGAAGCGTCTGCTGACAGACGACTTCTCCACGTTGATCGACGGCTGGTTGAACCCCCCGACGCGCGTGCGTCCCTGTTGGGAACCCGTGGCCGCGGCGAGCGTGGACCACTGCTACCGAATGTCCGGTCAGCACAACCCTGCGGAACGCGTGCCCTGCGGGCCGTGACGGAAGGCCCCGGACACGGACCACCTGCTGTCACGCCAAGACGGGACACCGCTGTGAGACTGCACCTGGGAATCGACGTGGCCTGCCGGGCCTCCCACCAGACCACCTGCACCGACGCCACCGG
>NZ_BAAASJ010000004.1:0-109649 GCF_039532825.1 Streptomyces vastus
TCGGTAAGTTGCCTGCGCGTCACGACCATCTTCCTATCGGATCCGCCCTCCGAGCGGACCCGAATCGGCAAGATGATCACGACATCACACAGGCCCTAGTACGCGCCGGCTCGCTGCCTTCGTCGTGATCGCAGCATCGAGTCGATCGAGAACACGGAGGCGCCGGCCAGTACGAGGGGGAGCCAGGCCATCAGGTAGGGGAGGTCGTTGCCGTAGTAGTACGGGTCCGAGGGCCAGCTCACGGTCAGCCAGAGGCTGAGGGAGATCATGGCACCGCCGAACGCGGCGAGCCGGGCGAGCAGTCCGATCAGGGTGGCGATGCCGACGGCGAGCTCGCCGAAAGCGATGGCATAGGCGAAGCCGACCGGGTTCTCGAGGGAGAGGTCGACGAGTTCCGGGATCGCCGAGGAATCACGCACCGTGCGCATCATGTCGCCGATCGAACCGGAACCGGCCTCCGACATGAACGCGCTGTCGGTGAGCTTGTCGATCCCCGCGTAGATGAAGGTGACGCCGAGGAACACCCGCAGCGGTAGCAGGGCGTACCGGGTGGCGGCGTCCCGCCAGTCTCTGCCTCCACCGTCGAGGTAACCGGAGTGCGTATCCATCCGCATACCGTGAGCCATCGCTCTCCGCCACCTCTCACCGAACCGACAGTTCGCCCCTCAACAGACCATACGTATGCCTGGGACCGGCGGCTCAACCGCGGACCGAACTTTTTGACCCAAAAGTTGTCCCGCGTGCCTCCGCCGGTTGAGCAGGGGCGCCTAAAGAGGTAGTGGGTTCGGTTCATTCATGGGCGAGTGCGGGTTCGTCGTGGCTTGTCGCGCCCCGCGGCGGACCCGCAGTCGAAAGCCCCGCCCAACCGACGGAGTCAATCCGTCACATCAATCCCGTACCGGTTCGTCTCGACCCCCGCCGCAGTAACCACCTGCACATCCACCCGCCCAGGCTCCACATCCGCAGGCACCGGCACAGTCAGAACCGCGTCGGACGGATTCCGGAAACCCCCTGCCACAGGCACGAGCGGTACATGCACATGGACGGTTCCGATCCTGACCACCATCCGGGACAGGCGGTCAGCCGTGTGCGCACCCGGAGGCACAAACCCAGCCCCCCGGATCTCGATGTCGTCCCCCGTGCGGATCGGCGCGTCCAGGTCCCCGGCCTCACGGGACCGGACGACCGAGTAGATCACGGGCCGCCCACCCTCCGCGTACTTGGCCGCAACGTACGTCGCGGCCGACACCAGCACCACCAACGCCAGCCCCCACGGCAGGTCCGGCAACTGCTCGGGCCGCCGAGCGAGCCGTACCGCCGCGAACACCAGCGCGGCCCCGGCGATCACCACGTACTGCGTGTCCGCGAAGCTGCCCCGCCCCGAGTCGTCGGTCAGCAGATCAGCGGCCCTCGGCCGGTCGGCACGTATCTTCTGCAGGCGCTGACCGAGCACGCGAAGGCCCACGACCCGCCGCACCAGCACAGCGATCCCGCACACCATGGCGAGAACGGTGACGACGCCCGCGCCCCGGGTGAGTTCGAGCCCGGAGATCAACGCGTCACGCTCGCCCGGAGAGGACGCGCCCGCGAGCCGGCCCGCCAGCACCAGCACGGCGTAGACGACGAACAGCACCCAACTCGCCGCCACCGCACGGGAGGTGGACAGCCGGTTGTCCTCACCGATGACGGGCGCCAGCGCACCTCCACGCGCTCGGTGGAACCACGACGCCCCGACGAGCAGCCCGCCCACGACGACCGCGGCGAGGAAGCCGGCAGTCCGCGCGGCAGTCCAGCCCGCCCCGATCGCGGTGAGCGCCTGCACCAGAAGCAGGCCCCCGACGACTCCCGCCACCACAAGTGCCGTACGCCGCCACAGCAGCCCCAGCCATGCCTCGCCCTCGGCCCGGCTCTGCTCGACGACGAGGTCCGCGGACTGGGTCAGCTCGTCGGACACCCACTGCCGCGAGGCGCCCGCCGAGTGCGCCACCGCGGCGGGCAACCCCCGGCCGGAGGCCAACTCGTCCCGCTTGGAAAGGAACGCGGCAACAGCTCGTCGATGCCCTTCGCGCGCCCCCTGCGGACAGTCCCCGCAGGTGCAGCCCCCTTCGTGCGCGCCCTGTCCAGCCTCCTGCACCGCCACCGCCCGCTGCCGCCTTCCCGCACCGCTCCGTAGAACCAACTCGTAGAACCAACCCATAACCACAAGTACCAAGCACCGGGATTGTGCCGTACGCCACTGCGGCCCCACCCGGCAGGTCTGCCCAGCGGTGGCGGACCGCCGCACCCCGCCCCCACTGCACCCCGCGGGGAGGCCGTCGCCCCAACCCCCGACCCCTTGTTGACCCGGCTGCGAGAATTTCCCTATGGCCGAGATCATCCAGCGTGACGGGACCTGGGCCTTCGACGGCAACACGGTCCGGATCACGCCGGGACTCCACCGCTCCGTACCGCTGTTCCGGCAGACGTACGGAGAGATCGCCGTGCCCCTCGAAGCGGTCGCGAGCGTCGTCTACGAACCCGAACGCAAGCGCGGCCGACTGCGCCTGAGACTCCGCGAGGGCGCCGACCCGCTGCTCCAGGCCACCGGTGGCCGGCTTCCCGACGCGGCGGACCCGTACCGGCTGACGGTGGACCTCGACCGCTCGGGCATCGCCGAGTACGTCGCCGAGGAGATACGCCGTGCGCTGCTCCTCGACCAGATCCCCAAGGAACCCGCGAAGGAGTACCTTCTGCCGGGCCCGCCCGTGCCGGTGTCCGTGCGCTCCAGCGACGGCACGGTGTCGTTCGACGGAGCCCAGGTCCGGATCGACTGGAGCGACACCTCGGACCGGGTGAAGCGCGCGACGGGTCCGCGCATCATCGAGGTACCGGATCTCGTCCAGGTGGAGTGGCTGCCCAACTCCGGTTACGAAGACGGATTTCTGCGCTTCGTGACCCGTGAGACGGCATTCTCGAAACTCCCGCCCGAGAAGGACCCGTTCGCCGTCGACCTGTGGGGCAGCGCCCGCCGCGACCTGCTCACGGCGCTGGTCGCCACCGCGGTCACGGCCCGTCTCCCCCATCCGTCCACCCGCACCGGCGAGTATCTTGCCGCCGACGCGCCCCGCCTCCCGCTGACGACCAGGGATGCGGTACCGTCCGAGCCGCAGCCCGAGAATCACGACGTACTCCTGCGCCGCCTGCGGGAGTTGGGCGAGCTGCACCGCGAGGGCGTGCTGACGGACGAGGAGTTCGCGGCGACGAAGGCCGCCGTACTCCGCGGATTCTGAGGACCCAGACGCCCCAGGGCTCCCTGGAACCCGAAGCTCAGAACAGGCCCCGGAACGGACCCCTCAGGTGGGACCCTCAGATCACGACAACAGATCCGGCTCACTCCGGCTGATGTCCTGCCACAGCGGCTGATAGTTGATCCACGCCACCAGATCCCCGCCGAGCTGCTCACGTGTCGCCACCGCCTGCCGGTGGTCGATGAGCACGGGCCGGCCCGCCGCGCGGGCGGTGAGCTGGACCTGGGAGGAGCGTTCCATGGACACGAACCACCAGGCCGCCGCGTCGACCGAGTCGCCGACGGTCAGCAGTCCGTGGTTGCGCAACACCAGCGCCTTGCGGGAGCCGAGCGCGGTGGCGATCCGCCGCCCCTCCTCGGCGTCCACGGCGACGCCGGTATACGCGTCGTACAGTGCGTGATCCTCGTAGAAGGCGCAGCTCTCCTGGGTGATCGGGTCGAGCAGTTCGCCGAGCGCGGCCAGGGCCCGCCCGTGCACCGAGTGGCAGTGGGCGACCGCGACGACGTCCGGGCGGGCGGCGTGCACCTGGGCGTGCACGGTGAATGCCGCCTGGTTGACGTGATAGCGCCCCTCGATCACCTGACCTTCTCCGTTGGCCATGACAAGATCACCAACGGTGACATGTTTGAAGGGCATCCCAAACGGGTTGACCCAGAAGCAGTCACTGAACTCCGGGTCACGCGCGGTGATATGGCCGGAGACCCCGTCCTCGAAACCGAGCCGCCCGAAGATCCGCAACGCCCCCGCGAGCCGTTCCTTGCGATGCCGCCGCTCGTCGTCGAGCGACTCGTACATCGGCGGCATGGCGAAGCGCAGTTGCTCGGTGGGTCGGGGCAGGGGCGGGGTGGGCCCGTGCATATGTCCTCCAGCCCAGAGGTACGGACTTGTTTGCAGCCCGGAAGTTACCGTCGGTCAGCGCAGAGGAACAGAGATGTTCGTGAAGAGAGTGCACAACCGTTGTGCGGGGTCGAGTGTCTGCGTGTCTGCGAGAGTGAAACCTACTGCCCAGTCGGGCACGGTCCGAGCAGGCACGATCAAGTCGGGCCAATAGGAAGGGCGGAGAGATGAGGGGAGGCATGAACAGAACCGAACGCCGGATCACCGACATGCTCCGGCAGATCGCGACCCGTGACGTGGTCGTGCTGAACGACTTCGGCGGCTCACCGCGCAGGCTGGCCGCGCTCACCTATATCGCCGTCCAGTACGGATTCCGGTACGGGCAGACGACCAGGCACGGTCAGATGCTCCAGGTCCGCCTGATCCGCGACAACCGCCCGGAGGCGCGCGAGCGGAGCACGGCCGCGCTCAGCCGGCTCGCGGCCGGCCGCACGCCCGGTATGCGCCCCGGCACCCTCAAACCCCTTCCGGACGCGGCGCCCGCGGTCGGGCTGCTGAGGGCCCGGATCGAGTTCGATGCCATGGACGACGACCTCGACTGGCGCCGCAAGGCCGTCTTCATGAGCGCCAGCACGGCCCTGATGATGCTGCTGCTGATCCCCGCGGGATGGAGGGCCTCACTCTGCGCCGGCGGCGCGATGGGCCTGGTGTTCGCGGTCTTCCTGCAACTGGAACTGGGACGCAAGGACCGGCTGGCGAGGCGCCTCAAGGCGCACGGGCTGCTCTGAGGAACCACCGCTCAACGTCTGCGCACCGCTCTTCACCGCCCATCAAAGGCGACAGCAGGTGTCGGGTTTCGGCGTCAGACTCGTCGTATGACGCCGAAACCAAACCCGAGCCAGAAGCCCAACCAGAACACGAACTGGGCAGCCTTCGCCACCGCCGAACCCGAGCTCGCCAAGACGGCAGAGGAACGCTTCGGGGCCTTCACGCACCACATCCTCGCCACGATCCGCAAGGACGGTTCGCCCCGTACCTCAGGGCTCGAAGTCCAGTTCAAGAACGGCGAGTTGTGGCTCGGCATGATGCCGGACTCGCTCAAGGCACTGGACCTGCACCGCGATCCCCGCTTCGCGATCCAGGCGAACCCGGGGCCCGGGACTGAGATGGGGGGCGGCGACATACGGATCTCGGGACGGGCTGTCCGGGTCACCGATCCCGAGACGATGGCGCTGTATGCGGGAAAGACGGAAGAGGTGGAACCGCCGGAGCCGTTCCATCTCTTCCGCACCGAGCTGACGGAGGTCGTACGGACCTACGTCGAGGACAACGCGTACCTGGTCGTGCAGACCTGGAAGCCCGGCGAAGCGCTGCGCACCGTCAAGCGCAAGTGAGCCGGAGGCTCCGGGGCGCCCAGGCGCTCCGGAACGCCCGGAGCGTCACTCCCACTCGATCGTGCCCGGCGGCTTGCTGGTCACGTCGAGGACGACGCGGTTGACGTCCGCTACCTCGTTCGTGATCCGGGTCGAGATCTTTGCGAGGACGTCGTACGGCAGTCGCGACCAGTCGGCGGTCATGGCGTCCTCGCTCGACACCGGGCGGAGCACGATCGGGTGGCCGTAGGTCCGGCCGTCGCCCTGGACGCCGACGCTGCGTACGTCCGCGAGCAGCACGACCGGGCACTGCCAGATGTCGCGGTCGAGCCCGGCCGCGGTCAGCTCCTCGCGGGCGATGGCGTCGGCCTCGCGGAGCAGGTCGAGGCGCTCCTTGGTGACCTCGCCGACGATACGGATGCCGAGGCCGGGGCCCGGGAACGGCTGGCGCTGGACGATCTCGTCCGGCAGGCCCAGCTCCTGGCCGACCATCCTGACCTCGTCCTTGAAGAGCTTGCGCAGCGGCTCGATCAGCTGGAACTCGAGGTCTTCCGGCAGCCCGCCCACGTTGTGGTGGGACTTGATGTTGGCCGTGCCGGTGCCGCCGCCGGACTCGACCACGTCCGGGTAGAGGGTGCCCTGCACGAGGAAGGCGACCTCGGGGCCCTCGTCCGCGATGATCTCCGCCTGCGCCTGCTCGAAGACCCGGATGAACTCGCGCCCGATGATCTTCCGCTTCTCCTCGGGGTCGCTGACCCCGGCGAGTGCCTTGAGGAAGCGCTCCTCGGCGTCGACGACCTTCAGCTGCACACCGGTGGCCGCGACGAAGTCCTTCTCGACCTGCTCGGTCTCGCCCTTGCGCATCAGACCGTGGTCGACGTACACGCAGGTCAGTTGCGAGCCGATGGCTTTCTGTACGAGGGCGGCGGCGACGGCGGAGTCCACGCCGCCGGAGAGTCCGCAGATCGCGCGCTTCGTACCGACCTGCTCGCGGATGGCCGCGACCTGCTCCTCGATGACATTGCCCGTCGTCCAGGAGGGGGTGAGTCCCGCGCCCCGGTACAGGAAGTGCTCGAGCACCTGCTGGCCGTGCGTGGTGTGCATGACCTCCGGGTGGTACTGGACGCCGTACAGCTTCTTCTCGTCGTTCTCGAAGGCGGCGACCGGGACGACGTCCGTGGAGGCGGTGACGGCGAAGCCCTCCGGGGCGGCGCTGCACGCGTCGCCGTGGGACATCCACACCGACTGCTCGTCCGGGGTGCCCTCGAAGAGGGTGGAGCCGGACTTGGAGACGTGGAGGGGCGTACGGCCGTACTCGCGGGCGCCCGTGTTGTCGACCGTGCCGCCGAGGGTAGTCGCCATCAGCTGGAAGCCGTAGCACATGCCGAAGACGGGGACGCCGGCTTCGAAGAGCTCGCGGTCCAGGCGCGGGGCGCCCTCCGCGTACACCGACGAGGGGCCGCCGGAGAGGATGATCGCCGCCGGGTTCTTGGCGAGCATGTCGTGGACCGGCATGGTGCTCGGCACGATCTCGCTGTAGACCCGGGCCTCGCGGACCCGTCGGGCGATGAGCTGGGCGTACTGCGCACCGAAGTCGACGACCAGGACGGTGTCGGGGGCGGTGGGGTTCGCTTCTGGCACGGGTTGCCTTCCGGCGGTTGAGCAGGGCTGTGTCCCCGAGTTTAGCCGGGAGCTCGGTGGTGGTGGCGCCGTCACTGGGGCTCCGCCCCCAGACCCCCGATCGCCCTTCGGACTCGTCCTCAATCGCCGGACGGGCTGATGGGCCCCGCCGTGGCCGCGGCTCTTTTGATGCGGGACCGGGTTGAGAGGCTCAGGTTTGAGGCGAGACCAAGTCGAGAAGCTCAGGTCGTCTCAGCATCCGGAACCGCTTGGCTCGCCCCTGCCGCCCGGTCCATACTCCCCTCATGCTCACGCACCAGACCTTCGTCTTTACCTATGGCAACCGGCCCACCGGCTGCCATGGTCGTGCTGCTTGAGCTACTGACAAGCGACTTACCAGGCGCCCCGGGCCGACAAGGTCCGGGGCGCCTGACGTTTCCGGACCTTGCCGCTCCAGGGCCTCACTCGAAGACTCGAAGACTCGAAGCAGAGGAGCCCGACATGGCTGACGTACTGAACAAGACCGGCGCCCGTACCGATGAGGCGGCCGGCGTGATCACCGGTGCGCGTGAGCGCATCGACGCGATCGACGACCGGATCATCGGTCTCGTACAGGAACGAATGGCCCTGTCGGCCGTGATCCAGGAGGAGCGGATCGCGTCCGGCGGCCGGCGGGTGAACCTGTCGCGGGAGATGGACATCCTCGGCCATTACAGGGAGGCGCTGGGCAAGCCCGGTACGTCGCTGGCGATGACGTTGCTGGAGCTGTGCCGGGGCCGAATCTGAGCCACCGCATCCGAGTCCCCGCATCCCCCCGTATCCGAGTCTCCGCATCTGAGTTCCGCGTACGCACGTACCCATGGCCCCTCACCCCGGATTCGCGTGACCGAGTCGCGCCGCGCTTCGTTGGTGTCGGTGTCCGTGCCAGCCAGGGGCGGGCCCGAAGAAACCACGCGTGGCTCCGCTGGAGCGATGAGGCGTACGGACGTGCGTCGTGGGACCTCGCTCCAGTAGACGTGACCGGACGGCAGGGGACAGCAGGCCGGTCACGACCAGGGAAGGCCGGCTCCGGGGACGCCCGGAGCCGACCGGCCGAATCTGTGTGAGAGCGGTCGAAACGGTTGCGGAGGCCTCCGCCCATCGAGCACGATGCGTAGAGCAGTCCCAAATCGAACACCCCACCCGAGTCCCAGCGCAGACAACCGCAATGCCTCATCCAACTGCCAAAGGTCTACGCCACTGACGCTCCCCAAGTGCTCCGGGGCGCGGACCGGCGGGCACCCGCACCACCACCGAACCAGCGGCGCTTCCCCCGGCGCCGCTCCTCAGGCACCGGCGATGCCCTGACGTCGGTGCTGACCAGGAAGGGCCCCGCGGATCCCCCCGCCGTGGGGCCCTTCGCCTGCCCGGACTGTCTGCGCTTCCCGTCAGGTCCCCTCAAGCCCCCTCAGGTCCGCGAGACCGTGCCGCAGGTCTCCGTATCGGAGTTCTGGATGTCGCGGCTGCGGTCGTACGGGTCGACCATGGGCCCTGTCGGCGTCGGCCCCTGGGTGATGCCCGAGTCGAACTGCGGGTGCATGTAGCCGTCGTAGACGCCGCAGGCGGAGTTGGCGAGATCCTGGTCGAAGCGGACGACCAGTAGTTTGCCCGGGGTGACCCGGAAACGCGTCGGGTCGGCGAGTTCCGTCTCGATGACGCGGCGCACGATGACGCGGGTCACCTCCGTGGAGTCCGGGTCGGCCGGGGCCACCGCGTAGACGAAGGTGTAGTCGGCGCGGACCACGACGGACCCGTTCTCGCCCCGCTCGAACGTCAGGCGCCCACGGGTCTTGACCACATCGCCGACGAGCCGCACCTCGTCCTTGTCGAAGCGGCTGAACAGCAGCAACGGGTCATTCTGCTTGTCCGGCCTGCGCAGCCAGGACCTCACGTCGGAGAGCATCCGGGGCTGCTTGGGGTCGAGGATGTCGAGCACGGTCTCCGGGGTGCCGCCGAGCAGGGTCTTGCGGTCGAGGTTCGCATCGACGAGCAGGGCCTTGGTCTGCTTCAGGGCCTGGCCCACCTGGTCCTTGCTGAACGAGCCGACCGCGGTCGCCTCCGGCAGCACGATTCCCGCCGCCCCGTCGGCGTAACGAGCGGCCGGAGATCCGGCGAACGGCCGGTCCAGCGTCGGCGTCCCGGGTGCGGAGGAGGGGGCGGTGGACGGGGGCGCGGTCTCCTCGGGCAGCGGAGCCGCGGATTCGGTACCCGTGCCGCCCGTACCGCCCGTGCCGAACGGGTCGCCGGGCAGCAGGGACGGCTTCATCGCGACCAGGGCGACGGCGAGCGCCAGCGGTACGCCGATGATCGCCCAGAGCTTGCGGCGGCGGGCGGGCCGCCCGTTCATCCCCTGCACGTCGGGACCGGTGCGCCACCCCGGAGGCGCCTCGCCCCGCGCGTCCTGCTGACGCAGCCGCTCCGTCACCATGCGGGCTCGCGCGGAGGGCTCCTTGGGCGCGTCGGAGGTGCCGATGTCCAGCTCGCTGTCCCGTACGAACTTCTCCCACAGGTCGTCTGCGGAGTCCTTGGGGTCCCCGGAGCCCCTGGGATCCTCGGACGGCTTCTCGGCCACGGCGCTCGCGCCTCTCCCCCTGTTCAACTGCCCACCCCCGATGGGCAGACGAGGCACCGTTCTAAGCCGTGGCCGAGGGAGTTCACAAGTCGAGCAGGGAGTGCACGTGTGTGACTCAGCCCACATAAGAATCCTGTGAAATCCAGGACAACCATTCACAGGATTCACGTGTCTCACTTCCGGAACCAACAGCCACACCGCGTCTCGTGCGCGGGAGGCATCCATCCACATCTCGTACCGCGATGCCGCGGTACGCCGGACTCACCGAGGTCTTGATGAAGCTTCGCCGTGCCATGGCCGCTGCGGCCGCGACGGCCGTCATAGCCCCGCTCGCGCTGCTGTCTGCACCTGCCGCGTTCGCCACAGACGGTCCCAGCACGACGGCCACCACGGAGCCCACTACGCCGACGACCGACCCGACGACGGACCCGACGGCTCCGACCACCGAACCGACGGCTCCGACGACCGATCCCACGGCTCCGACGACCGACCCTACGGATCCGACCACGGACCCGACGGCTCCGACGACCGATCCCACGGCACCGACGGCGCACCCCACCGACACCCCGTCGGACAAGCCCACCGACGACGAGACCGACCCCGCGGAGCCCACCGAGGAGCCCGAGCCGGAGCCCTCCGTGTGCGAGGACTCCAAGGTCGACGTGACCATCACTGGTCTGCCCGGCAAAATCGCTGCGGGCAGCGGTTGGCACAAGTTCTCGCTGAACGTGGCCAACAACTCCGACTCCGTCCTCAACGACCTCGACTTCTTCGCCGGGGCCTCCCCCGACAAGAACGGCGAGGAGCTGTTCAAGAGCAAGCAGGTCCAGCTCCAGGCCTACAACCCCGACGACAAGATCTGGGAAGACCTCGACGCGGGCGGCTACGCGGTCGGATACGTCGGCTACACCGACGAGCTCGAGCCCGACTACGAGGTCAACATCCCGCTGCGCATCAACGTGAAGTCCAACGCCCCGGTCGGTGCGGGCTTCTCGCTCGGTGCGAGCATCTATGGCGACGCGGACGCCGAGTGCACGGGCTTCGGCGAGATCGCGTACAGGTTCCAGATCGTGGCCGCGGGCACCGACACGGACGGCACCAAGCCGCAGGAAGGCGGCAAGGTTCCGGTCACCAACGAGAAGCCCAACAGGAACGAGACCGCGCAGGTGACCGGCAGCCTCGCCGAGACCGGTTCCAGCTCCGCCCTGCCGATGATCGGCCTCGCCGGCGGTGCCGCCCTCGTCGCCGGTGCGGGCGCGGTGTTCATCGTGCGCCGACGCAAGACGGGCGCCGACGCGTAATCGCTCCGCTGCTGGAGGCGCGGTGATGAACTGCGGGCCGGTGGGGGCTGGTCGCGCAGTACTCCGCGCCCTCTGAAGGGGCGTGGCGCAAGAGACGAAGGACCTGCGCTCGGAGGGGGGTGCAGGTCCTTCGTCTTGTCGCCGGGGGTTACTTCTCCGGCGGCACCGCCGGCATCCCCAGGAACGGCAGTCGCAGCGCGCCGAAGGCGTCCGCCGGGACGACGGGCGAGCGGGGTTCGACCGGCTTCAGGCGTTCGTACGCGGCTCCCGGCGCCGGACGCGGATCCGCCTCGCCCTTGTTGGGCCAGTACGACATCGCACGCTCGGCCTGGGCGGTGATGGTCAGCGACGGGTTGACGCCAAGGTTCGCGGAGACCGCGGCGCCGTCGACGACCGAGATGCCCGGATGCCCGTACAGCCGGTGGTACGGGTCGATGACGCCGTCGTCGGCGGACGCGCCGATCGGGCAACCGCCCAGGAAGTGGGCCGTCAGCGGCGTACCCATCAGCTCGCCCACATTGCTGCCCGCGAAGCCGTTGATCTCCGCGGCGATCGCCGACGCCGCCTCCGAAGCCGCCCTGATCTGCTTCGGGTTGGGCGCCCCGTGCCCTTGACGAGCCGTCAACAGGCCCTTCCCCGCGCCCTTTGGTTTCAGATATGTGGTCAGGGAGTTGTCGAGGGACTGCATGACGAGCCCGATGATCGTGCGCTCCGACCAGCGGCGGTTGGACAGCGAGCGGAGCACGAGCAGCGGATGCCGGGCCGCGTGGGAGAGAAAGCCGAGGACTCTCGACGACCCTTCCGCGTACGGGACTTGGACGATGGACAGACCGCCCATCGAGTTCGAGCCCTTGCCGTAGCGGACCGGCTCGATATGCGTGTTCGCGTCGGGGTGGATCGAGGAGGTGATCGCGACCCCGCGGGTGAAGTCGGCCTTCGCCTCGCCCGTGACCTTGCGATAGCGCCGGTTGTCGGTCTGCGCGCCGACCAGTGCCTCGGAGTTGGTACGGGTCAGATCGCCCAGTCTGCTGGAGAGGTACGGGAGTTGACCGCCGGCCTTCATGCGGTGCAGCAGGGTCTGCGTGCCGTACGTACCGGCCGCGAGGACGACCCGGCGGGCCCTGAAGACCCGTCCCTCGCCCTTGCGCTTCTGGTCGGTCGGGAGGGTGGCGACGGCGTACCCGCCCTGCGAGTCGTCGGTGACGGACACGACCGTCGTCATCGGGTGGACGACCGCGCCCGCCTTCTCGGCGAGGTACAGGTAGTTCTCGACGAGGGAGTTCTTGGCGCCGTGCCGGCAGCCGGTCATGCACTCGCCGCACTCTGTGCAGGCCTTGCGGGCCGGTCCCACGCCGCCGAAGTACGGGTCGTTCACCTGCTGTCCGGGCCGAGCCTTCGCGGTCCCGTCGGCGTCCTCGCCGTCACCGAAGAAGACGCCGACCGGAGCCGGATGGAAGGTGTCGCCCACGCCCATCCGCTCGGCCGCCGCCTTGAGGTGGACGTCGGACGGCGTCATCGTCGGGTTGAGCCGTACGCCGAGCATGCGCCGCGCCTGGTCGTAGTACGGCTTCAGCTCCTCCTGCCAGTCCGTGATGTCCTTCCACTGCGGGTCCTCGAAGAAGGGCTTCGGCGGTACGTACAGGGTGTTGGCGTAGTTCAGCGAACCGCCGCCGACGCCGGCGCCTGCCAGCACCATGACGTTGCCCAGGAGGTGGATGCGCTGGATGCCGTACATGCCCAGTTTCGGCGCCCAGAGGTAGTTCTTGAGGTCCCAGGAGTTCTTGGGCAGCGACTCGGGGGTGAAGCGGCGGCCTGCTTCGAGGACGCCGACTCGGTAGCCCTTTTCGGTCAGGCGCAGGGCGGTGACGGAGCCGCCGAAGCCGGAACCGACGACGATGACGTCGTAGTCGTACGCCCCTTCGTCCCGCTCTTGGACAGAGTTCTCCTGTGACACGTGCTCTCCTCGTTGAGAACGGGTGGCCCTAACGGAACCGGAGTGCCTTCATCACCCGGAGGCTCCGGCTCATGAACTGCGCGTACTTCTCGTCGTCCATGCCCAACGACGGGGCCATCGGAAGCAGCCGCTGGTGGGCGATCGTCTGTGCCTCGGTGTACTTGAGGATGCCCTCGGAGCCGTGGCGGCGGCCCAGGCCGGAGTCCTTCATGCCGCCCATCGGGGACTGGACGCTGCCGTATGCGGAGGCGTAGCCCTCGTTGATGTTGACCGTTCCGGTACGCAGCCGGGCGGCGGCCTCGGCACCGCGACGGCCGTTCCTCGTCCAGACCGACGCGTTGAGGCCGTACGGCGTGGAGTTGGCGAGCTCGATCGCCTCGTCGTCGTCCTTCACGCGGTAGATGGAGACGACCGGGCCGAACGTCTCCTCGTTGCAGACGGCCATCGGCGCCTCGACGCCGTCGAGGATGGTCGGCTCGAAGAAGTACGGGCCGATGTCCGGGCGGGCCACGCCGCCCGCGACCAGCTTGGCGCCCTTGGCGACGGCCTCGTCGACGTGCCGGGTCACCGCCTGGAGCTGGCGTTCACCGGCCAGCGAGCCCATCTCGGCGCCGTACGACAGGGACGTACCGAGCCGCATCGCCTTGGTGCGGGCGGCGAACCGCTCCACGAAGGCGTCGGCGACCGACTCGTGGACGTACAACCGCTCGATGGAGATGCACAGTTGGCCCGCGGAGGAGAAACAGGCGCGCACGGCGCCCGCCGCGGCCTTCTCTATGTCGGCGTCGTCGAGTACCAGCATGGCGTTCTTGCCGCCGAGCTCGAGGGAGACGCCGACAAGGCGGCCCGCCGCGCTCTGGGCGACCTCGCGGCCGGTGCGGGTGGAGCCGGTGAAGGAGACGTAGTCGGCGTGCCGGACCACCTCGGGCCCCACGACCGGGCCTTCGCCGATGACGATCTGGAACACCTCGATCGGCAGCCCCGCCTCGATCAGCAGGTCGCGAGCCCACAGTGCCGTCAGGCAGGTCTCCGTGTCGGGCTTCATCACGACCGCGTTGCCCGCGACGAAGGCGGGCAGCGCGTCGCCGACCGACAGCTCCAGGGGGTAGTTCCAGGGCGCGATCTGCCCGACGACGCCGCGTGGCTGACGCAGTTCGGTGACCTTGGTGAGGGTCGGTACGGCGCCGGTGTGCCGCTTGGGCCTGAGGTACGAGGAGGCCTTGCGGCCGTAGTGACGGGCGGCCACCGCCACCGCCTGCACCTCTTCGTGCGCGTGGAGCCGGGCCTTGCCGGTCTCCAGCTGGATCAGGTCGAGGACTTCGGCCTGACGCTCCAGCACCAGGTCGTGAAAGCGCAGGAGTACGGCGGCACGCTGCCGTACGGGCACCTGCGCCCAGACCGCCTGGGCCGCGCGGGCCTGCTCGAACGCCTTCTGTACGTCCTCGGGGGTGGACTCGGGCAGATCGGCCAGCTTCTCGCCGGTGAACGGCGTGTGGTTGGCCGTACGCCCCGAGCCGGCCACGCCCTTGGTGAGCTGGGCGACCAGCTCCGGCGTGACCACGTCGGCGGCCGTGCGGGCGCCCTCGGGGGCGGGGGCGAGGGGGTTCGTGCCGGTCTTTGCCGGGGCCTGCGAGTCCGTCATGACGCGCAGGGTATTCCGGGGCGGAAACTTTTGGTACCCGTTGGTAACCGACTTCACGGAGTACACACATCGCGCCAGTGTGCGCTGGCGGAAAACACCCTGATCAGGGCATTGACTCAAGGGCAGCAGCTCAGGGACGTGAGCCCAAAGTCACCTGCCCCACCATCGACTTGCCGACCTTGAGGCGCTCGATGGCACCCTTGAACATCGAGGTGCCGCGCTTCTCGTCCTTCGTGCCCTTCGGCATGTCCACGCGCAGGTGATAGTACTCGTTCGCGTCCGTGACGATCAGCAGCTGCATCACCCTGAACTTCTCCTCCTTCACCCCGTACTCGGTGTCGAGTTCCATCGCCGTGTAGCCGTTGAACGTGGTGGGGCTGGACAGCGTGTCGGCCCAGTCGTCGGTGTGAGAGAGCGTGACCTCGTCAGCCCAGTTGTTGATCGGCGTCGGCACTGCTTCCTCGCGGGTCAGCCGGAGCTGGACGGTCTCGTCGCCGTAGATCACCGTGCGGGAGGGGTTGCGGTGGTCCGCGCCGGAGTCGTTGCGGTCGAGAAGCGGGGTGCCGGCCGGTACGGACAGGATCGCGTCCATGTCCTTCTCGGTGTGGATGGTCCAGCCGTTCACGGTCGGGGACGAGGGGGAGGCGGAGGCGGACGCCGAGGGGGAGGCGTCGCCGCGGCTCTGCGCCTCCGCCCTCGGGTCACCGCCCCGGAAGGAGATCCCGAGCCAGATGCCGCCGGTGAGGAGTACGGCACCGGCGACGGAGGCGGCGAAGAGACGAAGGCTGGGGCGTCGTCGGCGCCCGGAGCGATGGTCGGGCTCCGTCGGGGACGGCATGGGTTCGGCGGGCGGGGGTCCGGCCGTCTCGCTTCGTGCCGTGACCGATGACGGCGGTCCGGACCGTACCGTCTCGGTGTAGCCCGCGAACTCCCGTGAGGCGGAGGGAGGTTGGCACTCTCGGGGCGTGTCGGTGACGACGGGCACGGTCCAGCCCTCGGCGACCGCCTCCAGCACCGCCGCGCTCTTCGCGGCATCCGGTCGCCGCTCGGGGTCCTTGGCCAGCAGCTGGGTGATCAGCGGCCCGAGGTCCCCGGCCTGCCCCGGTTCCGGCGGCTCGTCGGACAGGATCGCGGCGAGCGTTGACTCCACGGTCGCACGGCGGAAGGGGGACCAGCCCTCGACGGCGGCGTACAGCAGAACGCCCAGGGACCAGAGGTCGGAGGCGGGTCCGGCGCCCTGGCCCGCCATGCGCTCGGGCGCGATGAACTCGAGCGAGCCGACGAACTCGCCGCTTGCGGTGAGGGATTCCTCGCCCTGGATGTGCGCGATGCCGAAGTCGGTGAGGACGACCCGGCCATGCGGGTCCCCCCGCTCGAGCGAAGTCGAGAGTGGGGGAGGGCCGAGCAGCACGTTGGCGGGCTTCACATCCCGGTGCACGATCCCGGCGGAGTGCGCGGCGTGCAGCGCGCCGACGACCGCGAACCCGATGCGCGCGGTGTCGGCCGGCTTGAGGGGGCCGCGCCGCAGTATGTCGTCCAACGACTCGCCCCGGATCAACTCCATGACGATCCACGGCAGTCCGTCCTCGACGACCACGTCGTGGATGGCGACGGCGGCGGGATGGTCGACACGCGCGGCGGCCCGCGCCTCGCGGTAGAGGCGGTTGGCGGCGCGCTGGTGGGCGTCGTCCTCGGGATCCCCGGGCAACCGCGGCTGTTTGACGGCGACTTCGCGCCCCACCAGTTCGTCCCAGGCCCGCCACACGGTGCCCATGCCCCCGGAGCCGATGCGCGCGGCCAATCTGTAACGGCCGCCTATCAGACGGTCCCCGCGTTCACTCATGTCACATCAGTACCGTGCGGGATCGGAACTTGTCGATGTAGGCCGGTACTGGGAGGGGCGGCGGTTTCGGCCGCCCCTCGTTGTCCTCAGCCCTTCACACCCTCGTCTGCCCCGTCCTCCTGCGTGCCGACCGCGAACCCAGAGGTGTCGAGGTCGAAGTCGAAGGGCGGAGGAACATGCAGGGACGTACCAAAGGGGACCGTCGTCCGCGACCGGTAGCCCTTCGGTGACGGATCCCAGAACGCCGTGATCTCGGCCACCTGCATGTCGAGCACCAGGTACACAGGAACGACACGTCCGTACGTGTCCAGCTTGTCGAGCCAGTCGGCGTCCTTGGTGGATGCGGAGGTCAGCTCGGCGACGAGGGAGAGTGCCGCACCGTCGGCGTGACGGCCTTCGACGTCGAAGGCGGCTTCGTCGGCGACATGCAGGTCGGGCCCGAAACCGCGCTCGGAACCGGAAAAAGTGAAGAGGAACGGCGCCACATCCACGTCGTACCCCTCCGGCGCATGGGGCTCGAGCTGGAGCCGCAGCGACTTCATCACCTTCTTGTAGCGCAGCTTCGACCACGGCGACACGACGATCTTCCCCCGGATGAGTTCGGCCTTGTAGCCCTCAGGTGTGTCCAGTTCCTCGACGATCCGGAGCATGTCCTCGAAGGCTCCGGCCAGAGGAGGCTCTATGGCCGCAGGGCGCTCGGTCATGATGGTCACCGCGGTCCTCCGTTGACTACAGAGCGTGTCACTCGCCCCACGATAGCGCCGGAGAGGTCCCGCCGCCCGCCGTCCACCGCCGTCACGCTGCGGCAACGCCAACGCCGGCCTGCGGTCCGATCTCGCACCACAACAGCTTCCCGCCGCACCCGAAGGGGTCGGCCGCGAGCGGGAACCCACCCCACGTGTCGGCGTAGTGGCATACGAGGAACAGTCCGCGCCCGCCGTCGGCATCGACCCGGACGGGACGCAATGGCCCTGGCTTCTGGTCGAAGGGCGGCGGGATGTGCGGGTTGGCGTCCCAGACGCTCACGCGAAGGCGGGCGTCGGCAAGGCCACGGAGGCGGAGGGTCGCGGGGCCTGTGGAGTGCCGGTAGGCGTTGGTGACGAGTTCCGACGTCAACAGCTCAGCGGTGTCGACGAGTTGCGTCAGTCCGTGGCCGGAGAGTACGGCCCGCAGGGTAACGCGGGCGATGCGCGGGGCGAGTCGATTGTGGGGCACTGAAGGGCGTACGCCCAAGATGCGGACGCTTCGGACTTCGACGGGGATACGGTGACCATGAACGCCTCCTGCGGTAGGGGAACTTGGGCCTACTCGATGACTCCGGCTGGGCGGTGGCATGTCGCGTGCGTGCGGGCAACGCGGTGCGCTTCCGGCTTACCGGCGGGGCCAGTTGAGCGGCTCGGGACTCACCGTAGACCGCTTCATGGACTACATTCCATGAATCACAGGGGCTGTAGCCCCTATTACCTTCGTGTGGGTGACCCACGCGCCATACGTACGAACGGGAAGTCGCAGCTGATGCCGCAGCCAACCCCCCTCCTCACCGCCCGGCGTCGGCGACTGGGCATCGAACTGCGAAGGCTGCGCGAGCGCGCGGACCTGTCCGCCACGCAGGCCGCGGCGCTGGTGGGCGCCACACAGTCGCGCGTGAGCAACATCGAGGCGGGGCGCTACGGGGTCAGCGGCGAGCGCGTGCGCACACTTGCCCGTCACTACGACTGCACCGACGAGCCGCTGATCGACGCCCTCGCGGCGATGACCGGTGAGCGTCGACGCGGCTGGTGGGAGGAGTACCGCGACATCCTCGCGCCTCGCATGCTGGACCTCACCGAGGTTGAACACCACGCCACCGCCCTACGCGTGGCACACGTCATCAACATCCCCGGCCTGCTGCAGACCACGGACCACGCCCGAGCCCTGTTCAGTCACACTGTGCCCCCGCTGAAGCCGCACGAGGTCGAGCACCGCGTGTCGCACCGCATCAAGCGCCAGGCGATCCTGCACCGCGAACAGCCGCCGCCGTACACGGCGATCATTCACGAAGCCGCTCTCCGTATGCGCTTCGGCGACCGGAGCACGGTCAGGGCCCAGCTCGACCATCTCACCGAGGTGGGCGAACTCGGCCACGTCACCATCGCCGTAATCCCCTTCGACAGTGGCCCGTTCCACACCTCCGGCCAGGGCATCGACTACTTCCACGGCCCGGTCCGCCAGCTCGACACCGTCCAGCTCGACACTGACCATGGCGCCGAACTCATCGACTCCCCGGCCCAATTGGAGCGCTACCACCTGGTTCTGGACCGCATGGAGCAAGCTGCACTCCCTGAGGCCAAGTCCCGCGACTTCATCGTCCATCTCGCCCGAGACCTCTGAAGGAGCCCGCCGTGCCCGAACCGCGATGGCAGAAGTCCACGTACAGCCAGGAAGCCTCCGCCTGCGTGAACGTGGCCACCACCCCCGCCGGAACGATCCTCCTCCGCGAAAGCGACACCCCGGAAGCCATCCTCACCACCGGCCCACGACAACTCCACGCACTGATAACCGCACTACGCCAGCCCGGAGTTCACAGCCTGTCGATGTCCAGGTTCTCGATCGCCGCCTTCGCGACCTCGCGGCCACGCCCGGTGAAGTCGCCCTTGCCGGGATAGTCGATCCACAGCTTGTAGAGGTCGCCCGACTTGGTCTTGTAGTAGAAGATCCGGGCCTCGCGCGGCCGGGGCGTGTCGGAGTCCGTCTGGTCGTCGACGTAGGTGACGACGTTCTCCGCCGCCTCGCCTTTCTTGTACGACGTCTCGGTGGTATCGGCCTTGGGCGCGGGTGACTCCGCCATGTTGCTGAACGCGCTGTCGTCCGTCTTCTCCATGGCGTCGGCGTCCTGGTACGCCTCCGAACTGGCGGTGCCCGCGATCTCGTTGAGGCTGTCCTCGGACTTCTTGTACAGGTACAGGCCGATCGAGACGGAGTAACTCGGGTCCGTGTACGTGACCCAGTGGGTCTTGTCCGTGGCGCTGTCGGGCACGCCCCGCACGTAGTCCGGGGGCACGGCCAGCGTCGCCGCCACGTCCTTCTCCTTGTGCGTCTTCCAGCCTTCCGGCAACGGCCCCGCGAACGGGTTGCCCATCTGCAGGAACGCGGTGACCACCGTCACCACGACGAGCCCCGCGGCGATCCCGATCCACCCCTTGCGTCCGATGCGGACCGACTTGCCGCCGGGGGAGGCGAGTTGGACGAGCTTGGTCTCCTGGGGCGGCTGGGCGGCCTTTTCCAGGAGCTGGCGGACCTGGGCGGCGTTCGGGCGGCGGGCCGGGTCCTTGTTCAGGAGGGCGTTGATGGCGTCGGCGAGCGGGCCCTTGGCCGCGTTCGCTGCGGCCGGCGTGGCGTTGAGGACGGACTGGAGTGTGGCGGGTGTGTTGGTGCGGCGGAACGGCGAGATGCCCTCCGTGGCCGCGTACAGGACGACGCCCAGCGACCACAGGTCGGAGGCGGGGCCCGGCCGCTGCCCCAACACCCGCTCGGGCGCGATGAATTCGGGTGAGCCGACGAAGCCGCCGGTGTCCGTCAGGTTGGTCTCGCCCTCGATCTGGGCGATGCCGAAGTCGGTGAGGACGACGCGGCCGTGCGGGCCGAGCAGGACATTGTCAGGCTTGACGTCGCGGTGCAGGATGCCCGCGGCGTGCGCGGCCTCCAACGCGCCGAGGACGTCGAGGCCGACCTTCGCCGCCTCGCGCACCCCGAGCGTGCCCTCCTGCAGCGCGGCGCCGAGCGAACGTCCCGGCACCAGCTCCATCACGATCCACGGCTGGCCGTCCACCACCGCGACGTCGTGCACATTCACGACAGCCGGGTGATCGAGCCGGGCCGCGGCGCGCGCCTCGCGACGCATGCGCTCGAAGATGTTGGCGCGTTCGCGTTCGGGAAGATGGTCCGGCACACGGGGTTCCTTGACGGCGACCTCACGGTCCACCGTCTCGTCCTTGGCACACCATACGGTCCCCATGCCGCCATGGCCGAGCTTGCCCAGCAGCCGGTAACGGCCGGCGATCAGGCGCCCGGTGCCGGGCTCCGGCGGCGCCTGCTGCGTCTGCGGCACCTGCTGCTCGGGCACGACCTGGGTGGGCGCCGCGTACGGGTTGCCCGGATAGGGGACGCCGACGGGCTGCTGTACGCCGGGCTGCTGTCCGGGCACACCCGGCTGCGGCGGTTGCAGACCGAAACTCGTTGGCTCATTCGCCCCGTAAGGGGCTCCCCCGTTGATGCTCATAGGAACCATCTCTATCGCGCCAGGCGGCCTGCTTCCACCCCTGATGCCCACCGGTCACACACCCGTGACGCACGGCGTTCCTTATGTTCCTTTTACGGGGCCCTGGGCGGTCGGCTACGGGATCCTGGCGGCGGTTACGGGATCCTGGGCGGCCGGTCCCGCGACGGAGCCGTGTCCACGATGGACGTCGGCGAGCGCGTGCCGGTCACCGAGGGCGTGGGGCTCGTCGGCGGACTCGTACCGGGGCTCGTCTCGGGCGCCGAGCTCGTGGGTGACGGAGTACGGCCGTTGTCCCCGCCCCCTCTCATCAGCAGCGCGGCCGCTGACACACCGGCCCCCGCCATCGCGGCGACCAGCGCGGCCGCGATCAGCGCGCTCCGGGCCGACAGCCTCGGCGGCCGTGTGGGCGAGGGGATGCGGGGCGGCGCGGTCACCGGCTGCCGTTCCGGTACGTTCCGCCGTGTCGGCGTCGCGGGCCCGGGCGGCACCGGTGGCGTACGGCCCGTGTCGAGAAACGCCCGCAGCATCTGCTCCGCCTCCGCCGAACCGAGCCGCCGGCCGGGATCGCGTTCCAGGAGCCCGCGTACGACGGGAAGGATCGGCGCGGCCTCGTCCGGCGGATGGATCTCGGCGGAGACCACCGCGTGCAGAATGCCGCCCAACGAGTCGCGGTGGAACGGCGATTCGCCGCTCAGCGCCGTGCACAGCAGCGCGCCGAGCGACCACAGGTCGGACTCGGGTCCTGTTCTGGCCCCGGCCATGCGCTCGGGCGCGGTGTACTCGGGCGAGCCGACGAACGACCCGCTCTCGGTGAGCGTCGTCGCGCCCTCGACCCGGGCGATCCCGAAGTCGGTGAGCACGACGCGGCCCTCGTCGGAGACGAGGACGTTCGCAGGCTTCAGATCACGGTGCAGAACGCCCGCGCCGTGCGCCCTGCGCAGCGCGCCGAGCAGGGCGATGCCCATCCGCGCCGCCTCGGTGGCGTCGACGGGCCCGTGCGCGGAGATCCGGTCGGCGAGCGAGCTGCCCTCGATCAACTCCATGACCATGTACGGGCGTTCGTCGTCCTCGACCACGTCGTGCACCACGATGATGTTCGGGTGCTCGAGCTGCGCGACGGCCCGCGCCTCCCGCAGCGTGCGCTCGCGCTGCGAGCGGGACTCCTCCTCCGGGAGCGACGGGTCGACGGCGAGTTCCTTGACCGCGACCTGCCGGCCGAGCAACAGGTCCGTGGCCCGCCATACGACACCCATGCCGCCCCGGCCGACCGAGCCCTCAAGCCGGTAACGACCTGCGATGACACGGAGGTTCTCGCCCTCGGTCCCCATGCGCCCCATCATGCCCCGCCGGACGCCTGCCTTCCGCGGCACTGACCGGCCAAGTGTGCCGCCGACCCACGAGGGTTGGCGGCACACTTCCGGGAGCTCAGGCTTGGCCGCGCGGGGAGTACTCGCAGTCGTCCCAGTTGACGTTGCCGCGGTAGGCACTGCACACCTTGAGCTTGATGTACGTGCCTTCCGCCAGGTTGACCGTCAAGCCCAGGCAACTGCCCGATCCGGCGTTGTTGTACAGGCTGTCGAAGACGATGCCCGTCTCGTAGTGCTCCACACCGCCCCAGACCGACTCACCGTTCTTCCGCTGGTCGCACACCAGCAGGGAGTCACCGTTGGCGGTCCAGTGCGCGCTGCCCACGGTGTACCCGCCCGTGACCAGGTACGCCTCCGTGTTGGTGCCGGCGTAGGCAGGTCCGGTGCCGGCCGCCAGTCCCAGCACCACAGTCGCGGGCACAGCCGCGATCCGAGCCATGCGCTTCAGCATGAGAGCCTCCCGTTACACGATGGACAGTCGGCCCCTTTCCGGCATGTTCACATCACGTTCGGCGAGATTGTACTGATCATGTCGGCGCCTCCGACCGGAACGGCCCTAGCCCTCCCTCCAGCTCTGGAGGACCCAGGTGAACTGCTTGCGCATGGTGGCCCAGTCCTCGGCCGGTGCGGACATGTAGATGGCGTACTCGACGCCGTCCCGCGCGATGTACCCCACGTCGATCGCGCGGCGCGGCCCCGGGGAGTACGGCGGGTCCTTCGCCAGCGCGGTCCACGTGTACTCCCAGCGGGAGCTCGGCAGGTCGCGGAAGATCTCCTTCTTCAGGCGCAGCTGCTTGTAGGCCACAAGGCGCTGGGAAACCTGCTGGTCCAGGTCGCGCTGGTGGTCGTACGCGCTGCTGAAGTCCGGCGAGGTGTCCACGGCGATACGGAGGAGGTGCTTGCCCTTGTCGGGCGAGTAGTCGACCTGCTGGAGGCCGTCCTGCTGCTTGATGGAGACGGACCGTTTCCAGCCCCTGGGCAGGTGGACGCTGAAGCCAGCCGGGTCGTTGTACTGCTCCCAGCCGGCGGGAACCGCCCCCTGGCCCCCCTCCTCGGGCGGCGTGGCACTGGTGCTCGGGCCCGGCGCGGCGGAGTCGGTGGGGCTGTCCATGCCGAACTGCTGCAACGCGACCGCGACACCCCCGCCGACGATCGCCGCGAGCACCACGACGAGGGCGAGCGTGCGCAGCCGACGGCGCTTGGGCGGCCGTACGAGAGCGTCGCCCCCACGCGTGCCCGTCCCGGTCCCCGCTGTGTCGTACTGCGCTCCGACCCGCGTCGGACCCGGCATCGGCGGATACGGCGTGCCCGTGGCCACCTCCGCTCCGGCGCCCGCGGGCCCCGTGCGCGCCTCCGGCTCGTACCGAACGGAGTGCTGAGTCGGCACGTACACCTGCGCCGCGTGCGGCCGCCGTCCCTCCGCCGCCTCGGCCAGCATCTGCTCTGCCTCGGCCGCGTCGGGCCGGGTGGCCGGATCCTTCCGCAGCAGGGCGGTGATGACGGACCCAAGCGGGCCCGCGTGCTCCGGCTCGCCCGGCTCCTCGTCGACCACCGCCTGCATGGTGGTCAGCGGTGTGGTCCGCCGGAACGGCGAACGCCCCTCGACCGCCGTGTAGAGCGTGGCACCGAGCGCCCACAAGTCGGAGGCGGGGCCGGGGTCATGGCCGCGGATGCGCTCGGGCGCGAGATAGTCGACCGAGCCGACGATCTCGCCGGTCCGCGTGATCGTCGTGTCCCCCTCCATCTGCGCGATCCCGAAGTCGGTGAGCAGGACACGGCCGTCCCGGGAGAGAAGTACGTTGCCGGGCTTGATGTCGCGATGCAGTACGCCTGCCGAGTGCGCGGCCCGCAGCGCACGCAGCACCCACAGCCCGATCCGTGCCGCCTCCCGGGGCTCGACGCGCTCCGAATCCTTGACCGCGTCGGCCAGCGAGTGGCCCTCGACCAGTTCCATCACGATCCACGGCCGGCCGTCGTGCTCCAGCACGTCGTGCACCGTGACGACGGCCGAGTGGTTGATCCGCGCGGCCGCACGCGCCTCGGCCCGGGTACGGGCGAGCAGTACGGCCTGATCGCTCTCGGACACGTACAGCGCGGCCGTCAGCTCCTTGATGGCGACGGCACGGTTCAGCACCTCGTCATGCGCTCGCCATACCCGGCCCATGCCGCCGCTCCCGATGGAGTCGACGAGCCGGTAGCGGTCCGAGAGGAGCACGCCCTGCATCTGATTCACGTTTCCCCGCAATGTTCTTGACGGTCTCAGACTAGGGACCGGCCATCGAACAGGGGAACCCGCATGGGCACTCGGTACCGCACTGTGACGGTTGCGCCTTGTGCGTGGAGAAGGGACCTGCGGGAACTGGCGGTAACCGCAGGGCTGGTGGGCAGTCACCGGCCCACTCGGTGGAGCGATCCGGCCCTGGCGTTCCGGACGTCAACCGGTGATCCGATAGGTGGCCGACGCCTGCTCGTACAGCCGTGACACCTCGTCCCGCTCGGCCTCCGGACCGCGCAACTGCACCACGTGGTAACGGCCGTCGACGAGGATCGCGAGATTGCGTACGTAGATCTCGCGTCCTTCGGCGTCCTGCCAGGTGAACTGGCCCTCGGCCATGGCCCGTCCGCCCACGTCGATCCGCCGCATCCCGCTGGACGTGGCCCAGGTCGAGTCGCGGAACCGCTGCAACTCGCGCTCCTCCTCGCGCTGATACGTCATCGGATCGTCGCCGTACTGACTGGCGGTGTCGCGTCCGGGCACGATCAGCAGCTCGAAGTTGCCCTGGGAGTAGACGACTTGCCCGCTTCCGTTCTTGGGCGTCCGGTCCCAGCCGCGCGCGACCGCGACACTGAAGCCCTCGGAATCCTTACGCAGCGTGAAGTCCTGCGGGAGATCGGGGCCAGTGGTCTGCGTGTCGGAACTGGACGACTGGCTGGGGCTGTTCTCCTTGCTCGGCGTCGCGCTCGGGGTCTCGTCGGGCTGCGGATCCGTGCCCGCGTTCCCGTCCGTGCCGGGGTTCGGGTCGGTGTCGGACGAGGCCTCGGGCGCGGCGTCCCCGGCGGCACCGGTCTGCGCGCCGCCGCTCGCGTCCGGCTCGGCCTTGGGCATGAAGACCATGGCGTACGCCACGGCCGCGGCCAGCGCCAGCAGTATCAGCACCAGCAGGGTGCGGCCCAGGCGGCGGGGCTTGGGTGCCTTCTCCTGCCGCTTGTGACGGGCATGCCGGTCGGGCAAGCCGGCACGACGCTTACGGACGAGCTCGCCCCGGCGGCGTACGACGGGCAGGCGCGTGGCATCCACCGGCGGCACGACCACGACATGTGTCCCCGCCTCGGGCTCGGGCGCCGACCGTACGAGCGAACGCAGCCAGCCGCGCAGCTCCTCGAAGTCCAGCCGCTCGGTGGGGTCCTGACGCAGCAGCGACTCCACGACCGGCCTCAGCGGCCCGCACTCCTCCGCGAATGCGGGCGGCTCCGCGCACACCAGCTGCACGAGCTCGGCGGTGTTCTCCTCCGGATACGGCGCATGCCCCTGCACGGCCCTGAAGAGCAGCGCGCCCAGCGCCCACAGGTCGGTCGAGGGCCCGATCGGCGCCGCCAACTGCCAGTTCTCGTGCACCGGCCCGGCCTGCTCGGGCGCCCACCGCTCGGTGACCGGTCCCACGACCGCCATACGGGCCTGGCGTGCGCGCTCGGCGGCGAGGGCGGTGGTGGGGCCACGGTGAGGGGCGCGTTCGGGGACGAGGTGGGGCCAGCGGGTGGGCCCGGAGGAAGTGTGCTGGTCAGGGGCATGAGGGTCTGGGGCGTGAGCGTGTGGGGCGTGTGGGTCGGTGCGGTAGTCGGGGGACCCGGTGGGTACGCCGCTTGCCTCGGGGGCGGCTCCATTCCCCGGTACGTCGGTTCCTGTGCCGGAAGCGCCAAATCCGTTGCCCGGTATGCCCGTTCCGGTTCCCGTCACGTTCGCCTGGCCCGGGAGTGCGGGCTGTCCGGGGCCTTGGCCGTTGCCGGGCAGCGCGGGGGCTCCGGCCCGGGGAACGGCGCCATGCCAGGGGTTCGACCCGCCCACTCCATACGGGTCGGCGATCTGGCCGGGCGGCGCAGTGTGCTCCACGCCGTACGCGGAGGTCTGCCCGGCCTCGGTGTCACTCTCGGCGGGACGGGGCCGCGGCGCGGGCAACGCTGCGTTCTGTCCGTGCCGTCCGTCCCGCTGCTCCTCGTGCACCCGCGCGGCAGCCCGCGCACCGGCGCGATAGGCCGCGATGGCTCCGGCCCGGGCCGCCCGTACGTCGTTGCTCGGCTCCAACGCCCGCCGCCCCGCGACCGGCGGCTGCGCAACGGGCGCCACGGCTCCATGATCGCCGGGCGCCGCTTCTACGGCGGACCGGTCGTCACCGGGGAATCGTGTATGGGGCACAGCGGGCGAGCCGTGGTGACCGGGCTGACCGGGCTGACCGGGTTCTCCGTGCGGAACCGGCGAACCGGCGGCCGTTCCGGAAGCGGAACCGGAATCGGAATCGGCCCCCTCAGGGCCCCCGGCGCGCTCACCCTCCGCAACCGGCACCGGGTCGTACCCGCACAGCGCCTCCTCGGCCGCCCCGGCCGCGAGCCCCGTGAGCATCACCCGGCCGTCGTCGCAGACCAGCACCGTACGGACGGTGATGTTCCGGTGCACCCAGCCGTGCGCATGCAGCACCCGCAACGCGGTCAGCACATCGGCGGCGACCTCGGCGGCCCGATACGGAGTCAGCGGGCGGTCCGCGAGCAGCGCCGCAAGCGGCCGGGCGGGCACCAACTCGCTCACTATCCACAGCGACCCGCCCTCGGCGAACACGTCGAAGACCTGGTCGAGCCGAGGGTGGTCGGGTATCTGCGCCGCCGCCTGTGCGGCCTCGATCGCCCGGCGCACGGCCGGCTCGGTGGGCCGCCGGGTGGGCCGCGCGGCCGACCGCCGCGCCCCGCCGTCCCGCGCCACGAACCCGTCGGGCAAGCCGTCGGCGTCGATCACCTCAGCCTCGACGACCTCGGGCAACGGCACCTGCCTGACCAGCACTTCCTGCCCGCTGTAGGTGTCGAAGGCCCGGCTCTCGGCGAATTCGTACTCGTCCGAGGGCGGCAGCGGCAGGCGGTAGCGGTCGGCGAGTACCCGTCCCGCATAGTCGTCCACGATGCCTCCCCCGGCCACCCGGTCGGTCAAATCCGTTCGTCACGCGTCCCGTTGTGGCCGCATATCCGGCTGCGTACGGTCCGCAACCACTCACGATACGTGCCGGAGGCAACCCGCAGTGAGGGGATGCGAGATCTCAAGACTCCCGTATCCCTCTTGTTTCCCTCAGGACTTCGGTTCGAACGTACGCGCGAGTGTCTGCCAGGTGTCCCTGCGAAGCTCGCTGTCCCACGTCGAGGCCTTCGCGGTGTACATCAGCGCGTGACCGAGCCGGTCGTTGACGACGAACCCGCGGTCGATCGAGCGGTACTTGGTCCCGCCCTCCGAGTACGTGAACTCCCAGTCGGCCGCGTTCCAGCTGCGGTAGCCCACCTTCTCGATGCGGATCCGCTGGTACTGCGACCGCGCCATGAACTGCTCCTGGTTCTTCCAGTCCGCCACGGGGTCATCCTTGGGCGTGGACGTCCAGGCGACCAGCAGCTGCTGCCCGTCAGGGCCGGTGAACCTGTCCCCGCTCGCGCTGGTGGACTGGTACTTCCACCCCTTCGGCAGCCCGATCGAGTATCCCTGGCCTGCCTTGTACGTCGACGCGGCGATGTCCTTCGAATCCCCGCCAGCGCCTCCGTTCGCCCCACTCGGGGTCGGGCTCGGGCTCGGCGTACCCCCGGTGGTCGGGCTTCCGGAGGCTCCGGCAGCGGACTCCGGCTTTTCACCGCCGTCCGTGCCGGTACCGCTGTTCTCGTCCTGCTTGGTGCCGCTCCCGGCGTTCGCCCCGCTGGACGCGGTTGCGTTGCCTCCACCCTTGTTGCCCTGAGCCCCGGGATCGTCATCGCCGTCCAGCACGACCGCGAGAATCGTGCCGAGTACGGCGAGTGCCACGGCCACCGCGACGACCACCAACGTCCGCCGCGACACCACATCGCTGAGCGGCGCCCTGGGGGTGGTGGACGACGGCGTCCCGCCACCGGCTCCCGACGTCGCGGCCTCCGAAGTCCCTCTCACCGCAGGGGAGTTCGCTCCGCCAGAGCTCAGCCCGACGGCGGCTGTCTCACTGTCCTTCGCGGGTGCTTCGGCTGCTTCGGCCTTCTCGCCGGCGGGCGTCTGCTCGCTCGGGGTTGCCGCGCCCTTCCCGGAGGAAACCTTTGAGTCGGTCGAGCCGGCAGAGCCGGCCGACTCGGTGGAGCGGGCTGAATCGACGGAGTTGGCGGGCTCGGCGGAGCTGCCGGATTCGGCTGGCTCGGTGGCGGCGGATGACTCGGCAGAGCCCTCGGAGCCGGCGGTGGATCTGTCCGACTTACCCCGCACTCCGGCCACAGCCGCAGAGGCCGCCCCCGCCGACGCGGCAGCACTCTTCCGTACGGAACGAAACGCCCCGAGCAACCGCTCGGCCGCCTCCTCCCCCTTCTTGCCCGCCTTGCCCGGCCTGCTCCCGGAACCGCCCCCGGCCCCACCGCCCGAACTCCCCTTCTTCGAGGGCGCCTCCGGCACGTCCGGCAAGGGCACGACCTTCGTCGCGTCCATCGGCTCCGGCTCCGGCTCCTTGGGCTCGGGCGCGTGGATCACCTCGGTGAGCATCGCCCGCGCACCCGCCTCGTCGAGCCGCTGCTCGGGGTCCTTCACCAGCAGCCCGGAGATGACCTCCTCCAACGGCCCCGCGTTCTTCGGCTGTTCGAGCGGCTCGGTCATCACCGCGGTGAGCGTCGCGATGGCGGACCCTTTGTCATACGGCGGCACACCCTCCACCGAGGCGTACAGCAAACCGCCGAGCGACCAGAGGTCGGCCGCGGGCCCCGGCTTGTGGCCGCGCGCCCGCTCGGGCGAGATGTAGGAGGGCGCGCCGACGAGCATGCCGGTCGAGGTGATGGACGGGTCGCCCTCGACCTGCGCGATACCGAAGTCGGTGAGCACGACCCGGCCGTCCTCGGAGATGAGCACGTTCGACGGCTTCACGTCACGGTGCAGGATGCCCTCGCGGTGCGCGGCACGCAGCACGTCGAGGACGGCGAGCCCGACTTCCGCAGCGCGCTTCGGGGTGAGCAGCCCGTCCTCACGGATCGCCTCGGCGAGGGACTTGCCCTCGATGAGCTCCATCACGATCCACGGACGGTTGTCCTCGTCGACCACGTCGAAGACCGTCACCGCGCCGTTGTTCCGGATCCGCGCGATCGCCTTGGCCTCACGCAGGGTGCGCGTGATCAGCCGCCGCTTCTCGTCCTCGTCGATGCTCGACGGGAACCGCAGCTCCTTGACGGCGACCGTCCGGCCCAGCGTCTCGTCCTTGGCTCGCCACACGGTGCCCATGCCGCCGCGGCCGAGGACTTCTCCCAGCCGGTACCGACCGGCGAGGAGACGTTCACTCTTGTCCTGACGGGATGTCCCGTCCCGCTCCGGCTCCGACATGCGTCCCCTCATGCAACCCGCCCCGACAGAGCCTCCATTGTCCCTCACTCGACGACCAGTCAGTGCGCAGGGTGCCCACAATCGGAATGCGCCACCCCCAACCCCGGCGAGGGCACGCTGCGTTACAGCGGCACGATGTCCGGCGCTCCCAGCCGTGCCGCGTCGGCCGTCAGGTCGTCCGGCTGCCGCTGCGACTCCCGCTCGGCCTCCACCCGCTTCTCGTAGTGCTGCACCTCACGCTCGATCTGGTCCTTGTCCCAGCCGAGCACCGGCGCCATCAGCTCCGCGGCCTCCCGTGCGCTGCGCGTCCCGCGGTCGAACGTCTCTATCGAGATGCGCGTGCGCCGGGTCAGTACGTCGTCCAGGTGCCGCGCCCCCTCGTGCGAGGCGGCGTACACGATCTCGGCGCGCAGATAGTCCTCGGCGGCCGGCAACGGCTCGCCCAGTGAGCTGTCCTTGGCGATGAGGTCGAGCACCTCCTCGGCGAGCGCCCCGTACCGGTTCAACAGGTGCTCCACGCGCACCACATGGAGCCCGGTCCGCGCGGCGATCCGCGCCCGCGCGTTCCACAGCGCCCGGTACCCCTCGGCGCCGATGAGCGGGATGTCCTCGGTGACGCAGTCGGCGACGCGCTGGTCGAGACCGTGCACCGCCTCGTCCACCGCGTCCTTGGCCATCACGCGGTACGTCGTGTACTTGCCACCCGCAACGACCACGAGCCCCGGCACCGGATGCGCCACGGTGTGCTCGCGCGACAGCTTGCTGGTGGCCTCCGACTCCCCCGCCAGCAGCGGCCGCAGCCCCGCGTACACCCCCTGCACGTCGTCACGTGTGAGCGGCACCGCCAGCACCGAGTTGACGTGTTCCAGGAGATAGTCGATGTCCGCGCTGGACGCCGCGGGATGCGCCTTGTCCAGGTCCCAGTCTGTGTCCGTCGTACCCAGGATCCAGTGACGTCCCCACGGGATCACGAACAGCACGGACTTCTCGGTCCGCAGTATCAGTCCCGTCGTCGAGTGGATCCGGTCCTTCGGGACGACCAGGTGGATGCCCTTGGACGCCCGTACATGGAACTGTCCCCGCTCGCCCACCATCGCCTGGGTGTCGTCCGTCCACACCCCTGTGGCGTTGACGACCTGCTTGGCGTGGATCTCGTACTCCCCGCCCGCCTCCACGTCCTGCACCCTGGCACCGACGACACGCTCGCCCTCGCGCAGGAAGCCGGTGACTCGCGCGCGGTTGGCGACTTTCGCGCCGTACGCCGCCGCCGTGCGTACCAGTGTCGCCACATAGCGGGCGTCGTCCATCTGCGCGTCGTAGTACTGCAGGGCCCCGACCAGCGCGTCCTTCTTCAGGCAGGGTGCGACCCGTAGGGCGTGGCGGCGCGTCAGGTGGCGGTGCATGGGCAGCCCTCGTCCGTGACCGCGCGCCATCGACATGCCGTCGTAGAGCGCGACGCCCGATCCCGCGTACAGCCGCTCCCAGCCCTGGTGCTGCAGGGGATACAGGAACGGCACCGGTTTCACGAGGTGCGGCGCCAGCCGCTCCAGCAACAGGCCGCGCTCCTTCAACGCCTCCCGCACAAGCGCGAAGTCGAGCATCTCCAGATAGCGCAGGCCGCCGTGTATGAGCTTGCTCGACCGGCTCGACGTGCCTGACGCCCAGTCACGCGCCTCGACCAGGCCGGTGGACAGTCCGCGGGTCGCGGCGTCCAGAGCGGTGCCCGCGCCGACCACGCCGGCGCCCACGACCAGCAGATCCAGCTCATGCTCGGCCATGGATGCGAGCGACTCGGCGCGCTCCGCCGGTCCCAGTGTCGCTGTCCTCACCGCTGCCTCCCGCTTTCCGTCGAGCCGGCCTCATCTGTTCGGCGAGGCTCGGTCCACATCCCCCACACCCAAAGTCTGACGGCGTTGCCCGACTTCGGCCACCACCCACCGCCAGCCTGTGGACAACTCTCGGCGACTCGCAAGGAATCACCACCGGACAATCCCGCAAATCGGTCATATTTACTCCTAGTCTGACATTGCGCTCGCCCGTTCTGTCCACAGGGCTTGCGCCGTTGTCCCGCCTCGGCTATTGGGAAGGACGGCCCACCGCCATGCCCGCAGATCTCGCCGTCATCGGCCTCGGCCAGCTCGGCCTGCCCCTGGCCCAGGCCGCCGCCACCACCGGCATCCCCACGCTCGGCTACCAGAGCGGCGACCCCGCACCGCTGTCCGCCGCCGACCTGCGCCGGATGCTCTCGTCAGGCTTCCGCCCGGCCACCGACCCCGCCGAACTCGGCCGCGTCCGCACCGCCGTCATCTGCACACCCACCCCCCGCGGCGCGGACGGCGGGCTCGACCTGACCCAGGTGACCGCCGCCGCGCGAGCCCTGGCCACACATCTGCGTCCGCACACCACGGTCATCCTGGAGTCACCCGTGTACCCGGGGACCACGGAGGAATTCCTACGTCCTCTCCTCGAAGAGGGTTCCGGGCTGCGCGCGGGCCGCGACTTCCACCTCGCGTACTCGCCCAGCCGCGTCGACCCGGGCAACCGCGACCACACCCCCGCCAACACCCCGAAGGTCATCGGCGGCCTCACCCCCGCCTGCACCGAATCGGCCGCCGCCTTCTACGGCCGGCTCACCGACAAGGTGGTACGCGCGCGTGGACCACGCGAAGCGGAGACCGTGCAGCTCCTGGAGACCAACTACCGGCACGTCAACATCGCCCTGGTCAACGAAATGGCCGTCCTCTGCCACGAGTTGGGCGTCGACCTGTGGGACGTCATCCGCTGCGCCGAGACCAAACCCTTCGGCTTCCAGGCCTTCCGCCCCGGCCCCGGAGTCGGCGGCCACGCCGTCCCCCGGGACCTCGCGGGCCCCAGAACCCGCGCCCTGCGCATGGTCGAACTGGCCCAGCAGGTCAACAACCACATGCCTCAGTACGTCATCCAGCGCGCGGCCACACTCCTCAACGAACACGGCAAGTCGGCCCGAGGCGCACGCGTACTACTCCTCGGCGTGACGTACAAGCCGGACCACGCCGACCAGCAGGGCTCCCCCGCCCGGGAGATCGCGCTCCGGCTGATGGAACTGGGCGCCGCCATCACTTACGACGATCCGTACGTACCGTCCTGGAGCGTCCTGGACCACCCGGTCCCGCGCGCGGACTCCCTCTACGAGGCCACCGCCGACGCCGACCTGACGATCCTGCTCCAGCACCATCGCACGTACGACCTCCAGGGGCTTTCGGTGAAGGCGCAGTTGCTGCTGGATACGCGGGGGGCTACGCCTACGGGGGCGGCGCATCGGTTGTGAAGGGGGCGCGTGTGCGGGGTTGTGCTTCTGGGGCTGGTGGCGTGCGGGGCTGGTGCGCCGATAGCGTACGAAACACGTACATCCGCAAGATCCACCTTCTCTGGCACCTCACCGCCGGTAACGGATCTGGTGCCGTACGAAAGTGGAGCCCACCGCAGCAGGCACTGCGGCAGGCTCCTGATAGGAGAACGGAGTGTCCACCCCTAGTTCCTATAGGCGTGGACACTCATCCATCGAGGATCCACCTCCTCCGGCGCCGCGCCGCCCAACGGCGGATCCGGTACCGTACAAAAAGGTGGAGCCCACCGCAGCGGACACTGCGGCAGGCTCCTAGCCGGTTCACGAGTGTCCGCCCCTAGGTTCTGTAGGGGCACCATCCGAAGACGGATTCGATCCCAGCGGGGTGGGCTTGCGGTGACGCCCCATGGGCGCGCCCCCTTCCATGACGCCGACCAGAGGCCCGGTGGACGGTTCATTGGAGCTCGGGCCGGGCCCCGACGCCCGGGGTCCGGAACCGTGTCCTTGGAAGGGGGCGCCCCAAAGAACCAGGGCGCCGAACACGGACACTATCGCCCCACTACGCCCGTTCAGCCCACATTCGCCCCAAACGCAACCACGCGCCCCCTCTCACAACCCGCGCCCCCACCAGCCCACTTGGGCACAGAAAAGGGACCCGGTCGCCCACACAGGCAACCGAGCCCCTCCCTCCGCTCAAGCCGAGCGCAGCGTCACGTCACCGCTTGTGCTGCGAGTCCGCCACCGTGACCTCAACCCGCTGGAACTCCTTCAGCTCGCTGTACCCGGTGGTCGCCATCGCCCGACGCAGCGCCCCGAAGAAGTTCATGGAACCGTCGGGGGTGTGCGAGGGACCCGCGAGGATCTCCTCGATCGTGCCGACCGTGCCGAGGTCGACCTTCTTGCCGCGCGGCAGCTCTTCGTTGACGGCCTCCATGCCCCAGTGGTGGCCCTTGCCGGGCGCGTCCGTGGCGCGCGCGAGCGGGGAGCCCATCATCACGGCGTCGGCGCCGCAGGCGATGGCCTTGGGGATGTCCCCGGACCAGCCGACTCCGCCGTCGGCGATCACGTGCACATACCGGCCGCCGGACTCGTCCATGTAGTCCCGGCGCGCGCCCGCGACATCCGCCACTGCCGTCGCCATGGGCACCTGGATGCCCAGTACGTTGCGCGTGGTGTGCGCGGCGCCGCCTCCGAAGCCCACCAGGACACCGGCCGCGCCCGTACGCATCAGGTGCAGCGCCGCCGTGTACGTGGCGCAGCCGCCCACGATGACGGGGACGTCCAGCTCGTAGATGAACTGCTTCAGATTCAGCGGCTCGGAGGCGCCCGACACATGCTCGGCCGACACCGTCGTACCGCGGATCACGAAGATGTCGACGCCCGCGTCCACGACGGCCTTGGAGAACTGGGCCGTGCGCTGCGGCGAGAGCGCGGCGGCGGTGACCACGCCCGAGTCGCGCACCTCCTTGATGCGCTGCCCGATCAGCTCCTCCTTGATGGGAGCCGTGTAGATCTCCTGAAGGCGGCGGGTCGCGGTCTCGGCGTCCAGCTCGACGATCTCGTCGAGGAGCGGCTGCGGGTCCTCGTACCGCGTCCACAGGCCTTCGAGGTTCAGTACGCCGAGGCCGCCCAGCTCGCCGATGCGGATCGCCGTGGCCGGAGAGACGACGGAGTCCATGGGGGCGGCCAGGAAGGGCAGCTCGAAGCGGTAGGCGTCGATCTGCCAGGCGATCGAGACCTCCTTCGGGTCTCGCGTACGGCGGCTGGGGACGACGGCGATGTCGTCGAAGGCGTACGCCCGGCGGCCGCGCTTGCCGCGCCCGATCTCGATCTCAGTCACGTTCTGTGGCCTTTCCCTCTTCGTTTCAGCGTCTTCCAGTATCACCGACGCCTATGACAAGGGCGGCCCCGAAGCTCCCGGGGCCGCCCTTGGCCGTGCTGCACGCGCGCGTGGAGGCCGATTACGGCGTCGTACGACTACTTGTTGCGGCTGTAGTTCGGCGCCTCGACCGTCATCTGGATGTCGTGCGGGTGGCTCTCCTTGAGGCCCGCGGAGGTGATCCGTACGAAGCGGCCCTTGGTCTCCATCTCGTCGATGGAGGCCGCGCCCACGTAGCCCATCGTCTGGCGCAGACCACCGACGAGCTGGTGCAGCACGTTGGCCAGCGGGCCGCGGTAGGGCACCTGGCCCTCGATGCCCTCGGGCACGAGCTTGTCGTCGGAGGCCACCTCGGCCTGGAAGTAGCGGTCCTTCGAGTACGACCGGCCCTGGCCCCGGGACTGCATCGCACCGAGCGAGCCCATCCCGCGGTAGGACTTGAACTGCTTGCCGTTGATGAACTGCAGCTCGCCGGGCGACTCCTCACAGCCGGCGAGGAGGCTGCCCAGCATCACCGTGTCGGCGCCGGCGGCGAGCGCCTTGCCGATGTCGCCGGAGTACTGCAGGCCGCCGTCGCCGATCAACGGGACGCCCGCCGGAAGGGCCGCGAGGGACGCCTCGTAGATCGCGGTGACCTGGGGGACGCCGATGCCGGCGACCACCCGGGTGGTGCAGATCGAGCCGGGGCCCACGCCCACCTTGATGCCGTCGACACCGGCGTCGATCAAAGCCTGAGCGCCGTCACGGGTGGCGACGTTGCCGCCGATCACATCGACGCGGACGCTCGACTTGATCTTCGACATCCAGCTCAGGGCGTTGCTGTTGTGACCGTGCGAGGTGTCGACGACCAGGAAGTCCACCCCGGCCTCGGCCAGCGCCTGGGCCCGCTCGAGCGCCTCGGGGCTGGCGCCCACCGCGGCACCGACGATCAGCCGGCCCTCGGCGTCCTTCGCGGCGTTGGGGTACTGCTCGGCCTTGACGAAGTCCTTCACCGTGATGAGGCCCTTGAGGACGCCCGCGTCGTCGACCAGGGGAAGCTTCTCGATCTTGTGGCGGCGCAGCAGCTGCATGGCGTCCGGGCCGGAGATGCCGACCTTGCCGGTGACCAGCGGCATCGGGGTCATGACCTCGCGCACCTGACGGGAGCGGTCGGTCTCGAAGGCCATATCGCGGTTGGTGACGATGCCCAGCAGCTTGCCGCCGCCGTCGGTCACCGGGACACCGCTGATACGGAACTTGCCGCACAGCGCGTCGGCCTCAGCCAGCGTCGCGTCCGGGTGCACCGTGATCGGGTCGGTGACCATCCCGGATTCGGAGCGCTTGACCAGGTCGACCTGGTTGACCTGGTCCTCGATGGACAGATTGCGGTGTAGTACGCCGACGCCGCCCTGTCGCGCCATGGCGATCGCCATGCGGGACTCGGTCACCTTGTCCATCGCCGCCGAGAGCAGCGGGATGTTCACGCGCACGTTGCGGGAGATGCGGGACGAGGTGTCGACCGCGCTCGGAAGCACTTCCGACGCGCCCGGCAGCAGCAGCACGTCGTCGTAGGTCAGCCCGAGTGTCGCGAATTTCTCGGGCACTCCGTCGACGTTGGCAGTCATGACACCTTCCCCAAATGGCCTTGATCGGTGCGGATGTCCATGCTAACGGCGAACTGGGGGCTCTGATTCCACACCATGGGCTGCTCCGCCGCTTCGTGGGTTCGTACGGTCCTGGTGGCCACCTCGTTCACCACCTGCCCCGACCTCCCGCCAATCCAGGGACCGGGGATCCCGGAAGCCGGCCCTACTGCTCGGCCAGCGCCCTCAAGCGGCTCAGCGCCCGGTGCTGGGCGACCCGGACCGCTCCCGGAGACATCCCGAGCATCTGTCCCGTCTCCTCGGCCGTGAGGCCCACGGCGATCCTCAGGAGCAGCAGCTCGCGCTGGTTCTCCGGAAGGTTCGCCAGGAGCTTCTTGGCCCACTCGGCGTCGCTGCTGAGGAGGGCGCGCTCCTCGGGGCCGAGGGAGTCGTCGGGCCGCTCGGGCATCTCGTCCGAAGGCACGGCCGTCGAGCCGGGGTGGCGCATCGCGGCGCGCTGCAGATCGGCGACCTTGTGCGCGGCGATGGCGAAGACGAAGGCCTCGAATGGGCGTCCCGTGTCCTTGTAGCGCGGCAGTGCGAGCAGCACCGCCACGCAGACCTCCTGCGCCAGGTCCTCGACGAAGTGCCGTGCGTCACCAGGCAGCCGGGACAGCCGGGTGCGGCAGTAGCGCAGCGCGAGGGGGTGGACATGGGCGAGCAGATCGTGCGTGGCCTGCTCGTCACCGTCGACAGCACGATGCACGAGCGAACCGATTGCCCCCTGGGCAGTGGTCGCCTCGTCGTCGCGCATCGGTCCATGGTGCCTTGGCGTCGTCCGTTCCGAGGCACCGCGTTCGTTGTTGTGCACCGAAGCGTTATGAGCAGGTGCGCCGGAACTCATCTCCTGCGCCCTCCCCTCCCGCTCGACCGACTCGTCCCCGAGGAACTCCACACCTCAAGGATGCGGCATCGGCGCCGAAACGAGCAGCGGGCACCTGTCGGGCCCTCTCTCCACCCCCGCCCACCACGCGGCAGGCGGGGATTTTCCTACCCCCGCTGCACTTCACCTAACGGACCAGGCCCCACCGGAAACCGAGCGCCACCGCATGGGCGCGGTCCGAGGCGCCGAGCTTCTTGAACAGGCGCCGGGCGTGGGTCTTGACGGTGTCCTCCGAGAGAAACAACTCACGGCCGATCTCCGCGTTCGACCTGCCGTGGCTCATGCCCTCGAGCACCTGGATCTCACGCGCGGTGAGCGTCGGTGCGGCGCCCATCTCGGCGGAGCGCAGCCTGCGCGGGGCGAGCCGCCAGGTCGGGTCGGCGAGGGCTTGGGTCACGGTGGCCCGCAGCTCCGCGCGCGAGGCGTCCTTGTGGAGATAGCCGCGGGCACCGGCGGCCACGGCGAGCGCCACACCGTCCAGGTCCTCGGCGACGGTGAGCATGATGATGCGCGCACCGGGATCGGCGGACAACAGCCGCCGGACCGTCTCCACGCCACCCAGACCGGGCATGCGTACGTCCATCAGAATCAGGTCCGAGCGGTCGGCGCCCCAGCGGCGGAGGACTTCCTCGCCGTTGGCCGCCGTCGTCACACGCTCGACGCCGGGCACGGTCGCGACCGCGCGGCGCAACGCCTCTCGGGCAAGCGGGGAGTCGTCGCAGACGAGGACCGATGTCATGGCTGTCCTCCGCGGCTCTCACAGCTGCTGCGCGTCACCTTGAGCCTCCAGGCTGGTACGAATCGTCACCTGTGCGGTCGATACTCGCCGACGGATTCTGCCGTCCGACCGAGCGTTTGTTCCTTCAACCGCCTCAGCACACTCAACGACGGTCACTCGAAAGAGTTACGGGGCGGTGAGCCATCTTCGGCACTCTACGTGAGGGCGCGGACACGGTGCAGACACCCGCAAAGGACCCTCAAGGTTTCACCACAAGGCGTGCCCCATTCAGACGTTTTTCTTCCCATTCGCTGGTGTCTGTAGCTAGATTCGCAATGAGTCATATTTTCATCTCCTTAGATCGTCTACATGCGATCATGGGCAGGTATCCGCCTGAACGGCCACAAGGGGACAACGCAATGGCAGATTTCTCCCGCCTTCCCGGACCCAACGCGGACCTGTGGGACTGGCAGCTCCTCGCGGCCTGTCGCGGAGTCGACAGCTCCCTGTTCTTCCACCCGGAGGGCGAGCGCGGGGCAGCCCGTAGCGCTCGCGAGAACTCGGCCAAAGAGGTCTGCATGAGGTGCCCGGTACGCGCGGAGTGCGCGGCGCACGCGCTGGCGGTGCGCGAGCCGTACGGGGTGTGGGGCGGACTCACCGAGGACGAACGCGAAGAGCTCATGGGACGCGCCCGCAACCGGCTGGTATCGGCTTCCGCGCCGAGCGGGGGCCTTCCGTCGAACAACTGAACACTCGAAGGAACGTTTCTGCGCAGGGCTTGCCCAGTGGGATGCTCTGCTGGGGGTGTGCTGTTCTCAGCGCGCCGCGGCGCGGGCCAGCTCGTTCAGCGTGGCCGCCACCGCGGGCACATGGGCCAGGTCGGGCAGCGTGAGCGCGACGATCTCCCGCCGGAGTGCGGGTTCCACCGTCACCGTGCGTGCCCTTTTGGGGCGTACGGACTCGATGGCGAGTTCCGGCAGGACCGCGACGCCGAGACCCGCACCGACCAGACCGACCACAGCCGGGTAGTCGTCGGTCGCGAAGTCGATACGCGGAGTGAAGCCGACGCTCTCGCAGGCCTCGACGAGCTGGCCGCGGCAGCGGGGGCAGCCCGCGATCCACGGGTCCCCGGCGAGTTCGCCGAGGGCGACCGACTTCGCACGGGCCAGCCGGTGCCCCTCCGGTACGAGCCCGACGAGCCGGTCGCTGAGCAGGGGCCGCACCACCAGGTCGTCCCACTCCCCCACGCCCTCCGCTCCCTCGCCCGCCCGTCTCTCACCACCGCCCTTGTTTCGAGGGGCTTCGCCCCGCTCCTCATATCTGAAGGCCAGCGCCACGTCGCAGTCGCCCTCGCGGAGCATCTCGACCGAGTGCGGCGGCTCCGCCTCCTCCAGGGAGACCCGGGTGCCGGGGTGTGCGGCGCGCAGGGCAGCGAGCGCGGTCGGTACGAGCGTGGAGCTGCCGCTGGGGAACGAGACCAGGCGGACCCGGCCCGCACGCAGGCCCGCGATCGCGGCGACCTCCTCCTCGGCGGCGGTGAGGCCGGCGATGATGCCCGCGGCATGGCGCACAAGCGCCTCGCCCGCCTGCGTCAGACGCATTTCGCGGCCCGTGCGGATCAGCAGCGGGGTACCGACGGAGGCTTCGAGGGCCTTCATCTGCTGACTCACGGCGGGCTGGGTGCAGCCCAGCTCACGCCCCGCCGCCGAGAAGGAACCGGTGGCGGCCACGGCGCGCAGCACGCGGAGATGACGGGCCTCGATCACGTCCTGAGCATAAGCGCATCTTGGGTACGTTGCCGGATATTGCGTCGCCCCTTTGGTCGTCCATCGCCTAGCGTGCCGATATGAAGCTTCTGTCTTTGAATCTGGGCCGGCCCGAGGTCAGCGAGCACACGGATCAGCCGGAGCGCGTGACCGGGATCGACAAGCGGCCGGTGAGCGGCCCGGTGCGGGTGGCGGCGCCCGGGCCCAAGGGAGTCGGCGCCAGCGGAGTGGCCGGGGACGCCGTGTGTCACACGCGGCATCACGGTGGGGATCATCAGGCCGTGTACGCCTTCGCGCGGGAGGATCTCGACGACTGGGAGCAGGAGCTGGGGCGCACGCTGGCCAGCGGCACGTTCGGCGAGAACCTCACCACGGAGGGGCTCGACGTGTCCGGCGCGAAGATCGGGGAGCGCTGGCGGATCGGTTCCGAGGTCGTCCTCGAGGTCACCAGCGGGCGGATTCCGTGCAGTACGTTCCAGGGCCATCTCGGGGAGAAGGGCTGGGTCCGGCGGTTCACGCGGAAGGGGGCGCCGGGCGCGTATCTGCGGGTGATCGAGCCGGGAGAGATACGGGCCGGGGACCCTATCGAGATCGTGCACCGGCCGGACCACGAGGTGACCGTCGCCTTCCAGTTCCGCGCGGTCACCACCGAGCGGGAGCTGCTGCCGCGGCTGCTTGCGGCGGGCGATGCGCTGCATCCGGAGGCGATCGAGAGGGCGCGGACCTATATGGCGCAGCAGAGTTGAGAGACCGTCACCCCGGCGGGGCGGAATCCGGGAATCCGGTGCTCTCAAGTCGGCAAGCACTCAATAACCTTGGGCCATGACAACGGCTCTGATTACGGGATCGACCGCGGGCATCGGCGCCGCCTTCGCACGGCGACTGGCCTCAGACGGCCACAACCTCGTGCTGGTGGCGCGTGACAAGAAGCGGCTCGGTGAGCAGGCGACCGAGTTGCACGACCGGCACGGCATCGAGGCGGAGGTGCTGTCGGCGGACCTGGCGACGGACGACGGCATCGAGGCGGTGGCCGGCCGCCTCTCCGACCGTAAGCACCCGGTCGACCTGCTGGTCAACAACGCCGGCTTCGGCAACAAGGGCCGCTATCTGGACGTACCGATGGCGGACGAGCTGAAGATGCTCAAGGTGCACTGCGAGGCGGTGCTCCGGTTGACCTCGGCGGCTACGGAGTCCATGCGGGAGCGGGGCCGTGGAGGTGTCGTCAACGTCGCGTCGGTGGCCGCGTTCCTGCCGCGCGGCACCTACGGGGCGTCCAAGGCGTGGGTCGTGCAGTTCACGCAGGGCGCGGCGAAGGATCTGGCCGGGTCCGGGGTCCGGCTGATGGCGCTGTGCCCCGGATTTGTGCGTACGGAGTTCCATGAGCGGGCCGGGATGGGCACGGACAACATCCCCAACTGGATGTGGCTCGACGCCGACAAGCTGGTCACGACGGCCCTCGCGGACCTGGCCCGCGGCAAGTCGGTGTCCATCCCCGACCCTCGCTACAAAGCCCTCATGGGCATGGTGAAGGTGGCCCCGCGCGGCCTGCTCGGCGGGATCAGCTCGAGGACGGGCCGGAAATACGGGCCGCAGTAGCCCGCGGCCGTCGCAGCCGGCGCCTGCTCGACTCCAGCCCTTATTTCAAGCTCCTCAATTTTGAGGCCCTCGTTCAAAGCATCCAGTCAAGTCGCTCATTCAACTAAGACACTCCTGGGCGATTTTCACTAAAATGGTGGATTCAGCCGGAGTCAGGGGGGCTGGAGGCGGCGTCATGACCTTTGTGCAACTCATCGACTGCAAGACGAGTCGGTTCGACGAGGTGAACCGGCTCATGGACACCTGGGTCGAGCGGACCAAGGGAAAGCGGACGGCGACGCACAGTCTGATCGGCCAGGACCGGTCCGACTCGTCGCACATCATCGAGATCGTCGAGTTCCCGTCGTACGAGGAGGCTATGCGGAACTCGAATCTGCCCGAGACGGATGAGGTCTTCCGCGAGATGGTGGCGCTCTGCGAGGAGATGCCGACGTTCACGGACCTGGACGTCGTACGGGACGAGCAGTTGTACGCGGCCAATGCCAGCAGGCTCTTCGAGGCGATGGGCACGAAAGGTGAACTGCCTCCGCTCAACGATCTGATCGCGGAGAACTACCACGACCACGATCCCTCCAACGACCAGGACACCATCGGACTCGACGCGATACGGCGCGAGATGGGGATGTGGCGCGCAGCGTTCGACTTCACGTTCACCCTCGACGACCAGATCGCCGAGGGCGACCGGGTCTGTACGCGCTGGACCTGGAACGGCACCCACAAAGGTGACTTCCTGGGGATCCCGTCGACCGGCAGGACGGTCAGCATGACCGGAACGACCATCTTCCGCTGCCGGGAGGACGGCAAGATCGTCGAGGGCTGGTGGCAGTACGACCGGCTGGGGCTGATGGCCCAGCTCGGAGTGCTCGACCAGCTCGAGATCTAGCCGGTAAGCCGAGCAGACGGCCGGGCATCCGGCTTGGCAGCGCGAAAGGCCCGGTACCCCCCGCTTGGGCCCCGCTTGGGGTACCGGGCCTTTCACCGGGCGTCGTCAGGGACGTACCGCCCTACTGTCCGAGGCTCAGTGGGAGTGACCGTGGCTGTGGCCCCCGGCCTCCGGCTCCTCCTCGGCCGGCTTCTCGACGACCAGGGTCTCGGTCGTCAGGAGCAGGGAGGCGATGGAGGCGGCGTTCTCCAGGGCGGAGCGGGTGACCTTGACCGGGTCGATGACGCCCTGCTTGACCAGGTCGCCGTACTCGCCGGTCGCGGCGTTGAAGCCCTGGTTCTTGTCGAGGTCGGCCACCTTGGCGGTGATGACGTAGCCCTCGAGGCCCGCGTTCTCCGCGATCCAGCGCAGCGGCTCGACGACGGCCCTACGGACGACGGCGACACCAGTGGCCTCGTCGCCGGTCTTGCCGAGGGAGCCCTCCAGGACCTTCGCGGCGTGGACGAGCGCGGAGCCACCACCGGAGACGATGCCCTCCTCGACCGCGGCGCGGGTCGCGGAGATGGCGTCCTCCAGGCGGTGCTTCTTCTCCTTGAGCTCGACCTCGGTGGCCGCGCCCACGCGGATCACGCACACGCCGCCGGCCAGCTTCGCGAGGCGCTCCTGGAGCTTCTCGCGGTCCCAGTCGGAGTCCGTGGTCTCGATCTCGGCCTTGATCTGGTTGACGCGGCCCGCGACGTCGTCGGACTTGCCGCCGCCGTCGACGATCGTCGTGTCGTCCTTGGTGACGGTCACGCGGCGGGCGGTGCCCAGCACGTCAAGACCGGCCTGGTCGAGCTTGAGGCCGACCTCCTCGGCGATGACGGTGGCACCGGTGAGGGTGGCCATGTCGCCGAGCATCGCCTTGCGGCGGTCGCCGAAACCGGGGGCCTTCACGGCCACCGCGTTGAACGTGCCGCGGATCTTGTTCACGACCAGGGTCGACAGGGCCTCGCCCTCGACGTCCTCGGCGATGATCAGCAGCGGCTTGGAGGAGTTGGTCTGGATGACCTTCTCCAGCAGCGGCAGCATGTCCTGGATGGAGGAGATCTTGCCCTGGTGGATCAGGATGTACGGGTCGTCGAGGACGGCCTCCATGCGCTCCTGGTCCGTCACGAAGTACGGCGACAGGTAGCCCTTGTCGAAGGCCATGCCCTCGGTGAAGTCCAGCTCGAGACCGAAGGTGTTGGACTCCTCGACGGTGATGACACCGTCCTTGCCGACCTTGTCCATCGCCTCGGCGATCAGCTCGCCGACCTGCGGGTCCTGGGCGGAAAGCCCGGCGACGGCGGCGATGTCAGCCTTCTCGTCGATCGGGCGGGCGGTCGCGAGGAGGTCCTCGGAGATCGCGGCGACGGCCGCGTCGATGCCCTTCTTCAGGGCGGCGGGGGACGCGCCGGCGGCGACGTTCCGCAGGCCCTCGCGCACGAGCGCCTGAGCGAGCACGGTGGCGGTGGTCGTACCGTCACCCGCCACGTCGTTGGTCTTGGTCGCCACCTCCTTCACCAGCTGGACGCCGAGGTTCTCGTACGGGTCCTCGACCTCGACCTCGCGGGCGATGGTGACGCCGTCGTTGGTGATGGTGGGCGCGCCGAACTTCTTGTCGATCACGACGTTGCGGCCCTTGGGGCCGATGGTCACCTTGACCGTGTCGGCCAGCTTGTTGACGCCGCGCTCGAGGGCGCGACGGGCGTCCTCGTCGAACTTCAGGATCTTCGCCATGGAGCTGAGTCAGTCCTTTCGGGAAAAACGAACCGCGCCCCCGGCGCCCGGCTTCTTAGTGGTTGCGGGGGGCCAGGGGCGCAGTTCAAAGCAAACCTGGGTGAATTACTTCTCGATGATCGCGAGCACGTCGCGAGCCGAGAGGACGAGGTACTCCTCGCCGCTGTACTTCACCTCGGTGCCGCCGTACTTGCTGTACAGCACGATGTCACCGGTCTTGACGTCGAGCGGCAGGCGCTCGCCGTTCTCGAACCGGCCCGGGCCCACGGCAAGGACGACGCCCTCCTGGGGCTTCTCCTTCGCGGTGTCCGGGATGACCAGGCCCGAGGCCGTGGTCTGCTCGGCCTCGACGGCCTGGACCACAATGCGGTCCTCGAGCGGCTTGATGGCAACCTTGGAGCTGGCGGTCGTCACGATCCGACCTCCCCCTTCGGAGATCTCACGGGGTTAACTGTCTGAGGTGGCGACCAGGTCGATCCGTCGTCGCGGGTGCCGGACCTGCCCGTCGCGTTGTTGGCACTCTCCACTGGGGAGTGCCAGACCTGAGACTATGACCGCGATTAGCACTCGGTCAAGCGGAGTGCCAATCGCCTCCGGCGTGTTCGAGGTTTTGGGCACCCTGCACTGGTGTCGCCGGCCGGGCGGGGGGTGCCCAGGGTGGGCGGGAATGCGCGGGTGGGTGGGTGGTTGATCGGCCTTGCGGCCTCGTCCTCAAACGCCGGACGGGCCGATTTGGCTAGAGGTAGTCCTCCAAGCGCGCCAGCGTGAAGCCCTGCTCCTGGATGCGGGTCAGCATTCTGGTCGTGGCCTCTGTGAGGCTTGTGCCGTGCTGGCCCTCTGGGCAGTGGAGGATGTCGCCCGGCCTGAGGCGGTCCTGGTTGCTCCACAGGATCACCGCCGTCAGTCCGCAGTCCGCGGCCGCTCTGAGCGTGTCGTCGTTGTAGGCGCCGTACGGGGGGCGGAAGAGGCGGGGCCGGATTCCGAAGCGTTGCCTGAGTTTCTCCTGTTGGCCGCAGATCTCGGCTCGCTGGCCGGCGTAGGGGAGGCCGGGCAGGTAGGGGTGGTCCAGGGTGTGGTTCTGGACGCTCGCGCCTACCGCGCGCAGGCGGCCGAAGTGCGCGTACCCCGGTCCGACGACGCTGTCCGTGAGGAACATGGTGACCGGCAGCCGAAGTTCGCGGACCATGTCGACGAACCTCGGGTCCCGCTCGGCGCCGTCGTCGAAGGTCAGGAAGACGACCTTGTCGCGGGTGGGGACGCGGTCGACGACGGGCGGCAGGCCCGGACCCGCGGGGCGTACGGCGGGGCGGGCGGGTGGCTTCGGCGCCGGGGGGAGCGGGGCGGCCAGGCCCCAGCGGCGGTATGTCGTGGCCGGGAGGCTGTGGGTCCGCAGCGCCGACGTCGCCTTCTTGTCGAGCCGTTCGACCGGGTCGACGGACCGGGAACAGCCGGTGGCGCCTACGGCGAGCAGTGCGGACGCGAGTACGGCCATGGCGAGAGCGCGGCTGAAACCAGTTCTGCCATCTTGTCGTACTGAACGCATGGTCCCGGATCCTCACAGGCCATGGGCCCTACGAGCCCCCGACACCACCGCCGGGCGCGCACCATCCACCGACTGGCCCACAATGGAACCGTGGACGATCACGACCCCCTGGCCTCCTTCGCCGCGCTGCTCACCGACCGCGGACGGTTTCTGCTCGACGAGGTGCGGGAGGTCGAGCCGGCGCAGGAGCTGGCCGTGGCCACGCGGTTGCGGCGGGAGCATCCCGTCGAGCTCGTGTCCGCGGCGATCGCTCAGGCGCGGTGGCGGCAGCGGGCGGTGGGGAAGTTCGGGGGCGCGGACGCCGGGCGGATGTTCTTCACCGCTAACGGGGTCGAGCAGGCGACCCGGGCGACGGTCGCGGCGTATCGGGCGGAGCGTTTCACGGAGCTCGGCGTACGGTCCGTCGCCGATCTCTGCTGCGGCATCGGCGGCGACGCGATCGCTCTCGCCCGCGCGGGGGTACGTGTCCTCGCTGTCGATCGCGACCCGCTGACCTGCGCGGTGGCGCGAGCGAACGCCGACGCGCTCGGGCTCGATGACCTGATCGACGTACGGGAGGCGGATGTCACGGAGGTCGACACGTCCGCGTATGACGCCGTCTTCGTCGACCCTGCCAGGCGTGGCGGCAGACAAGGAGGGGCCGCGCGCTGGGGGTCCCCCCAGGCATTCAGCTCTGGGGGAGCGTCGGTGAGGGGCGGTGGTCGGGTGACGGGCGGGCGTGTCTTCGATCCCGAGGCCTACTCGCCGCCTCTGTCCTGGGCCATCGACGTGGCACTCAAGGCGCCTCATGCCGCGCTGAAGGTCGCGCCGGGGATTCCGCACGAGGCGGTCCCGGGCGACGCCGAGGCCGAGTGGGTCTCGGATTCCGGTGACGTGAAGGAGGCCGTGCTGTGGTTCGGCACCGAACCCGGGCTGGTGCGCGCCACTCTGCTGCCAGGGCCGCGCCGCCTGCGCGGCCGTGGGCTGCCCGATCCTCAAGTGCGGCCGCCGGGGCGGTACTTGTACGAACCCGACGGTGCCGTCATCCGCGCCCACCTGGTCGCGGAGGTCGCCGAGGAGGTCGGCGGCGGACTGCTCGACGAAACGATCGCGTACGTCACCGCGGACGCCGTGACCCCGACCCCGTACGCCACCGCCTACGAGATCACCGACCAACTCCCCTTCAGTGTCAAGAAGTTGAAGGCGCTGCTCCGAGAGCGCAAGGTCGGAACCCTGACCGTCAAGAAACGCGGCTCAGCGGTCGAGCCGGAGGAACTCCGCCGCAAGGTGAAGCCGCAGGGGCCGAACTCGGCGACGGTGTTCCTGACGCGGGTGCAGGGGGCCCCGACCATGCTGATCGGGCACCCCGTCCAGCGGCAGAAGTCCCCTGGTTAGCCGTCCAGTTGTGCCAGTGTCGCGTTCGACGGCCCCCTGCGGGAGCGCTCGGCGCGTGCCACGTCCTCCGCTGCTCCCAGGACCCGTACGGCGTTCTGCCAGGTCAGCTTGGCGAGGTCGGGCTTTGACCAGCCGCGGCTGAGGAGTTCGGCGATGAGGTTCGGGTAGCCCGAGACGTCGCCCAGGCCGTCGGGGGTGAAGGCCGTGCCGTCGTAGTCGCCGCCGATGCCGATGTGGTCGATTCCGGCGGCCTCGCGCATGTGGTCCAGGTGGTCGGCGACCGTCGCGGCCGTGGCGACCGGGCGGGGGTGCGCGTCCTCGAAGGCGCGGTGGACCTTCATTGCCTCCGACGTGGTGTCCAGGGGGTGGAAGCCGTGCTCACGCATGTTCTCGTCCGCCGCCCCCGTCCAGTCGACGGCCGCCTGGAGGACGAACTTCGGCACGAACGTCACCATCGCCACGCCGCCGTTGGCCGGCAGGCGCTCCAGTACGTCGTCGGGGATGTTGCGGGGGTGGTCGCACACGGCGCGCGAGGAGGAGTGGGAGAAGATCACGGGCGCGACGGTCGTGTCCAGGGCGTCGCGCATCGTCGTCGGCGCGACGTGCGAGAGGTCCACGAGCATGCCCTCGCGGTTCATCTCCCGGACCACCTCGCGGCCGAAGGCCGACAGGCCGCCCACGCCCGGCTCGTCCGTCGCGGAGTCCGCCCAGGGGATGTTGTCGTTGTGGGTGAGGGTCATGTAGCGGACGCCCAGCGCGTACAACGCCCGTAGCGTGGCGAGGGAGTTCGCGATCGAGTGGCCGCCCTCCGCGCCCATCAGCGAGGCGATACGGCCCTCGCCGCGCGCCGCCTCCATGTCGGCGGCCGTCAGCGCTGCCCTCAGGTCCGCGGGATGGCGCGCGATCAACTGCCGTACACAGTCGATCTGTTCGAGCGTGGCGGGCACGGGCTCCGACAGGTCCGAGCGGACGTACACCGACCAGAACTGGGCGCCCACGCCGCCCGCGCGCAGCCGCGGCAGATCCGTGTGCAGGTGCGCGCTCTGGTCGGTGGCGAGGTCGCGGGCGTCGAGGTCGTAGCGGACCTGTTGGCGCAGGGCCCAGGGGAGGTCGTTGTGCCCGTCGGCGACCGGGAACTCCCGCAGCAGTTCCCGGGCTTCGTCCAGGGACGTCAGCGGCGCCACCCCCTCAGCTCCCCGAACCGAAGCCGAAGCCCGCCACGCCCTCGGCCTTGGCGCGCAGCCGCTTGCCCTTCTCCGCCGCCTGGTCGTTCAGCTCCTGCTGGAACTCCCGCATACGGCCGCGGAGTTCCTCGTCGTGGGCGCCGAGGATACGGGCCGCGAGCAGTCCGGCGTTCCGCGCGCCGGCGACCGACACGGTGGCGACCGGCACCCCGGCCGGCATCTGCACGATCGACAGCAGCGAGTCCATGCCGTCCAGGTGCTTCAGCGGCACGGGCACACCGATCACGGGCAGCGGGGTCACGGAGGCGAGCATGCCCGGCAGATGGGCGGCCCCGCCCGCACCCGCGATGATCACCTTGATGCCGCGGTCCGCCGCCTCCTCGCCGTACGCGATCATCTCGCGCGGCATCCGGTGCGCGGAGACGACATCGACCTCGTACGCGATCTCGAACTCGTCCAGGGCCTGGGCCGCCGCTTCCATGACGGGCCAGTCGGAGTCCGAGCCCATGACGATGCCGACGACGGGACCCGCCGAAGAATCTGCAGACTCAGCCGAAGTGCTCATTCGGTGATCGTCCCTCTCAGGTATGCGGCTGCGTGACGGGCGCGGTCGAGGACGTCGGCCAGGTCGTCGCCGTAGGTGTTGACGTGACCGACCTTGCGGCCCACCTTCACATCCTTGCCGTACATATGGATCTTGAGCTGCGGGTCGCGGGCCATGCAGTGCAGGTACGCGGAGTACATGTCGGGGTAGTCGCCGCCCAGGACGTTCACCATGACCGTCCACTTGGCGCGCGGGCGCGGGTCGCCGAGGGGCAGGTCGAGGACCGCGCGGACGTGGTTGGCGAACTGGGAGGTGATCGCACCGTCCTGGGACCAGTGGCCGGAGTTGTGGGGGCGCATGGCCAGCTCGTTGACCAGGATGCGGCCGTCGCGGGTCTCGAAGAGCTCGACGGCGAGGTGGCCTATGACGTCCAGTTCCTTGGCGATGTTCAGGGCGAGCTGCTCGGCATGGAGCGCCCGCTCCGCGGGGAGGTCCGGGGCCGGGGCGATCACCGTGTCACAGACGCCGTTGACCTGCCGGGACTCCACGACCGGGTATGCGACCGCCTGGCCGTGGGGCGAGCGGACGACGTTCGCGGCGAGTTCCCGTACGAAGTCGACCTTCTCCTCGGCGAGGACCGGTACACCGGCGCGGAAGGGATCCTCGGCCTCCGCCGCGGACCGTACGACCCACACACCCTTGCCGTCGTAGCCACCGCGGACGGTCTTGAGTACGACGGGAAAGCCCTCGCCCTCCGCCGCGAACGCGGCCACGTCCTCGGGATCGCTCACGATCCTGTGCCGTGGACACGGCACCCCGATCGCGTCGAGTCTCGCGCGCATCACGCCCTTGTCCTGGGCGTGCACAAGAGCGTCGGGGCCGGGGCGTACGGGAATGCCGTCCGCCTCCAGGGTCCGCAAATGCTCGGTGGGCACATGCTCGTGATCGAAGGTGATCACATCGCAGCCCCGCGCGAAGTCACGCAGCGTGTCGAGATCGCGATAGTCGCCGACGACGACATCGCTGACGACCTGCGCCGCTGAGTCCTGGGGAGTGTCACTGAGGAGCTTGAATCTGATGCCGAGCGGGATGCCAGCCTCGTGCGTCATACGAGCGAGCTGACCCCCGCCGACCATGCCGACTACGGGGAACGTCACGCACCCAGGGTAACGGGCGCCCCGGGGCGCCCAAGCAGCCCGCATGATCATCGAAAGATCCGCATGTTCATCACCTACCGGCCACATCTTCCGGCTCTGCCCAGGACTGGACGGGAAGAGCTGGATAGCATGGCCAAGTCGACGGAGGTTGACGAAGTTGGCATATCCGACGAGACGGGGGCCGGGCGACACCATGGGCAAAGGTGGTTCACGCGGGGCACATGCCGCGCCGCGCAGCGCGGTACGCCAGCGCATCGACCGGCTTACGCGAGAGGTCGCCAAGTTCGGGGCGGTCGGCGGCATGGGGCTACTGGTCAACCTTCTCGTCTTCAACCTCGTACGCAGCACCACGGACCTGCAGGTCGTGCGGGCCAGTGTGATCGCCACGGTGGTGGCGATCGTCTCCAACTACATAGGGTTCCGCTACTTCACCTACCGCGACCGCGACAAGAGCGGCCGCACCAAGGAGCTCTCGCTCTTCCTGCTGTTCAGCGCCATCGGCCTGGTGATCGAGAACGGCATTCTGTTCGCCGCCACCTACGGCCTCGGCCTTGACAGCCCCTTGCAGAGCAACGTCTTCAAGTTCCTCGGCATCGGTATCGCGACCCTGTTCCGCTTCTGGTCCTACCGCACCTGGGTGTTCCGCACACTCCCGGCCCGTGAGGCCGTGGCCAGTGCCGAATCGTTCCTGACGGAGGACCGCCCGACCCGCCAGTTCCAGCGCATGCGCTGACACCGGCCCGGGCGCTATCGCACTGTCTGCTCCGGCTCCTGGCCCGCCGACGCCCGCTTCTTCGGCGTACGCGACAGGAACAGGCCGAAGACAGGCGGCTGGGCCTGGAGCATTTCGAGCCGGCCGCCGTCCGCCTCCGCCAGGTCTCGGGCCACGGCGAGGCCGATGCCGGTGGAGTTCTGGCCACTGATGGCCCGCTCGAAGATTCGGGCACCGAGCTCGGCGGGGACGCCCTCGCCCTCGTCGGTCACCTCGACCACGGCCTGGTTTCCGGTGACGCGGGTGCGCAGGGCGACCGTGCCGCCGCCGTGCATCAACGAATTCTCGATCAGGGCGGCCAGCACCTGGGCCACCGCTCCGGGGGTGCCCACGGCCTGCAGATGCCGTTTGCCCGAGCTGACGATGGCGCGTCCCGCGCTGCGGTAGGCGGGGCGCCATTCCGCGAGCTGCTGGTTGATGACCTCGTCCAGGTCGAAGGTGACGGCTGAGCCGGTTCGCGGGTCGCGGGAGTTGGTGAGCAGCCGCTGCACCACGTCCGTGAGGCGCTCCACCTGGCCGAGCGCGATCGTCGCCTCCTCCTTCACCGTGTCCAGGTCGTCGGTGAGGGTGATCTCCTCCAGTCGCATGGACAAGGCGGTGAGGGGCGTACGGAGCTGGTGGGAGGCGTCGGCGGCCAGCCGGCGTTCGGCCGTGAGCATCCGGGCGATGCGCTCGGCGGAACTGTCCAGCACATCGGCGACGCGGTCCAGCTCCGGCACTCCGTACCGCTTGTGGCGCGGTCGCGGGTCCCCGGAACCGAGCCGCTCCGCGGTCTCGGCGAGGTCGGTCAGCGGGGAGGCGAGCCGGTTGGCCTGGCGTACGGCGAGCAGTACGGCGGCGATCACCGCGAGCAGGGCGACGGCGCCGATGATCAGGAACGTACGGCCGACTTCGCGGGTGACCGAGGACCGCGGCTCCTCGACCGTGACCGTCTCGCCCTCCTCGCCCCTGGCCTCCTTCGACTGGATGACCTCACCGCTGGGCTTGGTGCCGATCTCGATCGGATCCCGCCCCGGAATCTCGACGAGCGCATACCGCTCGCCCGCGACCTGATCCTCGAGAATCTCGGCACTGATCTGCTCATCCCCGAGAATCCGGCTGTCGACGATGCTGGCCAGCCGCAGCGCCTCCAGATCCACGCGTTCCTGCGCACTGGCACCGATGGTCCGGGTCTCGACGATGACGAGCGAAACCCCGAACACGGCAATCACAACAAGGACCACGGCGAGAGTGGACTGAATAAGACGGCGACGCACGGGGCCCTCCGGGCAGCTGGTTTACGAGGTCCAGTGTGCGCGACCAGCCACGACGAACTCGCAGCGGTTCAACTTTTCTCGAAGCGGAACCCCACGCCCCGTACCGTGGCGATGTACCGAGGATTGGCCGCATCGTCACCGAGCTTCTTGCGCAACCACGAGATATGCATATCGAGGGTCTTGGTGGACGACCACCACGTCGTGTCCCACACCTCACGCATCAACTGGTCACGCGTGACAACCCGCCCCGCGTCCCGCACCAGCACCCGCAGAAGATCGAACTCCTTGGCCGTCAGCTGGAGCTCCTCGTCCCCCATCCACGCCCGGTGCGACTCGACATCGATGCGCACCCCGTGCGTGGTGGGCGCCTGCTGCGGCTCCGTGGCCCCGCGCCGAAGCAGCGCCCGGACCCGGGCGAGCAGCTCGGCGAGACGGAACGGCTTGGTGACGTAGTCGTCGGCGCCCGCGTCGAGGCCCACAACGGTGTCCACCTCGTCGGCGCGCGCGGTCAGGATGAGGATCGGGATGGTATGGCCTTCGGCGCGCAGCCGACGGGCCACCTCCAGTCCGTCCATACCGGGCAGCCCGAGGTCGAGCACGACCAGATCGACGCCACCCTGGATGCCGGCGTCGAGCGCGGTGGGTCCGTCCTCACGAACCTCGACCTCGTAACCCTCCCGGCGCAGAGCACGGGCCAGCGGCTCCGAAATGGACGCGTCGTCCTCGGCGAGCAGTACTCGGGTCATGGGGTGATGGTAGTCCGACGTGGACAACCGCCGTGAGGGAAGATCGGGATCTCTCTACCCCCGTCCAAAAGCCCGCACCCCCGACCACCCGCACTCTCCCACCGGCGGGAGGGGACGTGGGCCGGTGCGTCGTATGCCGGTCGCGCAGGTTCTGTCTCAGGCCGCCTACGCCCTGTATCAGCAAAGGGCCGTACGCCCCGCCTGCGACGGGCTGACGCACCGGCCCACGGCCCCGCACCCACAGACCACCCAGGGGCGCGGGATGTGACATCAGCGGCTACGCCGAGGGGCGCGACCAGCCACAACGGACCCGCAGGCGACATACGGCCCTGGACAGCCCAGCTAGCGCAGGCGTCCTCGCGGCATAAACGTGAACACAGCCCCACCCAACAAAATCGTCGTACCCGCCAGCAGCCCCAGCGCCCGCAGCAGCCCGCTGTCGTCAGACCCCGTGTCCGCGAGGCCACCGCCCGAGGAAGCGGGGCCGGCGCCCGACGTACCCGCTCCGCCGGCGGAGCCACCCGCGGAGCCACCCGCAGCCCCGCCCGGTTGAGACGAGGTATCCAGCGTCAGCGAAACCTCACTCTTGGCCGGCGTACACGTAGTCGTCGTACCCAGCGCCTCCACCGTCAGCACACCCGGTGAAAGCGTCGACTCACCGTCCGCCCCCGGCTTGTACGTACCTGTCAGGTCGGGGATCTCGATCGGGTCACCCGACTTGATCGGCTCCGGGTTCGTCGGCCCTTCCACTCGCACCGTGCCCTTGTCCGCGCCGCCCAGCACGACCTCCATCGACGGCTTCACGGAGTCCGCCGGAATGTCCGCGGGGCTGTCCATGACCGACTTCTTGAACTGCACCGTCAGCCCGAAGTTCCCGCCGTCCTTCTTGGCGTCGATCTGCACGGGAGAGGTCGCGTTCTTGTCCCCGATCGGCGTCTTGCACTCGTACGGGATCTCGACCTCCTTGCCTGTGAACTCGGTCTGCCCGCCCCCGGACCCACCGGAGTCCGAACCACCGGAGCCTCCGCTGTCACCCCCGGTCGCGCTCTCAGAGGGATCCGAGGGAGACGACGGAGGCGCGCTCCCGGTCGGCAGCTCCGTCGGAACCTCCGTGGGCACCGACGGCACCCCCGTCGGCAGTCCACCCGTCGTGCCCCCGGAGTCTCCCCCGCTCACCTTGATCGTCGCGGCCGACTTCACCGCCTCCGTCGGCGTGCACTTGGTGTCCGCGGACACCGGCTTGTTTACGTTGACGTTGTACGCGTCCGGGGTCAGCGTGACCTCCCCGGCCGCCGTCAGCTTCAGCGTGCCCTTCATGTCGGAGAGCTTCATGTCGCTGTTCTTCGGGATGGCAGGGTTCTGCCGCGGCCCCTCCATGGCGATGTCGCCGGTCTGCGCGCCGCCCGCCTTGAGGGTGCCGGTCGGCTGGACGGTGTCCTTCTCCAGGTCGATGATGTCGGGGTTCTTGGAGGCGGCCTTCACGAACTTCCAGGTGATCTGCACCTCGTCCCCGACCTTCGCCTCGGCGGGCGCGGTGATCTCCACCTGGGTCGTGCCCTGCACCGGGTCCATCCCGGAGATCGCGGGCGGTACGCACTCGGTCTTGTACGACACCTCGGCCGCCTGGGCGGGCACCGCGGCCACCCCGAGCAGGATGCCCGCGCCGCCGAGCATCAGCGCGACTCCGGCTGCGCTCGCTCTGGGGCGCTCCTGCACTCCGAGGCCGCCGCCTCCGGGCCGGACTCTCCGTTGCGTGCTCACGAGTTTCCCTTTCTGGTGGGGGGCGTAGGGCTGTTCTCTTGCGGTGCGGAGAGCTGACCGGCCTCGGCCCCCGGATCGGCGTCCGGGGTGAACCACGGCAAGGTCGGGTTCGTACGGGTGTCACCGTCGGCGTCTGCGTGGGGGGACGACGCCGTGGACGAAATGCTCAACTTCGGCATGCGTATGGTGACTTCGGGCAGTCGCAGACTCCGGCGCGGACCGGCGTGCCCGCCACCGCCACCGCTCCTCGGGCGGGAGCCCCAGCGCCCGGCCGGCCTGGACCTGCCCTGCGGACGTACGCGGTCCACCACGGCCATCCCGATCCGGAACACGGCGGCCGGTACGACGATGAAGAGCAGGATCCAGAACAGCGTCACGCCCCAGGGGCGGCCCACGCCCCAGGGCTGTTCGGCGAGCACCTTGCCGCCGTACTTCACCGAGACCGTGTAGTCGCCGTGCGCGCCGGCCGACAGTTCGACGGGCAGTTCGATCTGCGCCTTCTTGCCAGGCTCGATGGTGCCGCGCCACTGCTGTTCCTCCCACTGCGGGGCGAACACGCCGTGTGAGGTGCCGACTTGGAAGACGGGATCCTTGACGGGCAAGGAGCCGACGTTGCCGACGGTGAAGACGAAATCGCGGGACGGCGACGCGCCGAACCAGGTCAGCAGACCGCTCGAACCGTCGAGCCGGGTGTCGGTGAGCACCGAGAGCCGCCCGCTGGTGTCCTCCTTCGGCAGGGATTCGACCTCATGCCCGGCGACCAGGAACGCCGCGTCCGCGTCTGCCTTCTCACCGGTCACGGTCGCCACGTGCACCACGCACGGGCACGGCTGCGGCGGCTCGACGACCGGCAGTTTCTTGCTGAACGCGCCCTTCTCATCCGTGGTGACGGCGCGGCCGTCCGAGTTGGCGCAGGAGTTGGTGCCGCCGATCACGCCCCGGTCGGGCGAGGACTGACCGCAGATCAGCATCATGAGGAGGGCGTCCGGCCGCCATCCGGAGCCGGTCACCGTGATCGAACCGCCCGTCCCCGCCTGGGACTTGGACAGCTTGACCTCCGGTTTCCCGTCCGCGCCCGTAGCCGCCCCGCCCAGGGGGAGCAGGAGCAGCGCGAGCACCGCCACCACCAACGCCGGAACCCGCACCTTCCCGCTCACGTCACCGCTCCCGTCAACTCGACTTCCGTACGCGGCTGTTCGGGCCCACCGGGTCCATCGGATCCACCGGGTCCACCAGGCCCACCGGGCTCGCCTGACTGCGCGGTGCGCCTTCGACGTCGTACGAGCCAGCCGGCACCGCCCGCACACAGCACGAGCCCGCCCGCCAGGCCCGCGACCGCTCCCCACGGCACGAACCGCGCCGCCGTGCCCGCCTCGTCGTGCGCCCCGTCCGCCGCCGTGACCGTGAGTCTCACGTCGACCGAGTCGAACGCGGGCCGGTCTGGCCAGGGCTCGCGGAGGGTGACGCGTCGGCCGGGGAGCAGTTCGACGGGGAGGGTGCGCGGGGCGCGGTCGAGCACCTCGCCGAACAGTCCGTCGGCGCGTACGGCGAGCTTCGGGGTCAGTACGGTGTTGCCGCGGTTGACCAGGTCGTACGAGATACGGCCGTCCCGTACGGCCACGTCCTCGACCGTGAGCGCGGACAGGGTCGGGCCGCCGACCCGCAACTGGACGCGTACGGCCGCGGACCGGCCGCCGCCGCTCGCAACGATCGCGCCGGGGTGGTCACCGGGGATGGCGCCCTCGGGCACGCCGATGGTGAATGGAACATCGGCGCGGGTCCGCGCGGGCACCTTCACGGTCTTCTCGGCGAAGGTGATCCACGAGCCGGTGTCGCGCGGCTTCGCCCGCAGCGCGAAGCCGCCGCCCGCCTGACTGTTGTCGGCGTCAGCGCCCCGCAGCCGTACGGTGAGCGGCTCCTCGCCCGGGTTGATCACCGACACCGTGTCCTGCAGGACCGCACCGGGCGCGCCCTCCGCGTAGAAGTACGGCCGCCCGTCCCGGCCGCCCGCCGAGGGCACGACGGACCAGCCCTCGTCGGCCACGGCGGTGGGTGCGACGCCGGGCAGGCCGAGCAGAACTGCTGCGGCGAGAGCGAGGACACAGAGGCCACGGGCGGCGGACTGCACGGATGTCACAGGCGGCTCCAGACCAGAAGGTGCGGCGTACGGCGAGCGCAGCGAGATGGGGGTCCCCCGGCCGAAGGCTGGGGGAGGCTCGTCCTGCGCGTACGCGAAAAACGAAAGGTCAGCGCGGCGCCTGGTTCCTTCGGGTCAGCCACAGCACCCCGGCCGCTCCGGCGAGGAGCACCGTGCCGCCGAGCGTGCCGAGGGCGATCGCGGAGTCCTCGGGGCCGGTCTGCGGGAGCTCGGCGCCGGAGTCCGCGCCGCTCTCGGTGCCGCCCTCGGGGGAGGTCTCCGACGAACCGCCGCCGCCACCTGCGGCCGTGACGTCGAGGCTCAGCGCGGGGCCCGGATTGTTGCCGGGCTCGCAGGTGGTCGTCGTACCGAGCGCCTTGATGGTGAGCACGCCCGGCGTGAAGGTGACCTTGCCGCTCTTGGACGGCGTGTAGGTACCGCTCAAGTCGCTGATTTTGATGGGTGTGTTGGCGGGGATGGCCTCGGCGTTGGCCGGGCCCTTCACCGTGAGCGTGCCGCTCTCGGCGCCGCCCAGCTTGATGGTGGCGCTCGGGCTCATCGCGCCCTTGCCCAGTTCCACCGGGCTGGACGAGACTCCCTTCTGCCAGGACATGGTGATCTTGTAGCCGCTGCCGCTCTCGGCACTCTTGATGTCGATGGGCGAGACGGCGGACTTGTCACCGATCGGCGTCTTGCAGTTGTACTCGACGTCGACGACCTCGGCCCATGCTGCGGGGGCGGCCATCAGCACCGCCGAGCCGGCCAGGGCCGCGGCGAACGCGAGCGCGGCGGTTCGTTTCTGGTACGTCCGGTATGACACGGTCCCCTCATTCCTGACGGCACATCAGATCGGCCGTCAAGGTACGCCCGGGGCCTTGTGGAGGGAAGACAAAGGACGCGCCGGATCTCGATCGATCCGCCGCGTACGAAGAAGTACGAAGAAGGGTTCGAACCCGCGGTAACCCTCGGTGGGAGTTACGTTCGGCCAAGCGGGCACCCCGGGCTTCCGGCTAAGCGGGCGCCCCGAGTTCCGCCCATACCGTCTTGCCCGCCACCCCCGGAGCCCGGAGGACCCCCCAGTCCAGGCACAGTCGCTGCACGATGAACATCCCGTGACCGCCGGGGCGCCCGGCGCGGTGCGGGGTGCGCGGGGCGGGCTGGCCGGTGCCGCGGTCGGAGACCTCGACGCGCAGCACTTTGTTGTCGCAGGCGATCCACAGCTCGTCCGGGCCGTCGGCGTGCAGGCAGGCGTTGGTGACGAGCTCGGAGACGACCAGCAGTACATCCTCGGCGGCGGCCCGCCGGTCGGCGGTCGCGGCGGGCAGCCAGCCCCACGCGTACAGCGCCTGGCGCGCGAAGTCGCGGGCGAGGGGGACGACCCCGCTCGCGCCGTCGAGGTTGAGCCGACGGGCCTGACGGGCGGCCGGGCGCGCGGACCCGTCGTCTCTGGCCTCCCCCGAAGCGCCGCAGACGCCCGCTTCCGGGCCGCGGTCGCCCGGCGGGTAAGGCCGGGTGGTGCTCATCAGCGCTTCACCTCACCGATTCACCAGTCACGATTCAAGACTCAAGACATTTCAGAAAGCTCAGGACACTCAGGATCCGGGTCTGCCGCCCGCTTGCCGTTGGCCTTGTTGACATATTCAGGATGTCTCCTGCCCGGCCGATCCGTCAGAACACCCACTGATTCGGCCCGAGCACTGTGACGCTGGTAACGCGCCGATCACACAGAGACAACTGAGCCATAACTTTGCACGCAGCGGCCGGGCGGTTACTCACCGGGGTGCCGATCCAGCATGTCCTGCCGAGTGCGGTTACTCACGCGGAGCCCATCGAGCGTGTCATGCATCGCTGTGCGATCACTCGCGCAGGGCCGCGTCGAGCGTGTCATGCACAGTGAAGACAGCCGCCGCACCGGTGATCTCGAACACCCGGGCCACCACCGGAAGCATCCCGGCCAGATGCACCCCACCGCCCGCGTCCTCGGCTTTGAGCCGGGCACCAAGCAGCACGTTCAGTCCGGTGGAGTCGCAGAACTCGAGCCGCGAACAGTCCACGACGAGGCGTGCGAACCCGCGCTCGAGGCAGTCCTCGAGCGGTACTCGCAGCAGATCGGCGGTGTGGTGATCCAACTCACCCGCCGGGGTCACGACGGCGCTGGGGCCCTCTTCCTGCACCTCGACCAGAAGCCGGCCCGATTGTGCGCTGCCGACCGTCCCGCGGTCCATGCCGTCTCTCTCTTCCGACCGTCGTGGCTGTTGATTGACGCTCCTGAACACTACGCCTTCTCTACGACCACGACTCCTGCTGTGCGGTTCCTTCCCTACGACCTCTCTACGACCTTGCCACACCCGAATACCCGCCCAGACCTGGACATTTCTCTAGCAAGCGCACTTGCGGTGGACTGACGAAAGCGGGTAGGGCTAGTAGGGACACGAATCAACACGGCCGGCTTTGGAGGCGCCGCACACCGCAGTGCACGTATTGGCATCGGCGGCCATATGCCGAGAACGATGGAGGACATCATGTCACCCCGGCTCGACGCATCGCAGACCCCCCAAGCGACGTCGACACCCTCTCCAGAACAGGCGGATCTCGTCGAGGAGGACCTCGACGGACTCGCCGGCCTTCCGGAGATCCCGCCGTACGACGAGGTGGGGCCGGTGGACGCACGGGCCCTGTCCAAGACCCTCTTCGAACGGCTGGAATCCCTGGAAGAGGGCACGCACGAGTATTCCTATGTACGCAACACCCTGGTCGAACTGAACCTCGCTCTGGTGAAGTTCGCCGCCTCCCGGTTCCGCTCCCGCAGCGAGCCGATGGAGGACATCATCCAGGTCGGCACGATCGGCCTGATCAAGGCGATCGACCGCTTCGAACTCAGCCGCGGCGTGGAGTTCCCGACCTTCGCGATGCCGACCATCGTCGGCGAGATCAAGCGCTTCTTCCGCGACACCAGCTGGTCGGTGCGCGTACCCCGCCGACTCCAGGAACTCCGCCTGGACCTGGCCAAGGCCGGCGACGAGCTGGCCCAGCAACTGGACCGCGCTCCTACAGTGGGAGAGCTGGCGGATCGCCTGGGCCTGTCGAACGACGAGGTCGTCGAGGGCATGGCCGCGTCCAACGCCTACACCGCATCTTCACTCGACGCCCAGCCCGAAGAGGACGACTCCGAGGGCGCCCTGGCCGACCGCATCGGCTACGAGGACCACGGCCTGGAAGGCATCGAGTACGTCGAGTCCCTGAAGCCCCTGATCGCCGAACTTCCTTCCCGCGACCGGAAGATCCTCTCCCTCCGCTTCGTCGCCAACATGACCCAGTCCGAGATAGGCGACGAGCTGGGCATCTCGCAGATGCACGTGTCGCGACTGCTGTCGCGAACGCTGGTGCGCCTGCGGAGGGGCCTGACGGTCGAGGAGTGACGCGGGCTGCCGCCGACGGTGGCCTGAACAATGACGGTGACTGAGCAACCCGGCCTGGGGAGGGCCGGGTTGTTTGGTTACGTGGAAGCCTGGAGCCGGCTCGTTGGGCTCACCTCATACGCGGCTTGAAGTCAGCCGCCTTCCATGCCGCCACACCCCGCTGACCAGCGGCACCCCCGGCCGGTACGCCAGATGCACATGGCTCGGGGCGTCGAGGAGCGCAAGGTCGGCGTACGCCCCCGGTGTGAGACGGCCGATGTCCTCCCGTCGCAGCGCCCTCGCTCCACCCGCCGTGGCCGACCAGACCGCCTCGTCCGGCGTCATCCCCATGTCCCGTACCGCCAGCGCGATGCAGAACGGGACGGAGGAGGTGAAGGACGAGCCCGGGTTGCAGTCCGTGGAGAGGGCGACCGTGACGCCGGCGTCGAGGAGGCGGCGGACGTTCGGCCACTCGGCACGGGTGGAGAACTCGGCGCCGGGGAGGAGCGTGGCGACCGTCCGGCTGTTCGCCAGCGCGTCGACGTCCGCGTCCGTCAGATGCGTGCAGTGGTCGGCGCTGGCGGCATCCAACTCGACCGCGAGCTGCACGCCGGGGCCGTAGGACAGCTGGTTGGCGTGGATGCGCGGGTGCAGGCCGGCCGCCCTGCCCGCCGTGAGGATCGCGCGGGCCTGGTCACCGTCGAAGGCGCCCTTCTCGCAGAAGACGTCGATCCAACGGGCGTGCGGGGCACAGGCGTTGAGCATGTCGCCGGTGACGAGGGCTACGTACGCCGCCGGGTCGTCGGCGTAGTCGGGGGACACGATGTGCGCGCCCATGTACGTGACCTCGTCCGTATGCCGGGACGCGATGCGCAGGGCTCGGGACTCGTCCTCGACGGTGAGGCCGTAGCCGGACTTGGTCTCGAAGGTGGTGGTGCCCTGGCGGAGGGCCTCGGCGAGGTAACGGGTGAGGTTGCCCTCCAGTTCCGCGTCGCTCGCCGCACGCGTCGCGGCGACCGTCGTACGGATGCCGCCCGCGCTGTAGGGCCGGCCCGACATGCGGGCGTTGAACTCCTGCGTGCGGTCGCCCGCGAAGACCAAGTGCGAGTGGGAGTCGACGAAGCCCGGGATCACCGCCCGGCCGCCCGCGTCGACCCGATTGTCAGTGGCGGGTGCTTTGCTTGATTCACCGGTCCATGCGATGCGGTCGCCGTCGATGACGACGGCTGCGTCCTGGATCAGACCGAGGGGGGATCTGTCGCCCAGGGAGGGGTCGTTGGTGACCAGGCTGGCGATGTTCGTGATGACGGTGGTCGGGCTGCTCGTCTTCGTCGGGCTGCTCATGTCGTCCTCGCGGGTGCGCGGTTCGGCGGTCGTCGTCAGGCGCGCAGGGCTTCGACTGCCTGCGCGAGGGCTTGCGGGACATCCGGTACGAGTGTGTGCGCCCCGTCTCGTACGACGTGACGGCCGCCCACGATCGTGTGCCGTACGTCCGCCGCTGTCGCGGCGAATACGGCCGTCTCGGCGCCGAGCCTGGGCAACGGCCCCGCTGTCCTGACCGAGTCGAGCGCGATCGTCGTGAGGTCCGCGAGCGCGCCGGTCTCGATGGTGCCCGTGTCGTCCCAGCCGAGGGCCGCGTGGCCGTCGGCCGAGGCCGCCCTCAGGAGGGCAGCCGCCGTCCAGTGACCGCGTGTACGGGTGCGCAGGCGCTCGTTCAGCTCCATCGCGCGCGCCTCTTCGAGCAGGTCGATGACGGCGTGGCTGTCGGAGCCGAGGGAGAGCGGCGAGCCGGCCTTCTGCAGGGCGGCGGCGGGTCCGATGCCGTCGGCCAGGTCGCGTTCGGTGGTCGGGCACATGCATGTGCCGGTCGTGGAGTCGCCGAGCAGCGCGATGTCCTCGTCGGTGAGGTGGGTGTTGTGGACGCCCGTCGTGCGCGGGCCGAGCACGCCGTGGTCGGCGAGCAGCCGGGTGGGTGTGCAGCCGTGCGCGGCCCGGCAGGCGTCGTTCTCCGCCGCCTGCTCGGACAGGTGCACATGGAGCGGGGCCCGCCGCTCCTCGGCCCATCGCGCCACCGTGGCCAACTCCCGCGCGGGCACGGCCCGTACGGAGTGGATGGCCGCACCGATCCGCAGGTGATCCCGTTCCTTGAGAACTGAACAGCGTTCCGCCCAGGCGTCGGCGTTCCCGTCGGAGAAGCGGAGCTGGTGGGTGTCGGGTGGCTGTCCGAAACCGGAAGAAAGGTAGGCGGTGTCGAGGAGGGTGATGCGGATACCGGCTTCGGCGGCAGCGTCGATGAGCGCCTCACCCATCGTGTTGGGGTCGGCGTAGCGGGTGCCGCCGGGGGCGTGGTGGACGTAGTGGAACTCGCCGACGCAGGTGATGCCCGCGAGCGCCATCTCGGCGTACACCGCGCGGGCGAGGGCGTGGTAGGTCTCCGGGGTCAGCCGGTCGGCGGTGGCGTACATGACCTCGCGCCAGGTCCAGAAGGTCCCGGAACCGACCTGGACGGTGCCGCGCAGGGCTCGGTGGAAGGCATGCGAGTGGGCGTTGGCCAGGCCGGGCAGGGTCAGTCCGCGCAGAATCTCGGAGCCGGGCGGCGGGCTGTCGATGCCCGTGCGGACGGCCGCGATCCGGCCGTCGGCGACCTCGACGGCCACGCCGGGCTCGACGAACGAGTCGAGCCAGGCGTGCTCCAGCCAGTACGTCTGCGTGTGGGGGTGGGTCACCTGCGTGCCAGCCCTTCCAGTACGTCGGCCAGTGCGAGTACCCCGGCCACGCAGTCGTCCTCGGTGGCGTACTCGGCCGGGGAGTGCGAAACGCCCGTGGGGTTGCGCACGAACAGCATGGCGGTGGGGATGGTCCCGGAGAGGATTCCGGCGTCGTGTCCGGCGCCCGTGCCGAGGACGGGGACCTTGAGGTCCGTGTCGGTTCCCAGGATGCGGGCGAGTTCATCGCGCAGAGCGTGGTCGAACTCGACGACGGGGGTGAACGACTCGCGGACGACGTCGAGTTCGACGCCGTGGGCGTCGGCGTGCTCGCGGGCCGCCTGCTCGATGCCGCTGACGACGGTGTCGAGGCTCGCCTGGTCGGCGGCGCGGGAGTCGAGCCAGCCGCGGACGAGGGAGGGGATCGCGTTCACGCCGTTCGGCTCGACGGAGATCTTGCCGAAGGTGGCGACGGCACTGGCGAGTTGGGCTTCCCGCCGGGCCGTGAGCACGGTCTCCGCGTACGACAGCATGGGGTCGCGGCGGTCCACGAGCCGAGTGGTCCCCGCGTGGTTGGCCTCACCCCGGAAGTCGAACCGCCACCGCCCGTGCGGCCAGATGGCGCTGGCGAGGCCGACGCGGTCGCCGGACAGGTCGAGGGCACGCCCTTGTTCGACATGCAGCTCGACGAACGCGCCGATACGGGCCAGCCGCTCCGGGTCCGCCCCGATGACGTCCGGGTCGAATCCCGCGGCCTCCATCGCCTCCGGCAGGCTGACACCGTCCGCATCCCTGAGCCGATGCGCCTGCTCGACTGTGAGCTGTCCGGCCGCGAGCCGCGACCCCACACAGGCCAGCCCGAAGCGGGCCCCTTCCTCGTCACCGAAGTTCACGATGGCCAGGGGCTTGCTGAACTGCACGTTCCTGCTCCGCAGTTCATCCAGCGCGGCGAAGGAGGACACGACGCCGAGGGGACCGTCGAAGGCGCCGCCATCGGGCACCGAGTCGAGGTGCGAACCGGTGACAACAGCGTCCCCGTCAGCGGGATCCCCGAGCCAGGCCCACTGATTCCCGTTCCGGTCCACCTCGTACGCCAGCCCCCGTGCCCGGGCCTGCTCCTCGAACCAGGCCCGACATTCGGCATCGGCCCCGGTCCAGGCGAACCGCCGGTACCCACCGGAGCCGGGGTTGCGCCCGATGGGCTTGAGGTCGCGCCACATCTCATGGAAGGAGGGAGAGGCTGGCTTATTGCCGACCAGAGGTGAAGCTTGCTGAGCCTTCGAGCCCCGTCCAGGCAGTTCCAGCCCGTCCGGTGTTTGAGGACGAGGCCGTTCAGGCCGATCGGGGGTCTGGGGGCGGAGCCCCCAGTGGGGCCCGGGGGCAGCGCCCCCAGTTTCGGGAAGGGGTGGGGTGGGGGAAGAATCCCGCCCCCCACCGGACGGCAGGCTCACTCGCCCTCCCGCATAGGCACCCGCACACCGCGCTCGTCCGCCACCGACTCCGCGATGTCATAGCCCGCATCCACATGCCGGATGACCCCCATCCCGGGGTCATTCGTCAGAACCCGGCGAATCTTCTCCCCGGCCAGCTTCGTACCGTCGGCCACGGACACCTGCCCGGCATGGATGGACCGCCCCATCCCCACACCACCCCCGTGGTGCAGGGACACCCAGGACGCCCCCGAAGCCACGTTCACCATGGCATTCAGCAGCGGCCAGTCGGCAATCGCGTCGGAGCCGTCGAGCATCGCCTCGGTCTCGCGGTACGGGGAGGCCACGGACCCGCAGTCGAGGTGGTCGCGGCCGATGGCGAGCGGGGCCTGCAACTCCCCGCTCGCGACCATGTCGTTGAACCGCTCCCCCGCTCGGTCCCGCTCCCCGTACCCGAGCCAGCAGATACGCGCCGGAAGCCCCTGGAAGTGAACCCGCTCACCGGCCATCTTGATCCAGCGGTGGAGGGATTCGTTCTCGGGGAAGAGGTCGAGGATCGCCTTGTCCGTCTTGGCGATGTCCGAGGCCTCACCGGACAGCGCGGCCCACCGGAAGGGTCCCTTGCCCTCGCAGAACAGCGGCCGGATGTAGGCGGGCACGAAGCCGGGGAAGGCGAACGCCCGCTCGTATCCGACGAGTTGGGCCTCGCCACGGATGGAGTTGCCGTAGTCGAAGACCTCGGCACCGGCGTCCATGAAGCCGACCATCGCTTCCACGTGCCGGGCCATGGACTCGCGGGCCCGGGTGGTGAAGCCCGCCGGGTCCTTGGCCGCGTACGAGGCCATGTCGTCGAAGTCCACGCCGATCGGCAGGTAGGACAGCGGATCGTGGGCCGAGGTCTGGTCGGTCACGATGTCGACGGGGGCACCCTCGGCGAGCATGCGCGGCAGCAGCTCGGCGGCGTTGCCGAGCAGCCCGATCGACAGCGGGCGCCGGGCGTCGCGCGCTTCCACGGCGAGTTGGAGGGCGTGCTCGAGCGAGTCGGCGCGTACGTCCAGGAACCGGTGCTCGATACGGCGCTCGATCGCCCGCGGGTCACAGTCGATACAGATGGCGACGCCGTCGTTCATCGTCACGGCGAGCGGCTGGGCGCCGCCCATGCCACCGAGCCCGGCGGTGAGGGTGATCGTCCCGGCGAGCGAACCCCCGAACCGCTTTGCGGCGACCGCCGCGAACGTCTCGTAGGTGCCCTGCAGGATGCCCTGCGTACCGATGTAGATCCACGAACCGGCCGTCATCTGGCCGTACATGGTGAGTCCGAGCTGCTCCAGGCGCCGGAACTCCTCCCAGTTCGCCCAGTCGCCCACCAGGTTCGAGTTGGCGATGAGCACGCGCGGCGCCCACTCGTGGGTCTGCATGACGCCGACCGGGCGGCCGGACTGGACGAGCATCGTCTCGTCCTGCTTGAGGGTGCGCAGCGTACGGACCATGGCGTCGAAGGAGCGCCAGTCGCGGGCGGCCTTGCCGGTGCCGCCGTAGACGACGAGCTTGTCCGGGTGCTCGGCGACCTCGGGATCGAGGTTGTTCTGCAGCATCCGCAGGGCGGCTTCCTGCTGCCATCCCAGGGCGCTCAGTTCCGTACCGCGGGGCGCTCGTACCGGGCGGGGTCCTGACATGGGCTGCCTCCTGGCGGGCTGGTGGATGCTCCGGCGTTGCAGTCGGTCTCGGCAATCGGCCTCTGCGATCAGTCCCCGCAATCAGTCACCGCAATCGGTCGTTGCAGGCGCCCATCGCAGGCGCTCATTGCAGAGCTATTCACATCCTGACTCGATGAATAGAACTAGTCAATACGTGCCCTGCGTCGGCGCCCGCGCCGTACGGGTGTTTGGCTGAATCCATGACGGCATACACAGGGGACACGCACCCATCGGGCGAAGCGCAGGACGCGGCGGATGCAGCGACGAACGGGGTCGCGCGGCGGGACGACGCGGTCCGCGCGGCCGTGGAACAGGGGCTCGTGGGCCCCGCCGCCCCCATCATCGGACTCCTCGACATCACCGGCATCCGCAGCTCGGCGGCGGCACTGCGCGCGGCCTTCGAAGCGGTGGTGGCACCGGGTACGCCGGTGCTGCACGCGTTCGCGGTGAAGGCGGCGCCGCTCGTACCGGTGCTGCGACTGCTGCACGAGGAGGGCCTCGGCGCGGAGGTGGCCAGCGCCGGTGAACTGGCCCTCGCCCGCGCGGCCGGGGTGCCCCCGACCCATACCGTTCTCGACTCCCCGGCCAAGACCCCGGCGGAGCTGCGGGAGGCGCTGGCGCTCGGTATCGCGGTCAACGCGGACAACCCGCAGGAGCTGGACCGTATCGACGGCCTTGTCCAGTCGGCGTCGACCCGGTCACCTATCGGACTGCGGGTGAATCCGCAGGTCGGCGTGGGTTCGATCGAAGCGATGTCCACGGCGACGGCGACCTCGAAGTTCGGGGTGGCGCTGCGGGACGAGGGGGCGCGGGAGTGGGTCGTACGGGCGTATCTGGACCGGCCGTGGCTGACCCGGCTGCATGCGCACTCCGGTTCGCAGGGGATGCCGCTGGAGTTGCTGGCGCGCGGGGCTGCACAGACGTACGGGCTCGCCGAGGAGATCAACGAGCGCGCCGGACGGCGGCAGATCGACACGCTCGACATCGGCGGCGGACTCCCGGTGAACTACGCGTCGGACACCCAGAGCCCGACCTACGCGGAGTACGCGCGGCTGCTGGTCCGGACCGTGCCGGGGCTGTTCGACGGGCGGTACGGACTGGTCACGGAGTTCGGGCGGTCACTGCTGGCCAAGCACGGGGTGGTGCTGGCACGGGTCGAGTACGCGAAGAGCGCCGGCGGGCGTGCGATCGCGGTGACGCACGCAGGCGTGCAGGTGGCGACCCGCACGGTGTACGCGCCGGCGACGTGGCCGCTGCGGGTGGGGGCGTACGACGCGAAGGGGCGCCCCAAGGCCGGGCCCGAGGTCGTGCAGGACGTGGCGGGTCCCGCGTGCTTCGCGGGTGACCTGCTGGCCGAGGGGCGTGCACTGCCGTTGTTCGAACAGGGCGACTACGTGGCTGCGTTGGACACGGGTGCGTACAACTTCGCGCACCACTACGCGTACAACTCGCTTCCGCGGCCGGGGATTTATGGGTTCGGGCCGGACGCGGAGCGCGGGGTGCGGTTCGCGACCGTCCGGACGCCGCAGACGCTGGAGGAGATCGTGGCGGAGTCGGGCGGAGGCCATTCGGGGCGCTTGTCGGAGCTGTAGCGACACGGCTCGCTCCGCGGGTAGGCGGTACGAAATCTGCCGCCGTATGCGGCTGGTCGCTCCCGCACTATCGGCGTCTCCCCCATATTCGGCTTCGCTCGAGCGGGGGGCGCCCATGAGCCGGGGGACCCCCATCCCGGCGGAGCCGCATGTTGTCACAGCCCCGCGCCCCTGACGGGGCGCACCCCGGCGCGCGGAGCGCCGCGCGCTTCAACTCGACGGTGCATGGTGTCGGATTGACGCGGTGGTCTCACAGACCGGACCCAGGGCCCGGAGCCATCCGCCCACGTCAGGCCACCGGCTGCCATCAGGACGCCAACGCACCCCCGCAGAAGGTCAGTTGATCCACCTTAGTCAGCTGGCGCATGTTCCGCTGGAAAATGCCGGAATCCTCACTCCTCACGCACACGGTGCGTAGCTTCGTGGTCACTCAGCCGTACCCGAGGCGGGAGGGGAGCCCAGGTGCCCGGAATCGACGAGTGTCTGCTGGAGGCCATGAGGCTGCCCGGTGCCCTGGGCGCCGCGGTGGTCGACTGGACCAGCGGCCTGGCGCTGGGCACGGTCGGGGACGCGCCGGGCGGTGACCACGAGACGACCGCGGCGGAGGCGGCGGAACTGGCGCGGCTCGCGGCGGAGCACCGGGCGTTCGCGCCGGAGGCGGGGCCGGACGAGGCAGCGCAGGACCCGCCTGTCGAGGACCTGATCATCAGCAACGTCGACACGTACCACGTCCTGCGGTTCGTGGCGACGAGCTTCGACAGCAGCGTCTTCCTGCACCTGTGGCTGGCCCGCTCCGACGGCAACCTCGCGCTGGCCCGCATACGGCTCGGCGAGATGGCCGGACGGCTGGTGCTGGGATGACCGTGGTCAGCACGCCTCCGCCCCGACTGCCTTTGCGGCGCCGCTCGTTCGGCCCTGGTGTCTCCCCGATGCTGCGTCGGCTCGCCGAGGAGCGCGCCACTGGTGCGCTGCTGCGCGAGCGCGGTGCGCTCCATCTCGCCGACGGCCGGGTCACATACGCCGAGAGCCCCGAGAGCCCAGGGCTCGACGTGCTGCTCACCACCGGGGGTGTTCTGGACTCCGGGGTGTGGCGGGAGGCGGTCGCGCGGGCCGGGGAGGATCAGCGGGTCGGGCGGTTCCTGGTCGACAGCGGCCGGGTCACCGAGGGTGTGCTGGAGCTGTGCCTCGTGGCGGCGCTGTTCGACGCGGCGTACTTCGTTCTGGGCCCGTCCAGCGCCCCGGCGCGCTTTCGGTACGGGGCCGCGCACTGGCTCGGGCCGGTGCGCCCCGTGCCGGTGGCCGTGCTGGAGCGCGAGACCCTGCGCCGCCGCGAGCTGCTGCACCGCATCTGGCCCGATCCGGCGACGGACACCGCCCCGCTGGTACGGACCGACCGTGCCGCCGAACCGCCGGTCCCGGCCCGCCAGGAAGCGGTGCTGGGCCAGGTCAACGGGGTTCGCACGGCCGCCGACATCTCGCTCGCCCTGGGCAGGCCCGGTTTCCACACCCTGGTCGAACTGCGCAGGCTCGCCACGGCGGGCATCGTGACGACGGCTTCCGAGCCCCTCCGGCCACCCCGTCCGCCCCGGCCGGCCCAGCCACCGCGGCCACCCCGGGCGGACGCGGCGCCCGAGCAGCCGCCGCCCGCCCTCGACCCCGCGTCAGTCCTGCTCACCCAACCCTCGGCCGACCCCGACGTCGCTCTGCTGCGCCGCCTGAGAGACGCCCTGGAGGCCCTGTGATCCGCGCGCTTCGACAGCGTGCCGAGAGGAGACTGCTCATGGCGGCGGAGGCCGAAGTCCTCGACGAACTCCACCGGTTGCGGGCCCGTGTACCCCAGCTGACCGGCGCGCTCGCGGCCAGCGTCGACGGACTGGTCATCGCCCGGGACACGCCCGGCGTGGAACCGGAGGGCCTGGCCGCGCTCACCGCCGCCGCTTTGGGCGTCGCCGTGCGGCTGACGGACGACACCGGCCAGGGCGACCTCCGCGAGCTGCTCGTACGCGGCACGAACGGCTACGTGGCGACGTACTCGGCCGGCTCCTCGGCCGTACTGACGCTGTTGGCGCAGGACCGGGTCAACGTCGGACGCCTGCACCTGGAGGGACGCCGCGCCGGGACCCGTATCGGCGAGCTGGTCGACGCAGCGACGGCCCGCGCGGCACCGCCTCCGCGTACCGCCGGATCCACCTCCGGATCCAAGGGCCCGTCGCAGGCCGCCTCCACGACCACGGACAAATCGGCGCTTCCGACGCGCCCGACAAAGCCCACGCGGCCCAGGACCGCACGGACCGCACAGGCGACACAGGCCGCGCGGACTGCCCAGAGCACACAGACCGCCCAGCCCAACGGGCGGAGCACAAGCCGAACCACCAACCGATCTATCGCCAACACCACTACCACCAACGAGAGTTGAGAGGACGCCACACCATGGCCAACACCGAAACCACGTTGAAGGAAGCCCTCGCCTCCATCGAGGGCGCGACCGGAGCCGCGCTCGTCGACTACACCAGCGGCATGGCGCTGGGCACACTGGGCGGCAGCAAGAGTTTCGACCTCACTGTCGCGGCCGCCGGCAACACCGACGTCGTACGCGCCAAGCTCCGCACCATGGAACACCTGGGCCTGAAGGGCGACATCGAGGACATCCTGATCACCCTGTCCGACCAGTACCACCTGATCCGCCTGCTCACCGGCCGCGGCGGCAACGGCCTCTTCCTCTACCTGGTCCTCGACTCCAAGCGGGCCAACCTGGCGATGGCACGCCACCAGTTGAAGAAGATCGAGGCGGACCTGGAGGTCTGACGGAACCTCAGGTGAACCTCTGAGAATCGAACCCGCACGCATCCCGGACACACGACCGGGCAGAACTCCCCCGGACGGATCACCGACCGGGGGAGGTTCTCTTGTCCACCGCCGAAACCACCACGGGCGCGCAGTCGCCCGCCGAGGAACCGGGGCTCAAGCGGGCCATCGGCCCCAAACTGCTGGTTCTCTTCGTGATCGGCGACATTCTCGGGACGGGCATCTACGCCACGACCGGCGCCGTCGCGGGAAAAGTCGGCGGGGCGTTGTGGCTGCCGTTCGTCATCGGCTTCGTCGTGGCGATCCTGACGGCGGCGTCGTACGTCGAACTCGTCGGCAAGTACCCGAAGGCGGCCGGAGCGGCCCTCTACACACAGAAGGCCTTCAAGGTCCCCTTCCTCACCTTCATCGTCGCCTTCATGGTGATGGCCTCGGGCCTGTCGTCCGCGAGTGCGGCGGCCCGCGCATTCAGCGGCGACTATCTCTCCGAGCTGACAGGAGACGCACTCCCGCCGACGCTCATCGCGATCTGCTTCATTCTGCTCCTCGCCGGCCTGAACCTGCGGGGCGTCTCGGAGTCGGTGAAGACGAACGTGGTCCTGACCCTCGTCGAGCTGACGGGCCTGCTGATCATCCTCGCGATCGGCGCGTACGCCGTACTGACGGGTGACGGGGAGCCGTCCCGGCTCGGCGAGTTCGAGGCAAGTGGCACCGGATACGCCCTGATCACCGGCGTGCTGGGGGCCACGGCGCTCGGCTTCTTCGCGTTCGTGGGCTTCGAGGACTCGGTCAACATGGCGGAGGAGACGAAGGATCCCGTACGGACCTTCCCGCGGGCGATCTTCATCGGGGTGGCGGTGACGGGCACGATCTATGTGCTGGTGGCGCTCGTATCGTCACTCCTGGTCGACTACAAGGTGCTGGAGGGGTCGAGCGGCCCGCTGCTGGAGGTCGTGAAGGCGGGCGGTGTCGACTTCCCGCACAAACTCTTCGCGCTCATCGCGCTGTTCGCCGTCACCAACTCCGCGCTGATCAACATCATGATGGCCTCGCGCCTGTGCTACGGCATGGCCAACGAACGCATCCTGCCCCGCGGCATGGGCCGCGTCCTGCGCCGCCGCCGCACCCCCGTGGTCGGCATCGTCTTCGTCACCGTGCTCGCGATCGGCCTGGTCTCCACGGGCGAGATCGAGGGCCTGGGCGACACGACGGCGTTCCTCCTCCTGTGCGTCTTCGCCGTGGTCAACATCACGGTCCTGGTCCTACGCCGCGACCCCGTGGACCACGCCCACTTCCGCACCCCGACGTTCCTTCCGATCCTGGGCGCGATCACCGCCCTGATCCTGGCCAGCCCCCTGGCCGACCGCCCGGCGGACGTGTACATCCGCGCGGCGGTACTGCTGGCGATCGGCGTGGGCCTGTGGGCGGTGAACAAGGTGGTGCTCCGGGTACGGGGCGAGGATTAAGAGGGCCCAAGAGGGCTGGAGGCGGCCCCGGCCGGCGAAGTCCCGAGCCGGGCCCGTCCTCATGGCACGCGACCACCCAGCGGCAGCCGCCCCACTACACCAGGACTCCACCCCGACGCCGCGACCCACCGGGCGCGGCGTCGCCCGCCGCGATACCCGTGGCCCGGTAGGCCTTGACCCGCTTACCCGCCGGGGCACCCGCCCCACGGCTGAGCCAGTCGACGCGGACCCACAACAACGCCTCGGAGCCGCGCTCGAGGCGGCCCAGCCACGCGGCCTTCAACCGCAGCCCGGCCCCCACCCCGGCGAGCAGCATGCCCCCAGCCGCGGGCACCGCGAACGCACTGCCCAGCGCGGCCAGGAAGGCGAGGAGCAGCCACCAGCGATGCCCCCGGCGCCAGTTGCGCGCGGTTACGGCACGGTCCTGGAGGACATCGTGCTTGCCCGCACGGGCGGCACCGCCGGCCAGGGCGACGTACCGCTTCCTGTGCAGCAGCGCCACCACGGCCGCCGTGACGAGGAACAGTGCCGCCCCCGCGATCACGCCGATCCGACGCCCGGTCACACCCGGCACCAGCACGCCGACGCCCGCCGCGAACACGCCCAGCCACCACAGCGGCACGGCACCGGCCCGTACGACGACGGCCACCCGGGCCAGTCCCTGACCTCCGCGCGTCACCTTCCCGCCTCCTCGTCCTTGTCCGAAGGCCCGAAGTCTCTCCGGCAGTCTCTTCGGCCGCGCAGGTTAGCGACCGAATGTGAGACGAGTCTTAACAAGCCGACTACTCGACGAACAAGCCCCGCGCAGCCGCCCGCCCGTCGAATTCCTCCAGCCGCGCCTGCGCGTCCGGAAGGTTGTCGCACATGGCCTCCAGCAGCACCCGCCCGAGCAGCATCGGCGCACAGGCTGTGTCGAAGGCGAGCCCCGTACCGACCGCCGCGGGCAGCAGCAGATCCGACTCCTTCGCCACCGGCGCGAACGCCGAGTCCGCGACGGTCACCACGGTCAGCCCTGCCTCCTTCGCATACGCCAGCGTGTCCACGACCTCGCGCGGATGACGCGGCAGCGCGAAGCACAGCAGAGCTGTCGCCCCGGCCCGTACCGCCGAGTCGATCCGGTCGTGGACCATCGTGCCGCCCTCGTGCAGCAGCCGGACGTCCGGATGGACCTTGGCCGCGAAGTACGAGAAGCCGTACGCCTGGGAGGCCGCCGCCCGCAGCCCGAGGACCGGCAGCGGACACGACGCCGCGAGCAGCCGCCCCGCCCGCTCCACCGGTCGCGGATCGGCCAGTGCGGAGGCCAGATGCCGCAGGTTCTCGATCTCGGCCTCGACGGCCTGCTGGTACTCGTTGTACGAGGCGGTGTCCGCGACCGGCCCTGGGGGCGCGACCTCCCGCAGGTGCTTGCGCAGCGCCGGGTAGCCGTCGAAGCCGAGCGCGACGGCGAAGCGGGTGACGGAGGGCTGGCTGACACCGGCGAGTTCCGCGAGTTCGACGCTCGACAGGAACGGCACGTCGGCCGCCCGCCGCACCATGCTGTGCGCGATACGCCGCTGTGTCGGCGTCAGGCGGTGCCCCTCGAAGAGGGCCTGCAGACGCGCGGCAGAACTGTCCGTCACCGTCATCTCCCTGTCCACGCCCGCGTTCCCGTCCCCGTCCATGTCTGCGTCCGCGCCCGTCATCGTGCCCGTATCCCTGTCCACGCTCATGCCGTGCTCCCCCTCCAGATGTCCGTGAACCGGTCGAGCAGTACGGCCGCCGCCGTCACGTCGTCCGTGAGCGGCCGGTCGGTCTGGTCCGCGTCGAGCACCGACTCGGCGAGTTCCAGCGCCCGGCCCACCGGCAGCTCCGGCTCCGGCCGCAGCTCACGCTGCCGCAGGGCCCGTACCGCGGCGACGAGTTCGCAGCCGACGACGAGACGGTACGCGTCGCAGGCGCGCAACGTCTGACGTGCGGCGAGCGAGGCGAAGCTCGCCTGCTCCTCGACGCCCCGGGAGAGTACAGCGTGGCCGAGCGAGGCGGGCGCGGAGAAGGCGCGCAGATCACCGAGGGCGGCACCGGCGGCGTACTCCAGGATCATCACGCCGGAGGACGCGGCCTCATGGTCGGCGAGGAAGGGACGCAGCCGGGTGTAGGCGGGTTCGTTCAGGGTCGAAAGGCGGGACGTCGACAGCCGCGCGACCTGGGTGAGGGAGAGCCTGAAGTGGTCGAGGGCCAGGGCGAGTCCGGCCTGGTAGAAGCCGCCGTGGTGGTAGGCGGCCATGTCCTCGGCGCTGATCAGCGGGTTCTCGGCGGCGGCGTTGATCTCGACCGTCAGCACCTCTTCGAGGGCGTCGGCGGCGTCGAGCGCGGGGCCGTGGATCTGGGGCAGGCAGCGGAATCCGTACGGGTCCTGCAGGCGCCCGAGCGGCGGTGTCGGGCGGTCGGCGGCGCCGGTCAACTCCCGCATGCGGCGCGCCACTTCGGCCGTCGCGCGGTGCCGGCGCGCGGCGTGCACGGGCGCCGCGTACGCCTCGTGCGAGCCGTCCACCGCGACCAGGGACAGCGCGGCGACGACCTGCGTGGCCCCGATCAGCCCGCGCAGCTCGTGCAGGGCGAGCGCGGACTGGCCGAGGGTGAGGGCATTGCTGCTGATCAGGGCGAGCGCGTCGTTGTTGTCGAGGGGCTGCGCCTCGGGCGCATCGTCCGTCCCCGAACCGTGCGCTCCCGGACCGTCCGCCCCCGGACCGCGCGGTCCCCGCCCGTCTGCCTGCTGCCCGTCCGCCTCCGGCCCACCCGCTCCCGGCGTACGCCACCCGGGTTCCGCCTCTCGCCAAGGGTGCTCCCCCGCGAGCGCCAGCCCCACCTGGGCGAGGGCCGCGATGTCCCCGGTGCCAACCGAGCCGAACTCGTTCACGACCGGATACGCCCCGGTCTCCAGCGCCTCGCACAGTGCCGTGACGATGGTGGGCCGCAGGCCCGCACCGCCCGCGAGCAGCTGGTTCGCCCGTACGGCCAGCATCGCCCGCACCTGCCGCGCGGGCAGCTCCGCGCCGATCGCCCCTGCGTGGCTGCGCAGCAGCCGCAGACCGTGGTCGGCGGCCGCCTCGGTCGGCACATCTTCGTTCCGGTTGGCGCCGACTCCGGTGGAGCGGCCGTACACGCGCCCGGTCGCGGCGATCCGCCGCGCCGCGTCCCAGGACTCCTCGACGCGCTTCATCGCCTCGGTGCCGGGGACGGGCCGGGCGGCTCCGTCGGCGAGGCGCACGATGTCCGCGACGCCGGTGCCGTACCCGTCGAGGACGACCAGACCGGGCGTGAGAGCCCCGGAGTCCGGGGCGGCGTCACCTGGCACGTCCACGATCCGAGACGACATCACACGCGAACTCCTATCAAACTCGGACATTCGATCTTGCCTGTCGGTCATCTGTAACCCGCGTTTTACTCCGAGGCGTTGACAACCTATTCAGACACCAAGAACTCTGCATGACGATATGCACGCCGGGCAAGGGACACCTCATGATCCAGTTCGATGCGGTCCACAAGCGCTTCCCGAACGGCACCACGGCGGTTCACGACCTCTCCCTGGAGATGCCCGAAGGCGGCGTGACCGTCCTCGTGGGATCTTCAGGTTGCGGCAAGACGACCACCCTGCGGATGATCAACCGGATGGTCGAGCCGACCTCCGGAACCATCCGCGTCGGCGGCCGTGACGTGCTGGAACAGGACGCCGCGGAGCTGCGCCGCGCCATCGGTTACGTCATCCAGCAGTCGGGCCTCTTCCCGCACCGCACGGTGCTCGACAACATCGCGACGGTGCCGCTGCTCCTCGGCTGGGGCCGCAGGAAGGCGCGGGCGCGGGCCGCGGAGCTCCTGGAGACGGTCGGCCTGACGGCCGAGGCCGGGAAGCGCTACCCGCACCAGCTCTCCGGTGGCCAGCAGCAGCGCGTCGGCGTCGCCCGCGCGCTCGCCGCCGACCCGCCCGTCCTCCTGATGGACGAGCCGTTCGGCGCGGTCGACCCGGTCGTCCGCACCCAGCTCCAGGACGAACTGCTCAGGCTCCAGAAGGAGTTGAGCAAGACGATCGTCTTCGTCACGCACGACGTCGACGAGGCGGTACGGCTCGGCGACCGCATAGCGATCTTCCGCACCGGCGGCCACCTCGTCCAGTGCGCGGCTCCCGCGGAACTGCTGGCGCGCCCGGCGGACGAGTTCGTCGCGGACTTCCTGGGCGCCGAGCGAGGGCTGAAACTCCTGTCGCTGACGACGCTCGCGGACGTGCCTCGGGGCCCGGCTCCCGAGGGCGGTACCTGGGAGCTCGTCCTCGACGACGCCCGCAGGCCCCAGCACTGGCGCGCTCAGGACGCGGAACTCCCCGTACGTCCCCTCAAGGACACCGACTCGCTGCTCGCCGCGCTCAACGAGTCCATCGCCTCCCCGACCGGTTTCGTGGCACGTGTCGACGCGGACGGCGCCCTCACCGGCGTCACCTCCCGCGAGGAGATCCACGAGCACGCGGGCGAGGCACACAGCACCCACAGCACAGCGGGCGCCGCCATATGACCATCGACTGGTCGTGGATAGGCGACCACACCGACGACCTCACCAGCCTCACCCTCTCCCACCTCCAGGCCGCCCTCTCCGCCGTCTTCTTCGGGGTGCTGATCTCCCTCCCCCTGGCCGTGATCGCCCACCGGATCCGTCCCCTGCGCGGCCTCCTCCTCGGCCTCTCCAACGTCCTGTTCACGATCCCGTCGATCGCGGTCTTCGTCCTCCTGCTGCCGGTGAGCGGGCTCACCCGCGCCACCACCGTCATCGGCCTGACGATCTACACCCTCGTCGTCCTGCTCAGAAACACGGTCGAGGGCCTCGACTCGGTACCGGCGAAGACCAAAGAGGCCGCGAAGGCCATGGGCACCCGCCCCTTCCGAACCCTCCTCACCGTCGAACTCCCGCTGGCGCTCCCGGTGATCATGGCGGGCGTCCGCATTGCGACGGTCATGTCGATCTCGCTCGTCTCCGTGGCGACCTACATCGGCGACGGCGGCCTCGGCCAGCTCTTCACCGACGGCTTCCAGCGCAACTTCCCCACACCGGTGATCGTCGGCGTGGTCCTGACCCTGCTGCTGGCGCTGGTCGCGGACGCGCTGCTGGTCGCCCTCCAGTACGTACTCACGCCATGGACCCACCGGAAGCAAAGGGCGGCCTGAGCCCATGTACGAACTCTTCAAGAACCTCGGCGAGTGGCTGGTCAGCGGCGAGCAGTGGTCCGGCCCCGACGGCATCGGACACCGCCTCGCCGAACACCTCCAGTACTCGCTCCTCGCCACCCTGGTGGCAGCCGCGATCGCCCTCCCGCTGGGCCTGCTCATCGGGCACACCGGACGCGGCGCGTTCCTCGCGATCAACCTCGCGTCCTTCGGCCGCGCGCTCCCGACCGTCGGCCTGGTCGTGCTGGTCTTCCTCGCCAGCGGTCTGTCGATGTGGCCGGTGTACGTCGCGCTGGTCGCCCTCGCCGTCCCCGCGATCGTGACGAACACGTACGCGGGCATGAACGCCGTCGACCCCGATGTGAAAGACGCCGCGCGCGGCCAGGGCATGCGCTGGCACCAGGTCCTGTTCCAGGTCGAACTGCCCCTCGCGCTCCCCTTGATCATGACCGGCCTGCGCCTCGCACTGATCCAGGTGGTGGCGACGGCCACCATCGCCGCATACGTGTCTTTCGGCGGCCTGGGGCGCTACGTGTTCGACGGGCTCGCCCAACGCGACCTGGTGCAGGTGCTGGGCGGCGCGGTGCTGGTCGCCGTGGTCGCCGTCGCCCTGGACCTCGCCCTCTCCGCCCTCCAACGCGCCCTCTTCCGCCACCGCCCGGCCCAGGCCTAGGAGCACACTTCTGATGAACCGACGCACCCTCCTCGGCGGCCTCTTCGCCGCCGCCTCCGTCCCCGCGCTCGCCGCCTGCAGCAGCGGCATCACCTCGCTCGACGGCGAGGGCGGCGCCGGCAGCGGTGGCGGCTCCAGCAAGAGCGGCATCACCATCGGCACCGCCAACTTCACCGAGAACCAGGTCCTCGGGTACCTCTACGCAGCCGTACTCGACGCCGCGGGCGTCGAGACGACCGTCCGCCCCAACCTCGGCACCCGCGAGATCCTCATCCCCGCCATCAAGGGCGGCGACATCGACCTGCTTCCCGAGTACCAGGGCGCGCTCCTCCACTACGTCGACCCCAAGTCGCAGGCCACCGAGGAGGGCGAGATGCAGAACGCCCTCGCGATGGCCCTGCCCGCCGGGCTCCAGGTGCTGCCGTACGGCAAGGCCGAGGACTCCGACGCGTTCGCCGTCACCCGGGAGACCGCCGAAAAGTACGGCCTCGCCTCGCTCGCCGACCTGAAGAAGCAGAACGGCAAGCTCGTCATCGGCGCCGCGCCCGAGGTGAAGAAGCGCGAGGTCGGCGTGGTGGGCCTTCAGGAGGTGTACGGCGTCGAGTTCAAGGAGTTCAAGTCCCTTGATTCCTCTGGGCCGTTGGTGAAGGGCGCCCTCAAGAAGGGCGACGTGGACGTGGCGAACCTCTTCACCACCGACACCGACATCCAGGAGAACCAGTGGGTCGTCCTCACCGACCCCAGGAACCTGATCCCCGGCCAGCACGTCGTCCCCCTGATCGCCGACCGCAGGGCCGACTCGACCGTCCGCAAGGCCCTCGCCGAGCTCGGCAACGTCCTCACCACCGCGGATCTCACCGAGCTCAACCGTCAGGTCGACAAGGACAAGAAGGACCCGGAGGACGTGGCGAACGCGTACGCCGAGAAGAAGGGCCTGACGAAATAACAGGGATACGGGTACAGCCGGGGGCACGGCCCAGCGAAGACAGGGGGGCTAACCCCAGTGCCAAGCGGGCCAGGGCTCCTTACGGTAAGCACATGACCGGTATGGATGCCCGCGACGCCGAACTCAAAAAGGAACTCGACGCCACCCTGCACGCGCGAAGGGAACTGGGCGACGAGTACGACTCGGCGCTGGTCGACTCCTTCCTCGAGAAGGTCGAGCAGCGCATGGACGGCGCGATCGAGCGCCGGGTACGACGGCAGGTCGCGGAACAGCAGATGGTGGTGGCCCGGGGCTCACGTTCCCCGCAGGCGAACGATTCCTGGGGCGAGCGCTTCGGCTTCGGGATCGTCTCGCTGGTCCTCGCGATCCCCCTGTCCGCGATCGGCGGGGGCGTCGCGGACCTGCCCGGCCTCCTCATCGCCTGGACGGGCATCGTGGGCGTCAACGTGGTCCAGGTCGCCCGCCACACCCCGCTGTTCGGCCGCGGCAGGAAGAAGCCGGACTCGGACTGGGAAGACTGACCCCGTCTTTCAACCGGCGGCGACCACAACCATCAATTGAGATACCCCGACGGCGAGCAACCAGGTCCGCGAGAGCGGCGCCGGTTTAGGCGCAAGGGGGGGCTATGCGCGGGGACCGCCGCACCCCCGTGAACGGGGGGCGGGACGACGGCGGTCCCCGCGAGGGACGCGGGCCGGGTCAGGGCCGGGCTTACGCGTCCGTGGCGTCCATGGAGGTCCGGGAGCCGCTCCGGAGGTCCTTGGCGCCGTTCGGCGTCGGCCCGAGCGGGGAGCCGCTCCCGCCCTTGCCGACATCCACAACAGTGCCGGACCCGTGTTAAGCCGGTGCTGCGCGGACGTGACGCGCTCGTACCACTTCCGCGAAGTTCCGCACGGGTCAGGCGTGCCGGAAGTTTCCCTCCGGCACGCGCAGTTCACCGGAATTCCTACTGCCGGTTGCTCTTGGCCAGGAAGGACAACAGGTCCTGACGGCTGACGACCCCCGTCGGCTTGCCCTCGACCAGCACGATGGCCGCATCCGCCGCCCCGAGTACGGACATCAGGTCGGCCACCGGCTCACCGGAGCCGACCTGCGGCAGCGGCGCCGACATGTGCTTCTCCAGCGGGTCCTCGAGGGAGGCCGACTTGCTGAACAGGGCGCCCAGCAGCTCCCGTTCGACGACCGAGCCGACGACCTCGGCAGCCATCACGTCCGGGTGTCCGGCGCCCGGCTTGACGACCGGCATCTGCGAGACGCCATACTCGCGCAGCACCTCGATCGCCTCCCCGACCGTCTCTTCCGGATGCATATGGACGAGCGAGGGGATGGAACCGCCCGCCTTGTCGCTGAGCACATCGCCGACACGCGCGCTCGGCCCGCTGTCCTCCAGGAAGCCGTAGTCGGCCATCCATTCATCATTGAAGATCTTGCTGAGGTACCCGCGCCCACTGTCCGGCAGCAGCACAACCACCACATCATCGGGCCCGAGCCGCGAGGCCACCTCCAGCGCCGCCACGACGGCCATCCCGCAGGATCCGCCGACGAGCAGCCCCTCCTCCTTCGCGAGCCGTCGCGTCATCTGGAAGGAGTCCTTGTCGGACACGGCGACGATCTCGTCCGCGACGGTGCGGTCGTAGGCGGTGGGCCAGAAGTCCTCGCCCACGCCCTCCACGAGGTACGGCCGCCCGGATCCGCCGGAGTACACGGAACCCTCCGGGTCGGCGCCGATGACCTGGACCTTGCCGTCACTCACGTCCTTCAGATACCGCCCCGTACCCGAGATGGTGCCCCCGGTCCCGACTCCGGCGATGAAGTGCGTGATCTTCCCCTCCGTCTGCTCCCACAGCTCGGGGCCGGTGGAGTGGTAGTGCGAGAGGGGGTTGTTCGGGTTGGAGTACTGGTCGGGCTTCCAGGCTCCGGGAGTCTCCCGCACCAGCCGGTCGGAGACGTTGTAGTACGAGTCCGGGTGCTCGGGATCCACGGCGGTCGGGCATACGACGACCTCGGCGCCGTACGCGCGCAGCACATTGATCTTGTCGGTGGACACCTTGTCGGGGCACACGAAGATGCACTTGTACCCCTTCTGCTGCGCCACGATGGCGAGCCCGACGCCCGTGTTGCCACTGGTCGGCTCGACGATCGTGCCCCCGGGCTTCAGGGCTCCGCTCTCCTCCGCGGCCTCGATCATGCGCAGGGCGATGCGGTCCTTCACGGAGCCGCCGGGGTTGAAGTACTCGACCTTCGCGAGGACGGTCGCCTGGATGCCGGCGGTCACGCTGTTGAGCCTCACCAGCGGGGTGTTGCCGACGAGACTGATCATCGAGTCGTGGAATTGCACCGTTGTCTCCGGAGCTGAAAAGAAATGGTCGGGGTGGTTCCGTCAGCCTAAGCCCCGTACTGGGCGTTCACGCTGTGTTGAGATTGGCCGGCAGCCTCCGCGGGGCAAGCAGTGTGTGTACGGGTTTGAAGGAGGTGGCGGCTTCGCATGTCGAGCTTGTCGAGGGCGAGGGTGGCACGGCGGATCGCGGCGGGCGCGGCGTATGGCGGCGGTGGGATCGGGCTGCTGGGCGCGGCGACGATCGGCCTTGTGCTGGCCGAGGTGCAGTTGGCGAAGCGGCAGGTGGGGAACGGCCACAGTCCGCATCCGCCCAGCGCGGACGGACTGTACGGGCTTGTGTACGCCGGTGCCGATGCCCCCTTGCGGCTGACCATGCTCGGTGATTCCACGGCTGCGGGGCAGGGTGTGCACCGGGCTCGCCAGACGCCGGGTGCGTTGCTGGCCTCGGGGCTCGCTGCGGTGGCCGAGCGGCCTGTGGAGTTGCGGAACGTGGCGTTGCCGGGCGCCCAGTCGGACGACCTGGACCGCCAGGTCGTCCTGGCTCTCGGGGACCCGGATCGGGTCCCCGACGTATGCGTGATCATGGTCGGCGCGAACGATGTCACGCACCGTATGCCTGCGACGCAGTCGGTACGGCATCTGTCTGCCGCGGTACGGCGTCTTCGTACGGCCGGGGCCGAGGTGGTGGTCGGTACGTGTCCCGATCTCGGCACCATCGAGCCCGTGCAGCAGCCGCTGCGGTGGCTGGCTCGGCGGGCCTCTCGGCAACTGGCTGCGGCGCAGACGATTGGCGCTGTGGAGCAGGGCGGGCGGACGGTGTCTCTGGGGGACCTGTTGGGTCCGGAGTTCGCGGCCAATCCCCGGGAGTTGTTCGGTCCCGACAACTACCACCCCTCCGCCGAGGGTTACGCGACGGCCGCGATGGCGGTACTCCCCACGGTGTGCGCTGCGCTGGGGTTGTGGCCGGCGGAGGAGGAGCGCCCGGACGCGTCCCGCCGCGAGGGCTTCCTGCCGGTGGCCCGCGCCGCCGCGGAAGCGGCCTCCGAGGCCGGTACGGAGGTCGCGGCGGCCGTGCCCACGGGTCCGCGTGGCCCCTGGGCCCTCTTGAAGCGCCGCCGCCGTCGCCGTGTCCCGGCCACGGACCCAGTTGCCTCCGGCGGTTGAGCGGTTGGTTCGTTGTCGAGTGCGGATGTGTGGGTGGCTGGTCGCGCAGTTCCTCGCGCCCCTTGGGTGGTTGGTGGGTGCGGCGCCGTGGGCAAGTGCGAATACGTGTGGCTGACGGCTCCAGGGACGCGCCCCTTCAGGGGCGTGGGGCTGTGACATCAGCGGCTCCGCCGCGGGGCGCGACCAGCCACGACGCACCCGCAGCCGCGACACGACTGTCACCCCCCCACCCCTGGCGGGGGGCCTGGGGGCACAGCCTCCAGTTTCGGGAAGGGGCGGGGTAGGGGAAAGAACCCCCAGCCCCGCGAACCCACACCCGACGGAGCCCAAAGCGAGCGCTTAGTAAAAAGCGGCCGGAGTCACACGGCAATCCCCGTGACCTTGACGGTACGTGCGGGTAACTTCCCTCACAGCCCTGCCAAGTCACACTCGTACGCGATACGCCAATGGAGCCGTAATGCCCGAAGCCGTGATCGTCTCAGCCGCCCGCTCACCGATCGGCCGCGCCTTCAAGGGCTCGCTGAAGGACCTGCGCCCGGACGACCTGACCGCCACGATCATCGAGGCCGCCCTGGCCAAGGTGCCGGCGCTGGACCCGAAGGACATCGACGACCTGATGCTCGGCTGCGGCCTCCCCGGCGGCGAGCAGGGCCACAACCTGGGCCGCATCGTCGCCGTGCAGATGGGCATGGACCACCTCCCGGGCTGCACCATCACCCGTTACTGTTCCTCCTCGCTCCAGACCAGCCGCATGGCCCTGCACGCCATCAAGGCGGGCGAGGGCGACGTGTTCATCTCGGCGGGCGTGGAGATGGTCAGCCGGAGCGTGAAGGGCTCGAGCGACGGGATGCCCGACACGCACAACCCCCTGTTCGCCGACGCCGAGGCCCGTACCGCCGAAGTCGCGCAGAGCGAGGGCGCCGACTGGCACGACCCTCGGGAAGACGGCCTCGTCCCCGACCCGTACATCGCCATGGGCCAGACCGCCGAGAACCTGGCCCGGCTGAAGGGCGTCACCCGCCAGGACATGGACGAGTTCGGCGTCCGTTCGCAGAACCTCGCCGAGGAAGCCATCAAGAACGGTTTCTGGGAGCGCGAGATCACCCCGGTCACCACTCCGGACGGCACGGTCGTCAGCAAGGACGACGGTCCGCGTGCGGGCGTCACGATGGAGGGCGTCCAGGGACTCAAGCCGGTCTTCCGCCCGGACGGTCTCGTGACCGCCGGCAACTGCTGCCCGCTGAACGACGGCGCCGCCGCCCTGGTCATCATGAGCGACACCAAGGCCCGTGAGCTGGGCCTGACCCCGCTCGCCCGCATCGTCTCCACGGGTGTGACGGGCCTCTCCCCGGAGATCATGGGGTACGGCCCGGTGGAGGCCAGCAAGCAGGCGCTCGCCCGTGCCGGGCTGACCATCGACGACATCGACCTGGTCGAGATCAACGAGGCCTTCGCCGCCCAGGTCATCCCGAGCTACCGCGACCTGAACATCCCGCTCGACAAGTTGAACGTCAACGGCGGCGCGATCGCGGTCGGCCACCCCTTCGGCATGACCGGCGCCCGCATCACCGCCACGCTCATCAATTCCCTCCAGTTCCATGACAAGCAGTTCGGTCTGGAGACGATGTGCGTCGGCGGCGGCCAGGGCATGGCGATGGTCATCGAGCGCCTCAGCTGAAAGTGCGTACGGGTAACAGCAGGTGAACCCGGCGTGACCAATGCGGCCCAGAACCCAGCAACCCCCAGGGCTCTGGGCCGTTTTGTGATCCAATCTCCCCCAGGATGTGACCTATCTCCCCTTGGGAAATGATTAACGCAGGTCAGAGCCGTTCCTCCGGGGAACTCCGGGCTGAATGTCCAGTCCTTTTCGTGACGTTACGCACTGACAGGTGGATAGTCCGCCCTTCAAGCTGATGTAGGAAGTCGGGGGTCGACTTTGAAACCGGGAGTACGTCAGTGAGCGCCATCCCTCTTGCCCTACTGCTCACCGCGGCCGCCGCCCTGGCGGTGGGCGTCGCCACCCTGCGCGCCGTACTCAGGCTGCGCCGGGAGCTCGCGTCCCTGCACACGGAACTCACCGCGAGCCGTGTGGCGGGCCCGCGTGCCGTGGTGCCCGCGGCACGCTCGGCCGCCGACACGGACGAGATACGCACTGCCGTCGCCGAGGCGCTCGCGGAGGAGCGGGAGCGGGAGCTTGCCGAGGCGCGGGCGTTCTGGGCCGCCCAGGAGGCGCGTGACGCCTCTGACGCGCCCACGCTGCTCGGCCTGCCGGACAGCGAACTGTTCCTGCCCCGGCAGTCGGACTTCGCGGGCCTGGACCACCTGGAATCGGTGACGGAGCCCGGCGCCGACGCCGAGGAACTCGCAGCGGACTCCCCCGAACTGGCCGCGGCCCGCCGCCGCCACCCCTCGCACCCCGACTTCGTACCGGTCCAGTCGCCGGTCCTGAACGATCACGAACGTACGGTCGCCTGCCTGGAGGACCTGGCGGAGTCCCGTACGGAACTGACCGACGTCCGCCCCGGCCCGCTGGGCACACTCGACGTCTACGTCTTCGCCGACGGCACCACGCTCTGCATGACCCCCGGCCACCGCGAGACCGCCGAGCAGCTGGCCGCCGCCCTCCAGGAGGGCGAGACCCCGGTCCTCCTCGGCGGCTCGGCCGTCTCGGGCGCGTACGCCCTGACCTTCGCCTGCGGCGAGGAGAACGTCTACATCCTGGCGGACCGGGTCATAGCGTCGCTGTAAGGGCCCGTGAGCCCCACGAGAGCCACCACGCGCCGGGAGCGGAAACTACACCCCGGCGCGTTTCTGCGCCTCCTCGACGAGCCGCATCGCCTCCGCGAGCTCCCCCTCGGTTCTCAGTACGGCGGCCAGATCGTGTCCGGCGACCATGACCTGGTCGGCCGCGGCGAACATCCCCGCGTCGGGCATCTCCCGCACCGGCCCCTGAGCGTCCTCGAGCCGCTGGGCTCTCCGTGCCAACTCCCTGGCCAGGCCCAGCGCTTCGGCCGCCGCGCCCCTCTGGAGCCGGCTCTGCGGAGCGGCCCGCAGCCGGTCGGCGAAATGGTCCACGGCACGGGTGAGAGGGGTCGCATCGAGCACGCCGCGAGACTACGCGCCTTAACCGGACTGTTGCCAACAGGCCAACGCTCAGGCACCGTGACTTGAAGGACCGGCTTACATCCCATGCGTCCGGAGGCGCCGATGTCCCAAGTCTTCTCCGAGGAGACCCACCGCAACATGCTCGCCCGCATCCCCCATTGCACCGGTCGTGAAGTGTCCGACTGGTTGCGCACCGTCGACGAAGGCCCCGCCCTCTTCCGCTTCGAGGAGAAGGTCAGCTGGCTCCGCGCCGAGCACGACCTCGCGTACGGCCACGCCAAAGCGATCATTCACGAGTACGACCTGAGGAGGGCCGCGCGCAAACTGCTTTGAAGCGCGCACCAGGGAGAACCACGAGGAAGGGCCCGTGAACCGGAGGTTCACGGGCCCTTCAGGCGCTACCGCCCGGTGGTGGTCCGGGGGGCACGGCCCTGCTAGTCGTCGCCGCTGAAGATGGCGACCAGGCGCAGCATCTCGATGTAGATCCACACGAGGGTCATGGTCAGGCCGAACGCGGCCATCCAGGACTCCTGGCGCGGAGCGCCGTAGGCGACGCCGTCCTCGATCTGCTTGAAGTCCAGCGTCAGGAAGAACGCGCCCAGGACGAGCGCCAGGATGCCGACGATCGCACCAAGGGGACCCATGCTCCGCAGCCCGCCGTCCGGCGCGATGCCGAACACGACCAGCAGCAGGTTGACCGCCATGATGAGCACGAAGCCGATGGCGATGGTCATGCCGATGCGCGCGTACCTGGCGGTGACACGGATCCAGCCCGCTCGGTAGACGAGCAGGGTGGCGCCGGCGATCGCCATGGTGCCGAGCACCGCCTGGAAGGGCGCGCCCGACCAGCGGCTGTTGAACATCTCGCTGATCACGCCGAGGAAGACGCCCTCGAAGGCGGCGTACGACAGGATCAGCGCGGGCGAGGCCTTGCGCTTGAACACCTGGACCAGGGCCAGGACCATCGCGATGAGCGCGGCGCCGATGGCCAGACCCCAGCTGCTCGGCGATACCGGCAGCAGGGCCCAGGCGAGCACCGCGCCGACGACGACCGTGCCGAGCGTCATGGCCGAACGGGCGACCACGTCGTCCATCGTCATGCGGTCGGCGGTGGGCGGGGCCTGCGGCGGGGCGCCGTGCTGGACGTCCTGCGGGGCGTACGGGTTCTGTGCGTAAGGATTCTGCGCGTACGGGTTGCCGCCCTGCGGGGCGTACGGGGAGCCCTGTGCGTACGGGTTCCCCTGCGTGCCGACAGCGGGGCCCCCGGCCTGCGGCTGGGCGTTGAAGCCCGCGTAGCCGTTGTCGCGGCTGAACCCCCGTCGCGAGAAGACCGGGTTGCTGCTCCTCATTTCACTCCTCCATGGCCACCCTGCGTGGCTCTGGGCTCAAGAGTAATGGGTAGGCAAAGGAATGCCTCTAGTGCTTGGGGAGGATCTTTCCTCTGTTGTGACCGGGAACGCCACTGTTCAATCCAGCATTCCCAGCACCGTTACAACGCAGGTACGGGCTCTTCCGGTTCCCCCGATCGTGGTACTCCCGGCGGATCACTCCAGCGGGAAGCCCGTGTAACACTCGGCGAGGTCCTGTTCCGCCGAGCGGGCGGCGGTGATCCGGTCGAGGCGAGCGAGCTGGATGCGGTCCTCGAAGGGGGTCGCGCCGGGCGTGCGGTGCAGGAGGGTCGTCATCGCGTACGAGAAGCGCTCGGCCTGCCAGACGCGGCGCAGACAGGTCTCGGAGTACGCGTCGAGGCGCTCGGCCGAACCGGTCTCCTTCAGATGGACGAGCGCCCGCGCGAAGGTGACGACGTCGCCGACGGCGAGGTTCAGGCCCTTCGCTCCGGTGGGCGGCACGATATGGGCGGCGTCCCCGGCAAGGAAGAGCCGTCCGTGGCGCATGGGCTCGTGGACGTAGGAGCGCATCGGCGTCACGGACTTCTGCGTGATCGGGCCCCTCTCGAGCTTCCAGTCGTCGGCCGTCTCGAAGCGGCGCTCCAGCTCGTCCCAGATCGCCTCGTCGCTCCACTCCTCGGCGTCCGTGCCCTCGGGCACCTGGAGGTAGAGGCGGGAGACCTGCGGGGAACGCATGCTCAGCAGGGCGAAGCCGCGGTCGTGGTGCGCGTAGACGAGTTCGTCGTGCGAGGGCGGTACGTCGGCGAGGATGCCGAGCCAGCCGAAGGGGTACGTCCGCTCGAAGACCTGCGTGAGCTCCTCGGGGATCGCCCCCCGGGCCACACCCCAGAAGCCGTCGCAGCCGACGACGTAGTCGCACTCCAGGACGTCCTCGCGCCCTTCGTGCCTGAAGCGCACGCGCGGGCTGTCACTGTCCGCCCCCTCCACGGCCAGCGCCTCCGCCTCGAACAGCAGCGGGCCGCCCTCCTTGAGCTGGAGCGCGATGAGATCCTTGCAGACCTCCGTCTGCGCGTACACCATCACCGACCGGCCGCCGGTGAGCCCGGGGAAGTCGACACGGTGGCGCCTCTTCGCGAAGCGCAGCTCGATCCCGTCGTGCCGCAGCCCCTCGCGGTCCATGCGCCCGCCGGCGCCGGCCGCGCGCAGCACGTCGACCGTGCCCTGCTCCAGGATTCCGGCCCGCTGCCGATGCTCGACGTACGCGCGGTCGCGGCTCTCCAAGACGACCGAGTCGATCCCCGCGTTGTGCAACAGCCGCGCCAGCAGCAGTCCGGCCGGTCCGGCCCCGATGATCCCGACGGTGGTACGCATCGGCATGCCCCTTCGCGCTGTTCGTGCGGTCGTGTAGTGTGAGCGTTGTTCGCGTGGTGAAATTTACTTCACTGAAGTTCCAGCGTGAGTCTCCGACGACATACCGCCGCTGTCAACGGGTGCGCGGTGTGAAGTCTTCAATGCACGATGCAGGAAAGACGCGGGCCCTCGGGAGGGTCGGTGGTGCCCGGAGCCGGACTTGAACCTGTACCGACACCCCCGGTGACCTGCGAGGATTCCCTGAGCTGTGAGAATCGGCCCGTACCTCCCCGGATCTTCCCGGATCTCCTCGCCTCAGCCCACGGGCGTGTTCCTCTGGGAACACAGCCGGGAACATGCTCCCTTCTCAGGTCGGTCGATCAGGCGGGCCTGTCGCCCCTACCTGCGATATTCCTTGACCAGGGGGGCCGAGCAGGACATAGACCGCTTCCTGGTCGAGGCCCGGCCAACTCCACGCACGACTATGGCCGAATCTCTCCCGCTTGAGCGTCTTGTTGCCGCCGCGGGGCGGTCCTTCGCCCCGGCTGGAGGTCCCGGAACGACGCATGGTGGGCGTCAGTCCCCGCGTAGCAGGCCAGGTGGGCGGCGGTGGGGAACGCGCTGGCGTCGCCGACCTCGGCAAGGATGCGGGCACCGGTCCTGACGGCGACCTCGGGCATGGAGGTCAGGACCTTCGCGAGAGGGTGGGCCTCCAGCAGTGCGGCGACCCGCATCTCCAAATGATCATCATGCGGGCGGTGTCGGACCCCGCCCATACCGTGACCGTATGCCCTCCTCCCGGTCTTCGGGCTGTTCGCACTGCCCTGCTGCGGACGTTGTCAACGACGCGATCCGACACCTCACGTCGCGGCCCGCCGACTCCTCCCGGACCGAGGAGTGCCAGCGGCGCCTGGAGCTGGGCCGAGGCCCACGACCACCCCGACGACTGGGGCAAGGCCGCCTGAACACGCGTGCGGCCCGCTCCGGTTTCCAGGCTGGAACGGGGCGCGGAGCGCGTCCGAGCAGGAGCCCCAACTCATGAACGCCGAAGGACCGTTTGCGAGAGTTTCGACGAGGCGCGCCGGACATTGGGGCGCAGGTTGACCTCTCGGCCGCAGCCCTTGCTGCTGTCCGTCGTGTAAGTGACACATCGTTGAGCCAGACCTGAGGCGGAATTGTGGCTGCCGTCACAGTGATGGCGGCGAAGGCCGGATACGGTGCTCGTGATCAAGAAGGTTCTGGCGCCCTCCATGACCAAGGGGGCGCAATACGGGCCTGGACGTCAACTGCCCCGAGTCCATGCGACCGGCTGCAGTCCGACGTCTACGAAACTCTGAACGGGGGGTGCACATATGAGTTACCGACAGCGAATAGCCAACGGATCCGTCGCCCTTGCGGCCAGCGGCTGGCTCGTGTTGAACATGACTTCGCCCGCGGCTGCCGACGCAGCGGCATCGGAGCCCGTCCGGGCCGCGGCCATTGTCGAGCGCATCACAGGAACCCACGACCTCGTGCCGACCACGGCAGGAGCAAGGGACGAGGTGGGCAGGGTAGTGACGGACACGGCCGACGGAAAGATCACTCTGGCCGTTCCGGCTGTGTCCGACGGAACGGTAGAGACCATCGCGCCGGACGGGACGACGATGGGCGTCGCTCTTCCGAGCACCAAGAGTGTTGCCGGTGTCGAGAGCGCCGCCGGCACGATCGTGTATCCGGACGCCGCTCCCTCTACCGACCTGTCGGTCCAGCCCACGGTCGACGGCGCGGTCCGGAGCCTGATCACCCTCAAGGACAGCAAGGCACCTGCCAACCAGCGTTTCGATCTGGACCTCCCGGCTGGTTCGGAGCTGGTGGCAACCGCTGACGGCGGTTACGAGATCGTCGAGCGCATCGACGCCGACACCAGCGTGGCCATCGGTGCCATCGACGCTCCGTGGGCCAAGGACGCCGCCGGCAACGACGTTCCCACCACCTACCGGCTGGAAGGCAGCACGCTCATCCAGCAGATCCACGTCACGTCGGACACTGCCTTTCCTGTGGTCGCCGACCCGAGGGTCTCGTTCGGCCGCGGAATCTACGTGAAGTTCAACCGTTCCGAGACAGCCTCCATCGCCCCGTACAGCGATGCGGCATCCGCCGTCGTCGCGGCATGTCAGAAGGTCCCGAACCGGGTTCGCAACATACCCGTGCGGACCATCTGCCGTGGGACTCTTGGCGCGTCGTCCCAGAGCGTGCGGAAGACCTTCAAGGACGCCGCGAGCCAGAACCGCTGTGTCCAGATCCGGCTGCCCTACGCCCCGATCGGTGTCGTCATCGGTTGGCCCGAGTGGAAGAAGGTCGCATGCTAACGCCGGAGAGCTCAGAGCGAGGAGAACCCGTGGGCACTGCTCGTAGCGCAGCCGTGACCTTTGCCAGCGTCGTTGCGATCCTGCTCGTCATGCAGTTCGCCTTCGAGGGAGAGGTCACCCTCCGCTCGGCGTTGGTTGCCGCTGCCGTGGGGTTGCTCTCAGTGGCCGTCGGGCCCCTCTGGGAGAAATGGCGCAGCAACCGCCGGTAGCCCCGCCCGTGCGGCCCGGCACGGTGAAGATCGGCGCCGCCCGTGGGCGGTTCGGCCCACGGGCGGCGCCGTTCTCCTCCCAGGCCTTGAGGATGCTGCCCCAGCCGTACTGTCCGGCGCCAGTTGCCGGGCCTGCGCGTCGGGATCCGTACGGGGAGCGGGAACCACCGGTGCGCGCGACCGTGACCCACCCCATGCACGCTTGCGACGCCAAGGGGCCCGTACGTTCCCCGCACGGCCCCCTTGGCAGACTCCTTTCCTACTCGGAGATTTGGACGTCAGTCACCTTGGCGGCAACCTTGGTGGCGTTGCTCCTGGTGGTGAGCGAGACCTCCGAGTAGGAGAGCTCGTCCTGGTTGCTCAACTCCATCGTCTCGATGACGGGCCCGCTGTCATCCCCGCGAATCTCGTAGGTGATCGAGTAGACCTTGTCGGGGTCGGGCGGCAGCAGGCCCTCGTAGGAGACCTCCGGGTCGACGGTGACATTGCATCCGGCGGAGCCGAAGCACTGCTTGCGCGCAGTCTTCAGAGTCACCGTGAAATCGTCGGGCGTGGGGGAGCCGTTGTACAGCTCCTCCGGCTCTTCGGTGGTCTCTTCTACGGCCTCCACATCGGCTGCTGTGGCTGTGGGCTTGGAGTCGGCCGCTGCCGGCCTCTGGGGCTCTTCCTCGTCCCCCAGGGCCAAGAAGAGCCCCCCAGCCGCCAGGGAGGCTGCCGCAATCCCTGTCGCCAGACCGAGCAGGAACGGTTTGCGTGCCCCCGGGGTCTTCGGTGGAACGCTGGGCATCGGGGGCGGGAAGTTGGTCGGCTCGTCCATCGTGTGCGTTCCTATTCCGAGCGTGCAGATGGTTGTGGCAGTAAAGCGGGACCCGACGTTCTTTCAGGTGGGCTTGCACTACTTGTGACCTGTGTGCGGTTCGCCGATAGGCCCCGGCCAACAGCCAGGGCTCATCCGGCCGGACACTTTCAGGTGCGGGTCGAGGAGCGGCTCCACAGCCGGTTGTGGTTCGTGATGTTGTACGTGTTGCCGCCCCGGGCCGCCGGCTACCGCCCCTGGCTCTCCCGGTGACCGCGCCGTCAGGTGACCGCATCACGGCCGTTCACCGCGGCCCGCCCCGGATGGAGCGAGCAGATCCTCAGCCCCGACGGTCGCCTTGCTGAGGTGCTCGGTGCTGCGGATGTCGCAGTTGCCGAACCTCGGGTTGAGGCATGTCTCCAACTCTCGAACGCAGTCCTGCCGGTACCGCTCCTCGATCCCGGTGCGGTTCTTGATGCACTCGGCGGCGAAATGCTTGAAGATGCACCGCTCCTCGACCCCCGCCGACGGGTCGATGTACCCCTGGCCTTTCACCCAGCCAGGCCGCCACCCCTTCTCAAGTCGGTCGATCAAGGCGGGCCTATGGCTCCTACCTGCGATATCCCTCGGCAAGGAGAGCCAAGAACGACATGGACTACTTCCCGGTCGAGGCCCGGTCAATTCCGCGCACAGGTACGGCCGAAACTCTCCCGTCGAGCCAAATGAAGGATGCCACTCGGGACTTGCCAGACCGAATCCCTGTCAGGCTGGTTGCAGGAATGCCGCCAGCTCTTCGGCACGCTGGGCCATTCCGCGCTTCCACTCTGTCGCCTCTCCCTGTGCGATTTCCGCCCATAGGGCGCGGTTGGCAATCCCGAATGCCGCTTTCGCTGCCGGGTCGGCTGCCCGCCAGGAGGGGAAGGTCTGCGCGAACGCCTCGGCCTCCTCGACCGCGTGGCCGCCATCCACGAGGCGGAGGATCAGCACTGCCGGATCGATCCACGCCGCGCCGCGCGTCGGCCATGCCCAGTCGATGAGGTGAGCCCGCTCGGCAATGAGGACGTTGTCCGGAGCGAAGTCGGTGTGCAGGAGCGTGTCCCCGGCGAACAGGCCAGCGGTGCCGGGCGGGGCGCAGGCGGCCCACCGCTGTTCGGCTGCCTTGATGGCGACGCCGGCGGGGGCCGTGACCTCCTGGAGCTCAGCGAGCGCGTCGGCGACGAGCGGGAGATCGGGTGAGCCGGGCGAGTAGTCGGCGTGCCGCCCGGCGAGCACCTCGTAGCCGAGGAGATCCCAGCCGCCAGTCTCAAGGTGCCAGAACAAGCGCGGACAGGCGCGGGGAAGGTACGGGTTGATTGCCGCCTCGCGCTGCTGCGCTGGGGCCTGGGGGTGGTCGGCGGGAATGCCCTTGACGAAGACTGGGCCGCTGTCGGTGTCGAGGTAGGCGGCGATACCGGAATTCATCCCGCCGCCGACGGTTCGGGCGGCGTGGATGGGACCGGTCTTGTCGGCGACCGCCTGACGAACCTCGGCGGGGAGCTGGTGGAAGTGCTGGCGGGGCATGGACACGGGGCGCGGTTCCTCGAAGTCGGGGGACAGTGCTGCCCCGGCCAGCGTACGGCCGGGGCAGCGCTCTAGGCGGTGTGTCGGCCTAGTAAGGGTTGTCGTCGCTCGCCGAGCAGTTGCACATCGTGGCCTCGGACTCCTTGTCGAGGTCGCCGATGATCACGATGTCGTCCTCGCCGATCGGCTCGACGTCGACGGGGAGCGGCAGTGCGGTCAGTGTGCCGCCGCTCGGGCGCTGACCGATGGTGACGGGGACCGGCGCGGCCTTCGGCCTGGTCCTCGTCGCGGTAGGTGTGGCCATGGTTACTTCCCTCCGTGTTGGCAGTACAGGGACCTATCGGCATCCGCATCCTGGTAAAGCTTCGCCAGCGGCCGGCACGTCCAGCAGGAGCCGGAGAGCTGGCAGCCGGAGCAGCCACCGGTGCGGAGATGGAGGGACTCGGCGATCGCGCCGAGTCGGGGCAGGGCGTCGATGCCCTCGATCATGAGCTGCACGTGCGGATCGCGGCCGACCTTGCAGATCGACGCGACGCCGTGCGGGTTGACGTGGAAGAACGTGTGCCCGGCGTTGCAGCCCTTGAAAGGGCTCCGTGCGCTCAGGTACTCGTCTGCTTGAGAGGCGAGCGGGTTCGGGTTGCCGTTGATCGTCGGAGAGAGGTTCGTGTAGACCTGATGCGGGAAGCCGTACTCGTCGGCGAGCGCCCGCATCGCGTCAACCTCATGCGCGTTGCGGTCGGAGACGACGACGTTCAGCTTCACCGGTAGCCCCGCATCACGGGCGGCGGCCAGCCCTCGCGTGAATCGGTCGAAGCTACCGCGGTTGCGGGTGACCGCCTCGTACGTCTCCTCGCTCGCGCCGTACAGGCTCAGCGTGAGCCGATACGGCGGATAGCGGTCGAACAGGTCGAGCAGCGGCTCCTTGTGGAGCTGCGATCCGTTCGTAGAGACCTGCACCATCATGCCGAGCTGATTCGCATACTCGTACGCCGCGGGGAACTCGCGGTCCACCAGCGCTTCGCCGCCGGTGATCTGAAGCCACAGAACGCCAGCGTCGCGGATCATCTCCAACAGCCGCCGTTTGCCTTCCCACGGGAGACCCTCGAACTTCTTCTCTCCGAGGTAGCAGAACTCGCAGTCGTAGTCACAGCCGAGGTTGATCTCCCACGAGGCGCGCGCGAAGCCGTACGTCGTCGGCTCGCGGACGAGGAGCGTCTCACCTAGGCCGGCAGACGGCAGGGTCATGTTCCATGCCTGCTCGGCTACTTCGTGCAGCCATGACGGGGGCGACACGTCTTCGTTTGTGGCCGCACGCAGTTGCTCGTACCGGTTCTCATGGATGCGTACGCCCGAGGGGCTGCCGGGGCGCAGGACGAGGTGCTTCCCGAGAAAGGGGCTGGCGATCAGACGGTGCATGGTGGGGCCTCCGTGGATCGAACGGTGATGGGACCCGCCCCGGCCGCACGCACTCACGCAGCACGACCAGGGCAGGAGTCAGAAGTGGCAGGGCTCCGGCTCGGCGCTGCCGGAGCCCGGTCTCACCCCGGCCGCGCGCCGAGGAGGGCAACACGTGGCAAGGGGAGATCACAGCCCGGCGCCTACCAGTCCGGCGACGCGGGCGAACTCATCCTCCAGCCGGGCCATCCCGAACCGGGCGAACTCCTCGTCCAGGTCCACGGGCGTGACGCCGTACAGCGCGACGACCGATCGGGCCGCCACCGTCCAGGCGGCGCGCGGCGTGCCGTACTCCACGCGCTCCAGGTCCTTACCGGGGTGCGGCGTGAGCGTGTCCGGGTCGTAGACGAGACCGGCGACGCCCCACGCCGGCGTGTACATCGCCCTCGCCGCCACGTAGTGGCCACCGCGCAGGCCGTGGCAGAGATGGATGGAGATCCCGGCACATGGCACGCACACCGGCGGGCTCGCGGTGCGTTCCCCCTCCACCACCAGGCCGCTGGTGTCCTTCAAGAGGAAGAGAGGCGGCTCGTCCGGGTCCTCGGGCGGCCTTGTGCAGACCTGGCACAGCATGTTCGCCATGGCCCGGCGCTGCCGGTACGCGTGGATCTCCCGAAGCCGTGGCTCCCCACGCCGACGCTTCGGGAGGAGCACCGGGCGGACCCACAACATGCCGAAGGAGTCCCGGTCGTAAGGCGTCTCATCCGCGTACGCCACCCCAGGGAACAGCGGGTGTTGGACGATCCGCGGTTTGAGGAGCTTTTCCTCGCTGTAGCGAGCGATGTACGGGACCACTCCCGGCGGAGCCGGGGGCAACGCCAACACGATCAGAGCCTTCCTGTGAGGGCGGGACCGCCCAGGCCCGCCTGGGGAATGTTTGGCGGGCCGGGGCGGCGTCATGGGAGCTGCGCCGCCGCTTCCTCCACGGCCTGGACAGCCTGAACGGCCTGGAGGTACGGGCTGATGAGCGTGCCGCCCGGCGTCAGCCCGTCGCCGAGCGGCGCGCCCGCCTCACGGTGGGAGGGAGGCACGAGCCAGCCACGGGAGGCCACCGTCTCCGGCTGGCACACGGTGGGCGGCGGAAGGAGAACCAGCGTGCCTGGGCGGAGGAGGAGGGAGCGGGGCGCGGACCAGCGCGGCGCCGAGCCTCGTTCGAGGATGAACTCCCCGCCGCACGGGCCGAGGACGACAGGGCCCACGCGGCGCCCGGCCGCACGCATCCGCCGGATGGTCTCCTCGGCCACCGCGCCCGAGGTGAGGAGGACATCGAAGGTGAGGCCGGCGGGAACCTCCGCGAGGTGCCCGCGGCCCCACGCCGTGAGGACCTGGTCCAGGCGCCCGGTCGGCGTCAGCACGTTGAACGGCACCGGTCCTACGGCGGCGGCCGTCAGTTCCTCGCGGGGAGCGCGGCGCGGTGCCGGGAGCCCGGCCACGGGCGCGGGCGCCAGCACGTCGTGGGTCACCGGCCGATTCCCTCAATCCGGCGCGCCCGGATTCCCGCGCGGATCAAGACCTCCACGTTCCGGTAGGTGCATAGCTCTGCGGGGGAGTCCAGGGGGACGCACCAGTACGAGCGTCCGCGCGGGGTGGTGTGGCGGATCGCCGGCACCCCGAGGTAGTGGTCCCGTCCGAGGCATGCAACCCCAGGGAAGTCCCGGTCGTTCCAGCGCCACGCGGTGCTCGCGGGCACAAGGAGGTAGTACTGGTGGGCGTGGATGTCCATGAACACAGGGCCGCCGTAGAGGGTCTTGCGGAGGAAGTCATCCACCTCCGGGAGCTCGTCCGTCCCGGCCGCGGCCCATACCAGGAGGGCGGGGATGCGGACGGCGGCGAAGATGCCGCCGCATGCGAGGAGCGCGATCTCCTGCTCTGCCCACTGCTTACGTGCCAGGTCTCGGTCATCCGTGGCGGCCAGGAGCCAGTGGGAGACGAGTTCCCGCTCCTCCTGGGTCACCAGCTTGGTGGGCTGCACCGGCGGGGTGTTGACGTTGGCCGACCCGTCGGGGAATTCACAGTCCGTCTCTTCAGGATCAAGACAGCTGGATAGCAACCCACTTGTGGGCAGGGCCCGATGGGTACGCTCGGACATAGGGCGACTCCTTGGCAGTCGTCGACGCCCCGAGGTCGGCGCTACCCAAATCCCGACCCGGGGCACTTTCGTCTGCACAGGGTGGATTTCCATGACCGGCCGCTGCTGGGCCGAGCTGCGCCGCCCCCTGCGGGCCGTCCCCGTGCTGGAGTCCGCCCTGTCCCGCTTCGACGACGCGCACGCCCGGGACAAAGCCCTGTATCTGTCGTGGCTGGCCGACGCCTACATTTCCGCCGGCGAAATCGAGGTAGCAGCCGCCGTGACCGGCCGGGCGCTGGATCTGTCCGCCGGTGTCGCCTCCGTGCGTCCTCGGCAGCGACTCGCCCCGGTGCTGGCACAGCTCGGCCAGCACCGCAGCGTGGCCGCCGTTCGTGGCGTCTTGGAGAAGGCAGCGTCCTAGGGCGCGTATTGAGTCGTGATCAGTGGGTGGTCCGGGTGAGGTCTTTGATCCAGATCATCGAGGCGCGCAGGTGGAGGCCGGCGAGGTAGCTGTCTGGGGTCTTGTCATATCGGGTGGCGATGCCTCGCCAGGCCTTGAGCTTGTTGATCAGGCGCTCGACGGTGTTCCTCTCCTTGTAGAGGTCGGCGTCGTGGCTGACGGGTCGACCGCCTCCGGAGCCCTTCTTCCTCCGGTTGGCGGCCTGGTCCTTCTTCTCCGGGATCACTGCCTTGATGCCGCGTCTGCGCAGGTGGGTCCGGTTGTCGCGGGAGGAGTAGGCCTTGTCGGCGGCGACCGCGTCCGGCCGGGTGCGGGGGCGCCCGACGGGGCCGCGGACCCGTAACTTCTTGAGGACGGGGATGAACTGCGGGCTGTCCGCGGCCTGGCCCGCGGTCAACACGAACGCCAGCGGGCGGCACTTGCGGTCGGCGGCGAGGTGGACCTTGCTGGTCTGCCCGCCTCTGGAACGTCCCAGGAGAGCGGCCTTCAGCCGGAGTTTTCGTCGACGCCGGATGCGTCGCCGCTCTTCGCGCTCAGGGTCGGTGTCGGTGTCCTGTCCGTCTTGTTCTTCGAGGCTGCCCCTTTTGACTTGGCCTTTTCCGCCTCGGCGGCAGCCTTCTCCAGGACGGTGAGGACGTCCTGGGCCAGGTGCATCCCGGCTGCGTCGTGGTGAGCGCGCGCGGTCGTGGAGTCGATGCTGACCAGGGACAGATCCACCGCACCCCGCTTCGCGGCTTCCGCGATCAGGCCCTCCAGCAGGGCCTCGAAGATGCCGCCGTCGCGCCACTGCCGGAAGCGGTTGTGGACGGTTGACCAGGCGCCGAACTCCTGTGGCATCTCCCGCCACTGTCCGCCGGTCTTGAACCGCCAGACCACCCCCTCGAACTGCTGCCGCAGTCGCTCGGGATACGGGCCGTACTCGCCGATCGGCAGGTACGGCTCGATGAACTCCCATTCCTCGTCCGTCAGTTGCACTCGCGTCACGCAAGAACGTCTACCGGTCCAGGCCCCGCTCCGAGGGCGAATCCCGCAGATTGATCACGACTCGATACGCCCCCTAGGGCTTCGGGGCCACAGAGTCCTCGATCCACTGAAGGCCGCGTGCCGCCCCGCTCACGATCGGCGTCGCGATCACCTCCGGGTTGTCCCACGGGTGGTTCTCCAGGAGGTGCTTCTCCAACTCTGGGTATCGCTCCGCGGTGGTCGTCAGCAGGAGTCGCCACTCCTCGCCCTCGCCGAACTCTCCGAGGTGCCAGAACACGGAACCCACGGGGCCGATGATCTGCGACCCGGCCGCGAGCCGCCCTTGGACTGCCCCCTTCGCCAGTTCGACGGCATCCTGACGGGCGGGCGTGGCGGTCGAGACCTGCACATACTCAGTCATGCGGAGAGCCTAGCCACGGCACGCTCAGGCGTTGTAGCCCTTCTCCCGGACTGCCGCCCCCCACGTCACGGCGGTCTTCGCGAAGCAGTCACGGCACAGCGGATTGTCCCCGGTCCCGTAGCGCTTGCACTTGGCGTGACACTTAGCGCACTGGCCCTCCTCCGAGGAGTCCCACGCCCCCATCGGATAGTCCTTCAACGGGATCTCTGTAGGCGTGGCCACGGTGCGTGTCCATTCCGCTCAGGCGAGAAGCCGCCTCGAACAGAATAGAACAGAGCGGCCTGCGGGGATGTCGGTGCCGCCCCATACGCTGGAGGTATGTCCAACTCCTCCGGGCCTCACGGCCGGATGACTCCTGCCCCCAACGAGATCAACAACAGCATCCGCCAGCTCATGGACGAGCCCGCCGGACGGAAGCGGACCGCCGAGTACGAACGCCTCCTCGCACTGTGGACGGAGGCGACTCGAGACGACGTCGAACCGGCAGCATGACGAGACCCCGCCCAACCTGACTGGCCGGGCGGGGCCTCGCACACGAGTAGCAGCACCATGGCCTCCGGCCGTGCAACTGCCCCTGCGCAGAACCGCCATCGCGCCCCGCGCGCACTGCTGCACCGCCCGGTCTACGGCACCAGCCACGACCACCCGGGCCCGCGGCCGGAGGCTGAGGGAGGTCCTATGTGTCTACGGGCGGGTGGGGGCGGCGGTCATGACGTGCACGACTGGCACTGGGCGACGCCGCCCGATGGGTAGTAGGGACTGCCGTACAGATCGTTGTCGATGCAGCGGATCACTTCGCCCGTGTTGGAGTCGCGCAGGTAGGTGCGCAGGAACTGGTTGCCGTATCCGGCCCTCCTGGGGAGGGTGGCGTTGAGAGTGAAGTCCTCGGCGGTCCAGGTCTTTTTGCCGCCGTTCTCGTCGCGGGTCTCCAGGTCCAGCACGACGGCGAGGTCCCCGGAGACGAGCATGTCATAGGGGACGGTGGCGGTGAGGGAGAGGTCGCGGCAGACGGGGAAGGCGCCGGAGGCGCCGACGCTGAGCAGGACCTGGGGTTCGACGATCTCGGCCGCCGGTGAGGTGCTGCCGTCCACGATGCGCCACCGGCCACTGGTGTACACACCGGAGGCGGGGCCCTGGTTGCACGCCCGTCCGGTGACGGTGAGTCTGACGTCGCCGGCGGCTCCGCAGGGCAGGGGGTCGGCAACGTCGGCGGTGATGCGTGCGGCGATGTAGCGGTGCACGCCCCGGCCGGCGGTGCTGTTCTCGCCGTCGGGCGGCGGAGCGATGGCGACGCTTTCGCCGTTCCAGAACGGCTGCCCGCTCACCAGGGCACGGTGCTTGACGTTGGCGTCGGGCGGGTTGGGCTGGAAGTACGGCTCGGGGTCGGTGTCGGTGAGCGTCAGTCTCGGTGCGAGGTCGAGCGGGGTGGAGTCGCACAGAATCAGTGTGGTGGCGTGGCGCAGGAACACATGCCGGGCACGTCCTTTCTGCGGGATCGGGTCCCTGAAGAGCTGCCCGGCTGGATCCTTCCGCTTAAGTCCACTAAAAAGTGCTATTAGTTTGAATGTCCGGAACAGATCGTTTATCTGTCATATGCTCGCCGTTCTTGCAGGAGGACTACTTTTCGGCCATTGGTCAAGGTGGCCGGATGGCGTGTCACTCGCGGAGGGGAACGGCAGTCGCCCGGTTGACCAGTCGTACGCCCACGGCCTCGGCGACGGCTGCGGCAGCCTGGAGAGCAGGGCGTCAAGATCGGTGCCGGCAGCCACAACGCCCTCCGGGAACAAGGAGCGCACAGAATGCCATAAACAGGGCGGCCCGCCTTCCAAGAGGCGGGCCGAGGCAGGTTGGTGCCCGGGGTGGGAGTCGAACCCACACTTTTCCGCGTTTAAGGCGGTTGCGTCTGCCAGTTGCGCCACCCGGGCCAGCGGCCTCCTGGGCACATGACTGAGGGTCACACTCCTTTGTGCGGGCCGCAGTTCACCACCCATCATGCCCTTGTGTAACACCCTCTCTTACCGGCACCTCCTACACACGAGGGAAATCGGTCAAGAGTCGACGCAAAGGCGCCCGCCCCTGCTGGACGAGCAGGGACGGGCGTCCGTCTCGGGCCGCCGGAGGCGGTCAGCGCACGAACAGGGACACCACCGCCGTGAGGGTGCCGATCACGCCAGCGACGACGCCGAGCACGCCCAGCGGCCAGCGTCTCGCCTTCAGGGCCTCCAGCTCCGTTGCCGCCTCCGGTGTCGTCATGCCTGCTACACCTTCCGGGACAGGCTTGCGGAGTTGGGGTCACCGAACGCACGGGCCACCATGCCCTTGATGAGGGCGCCCACCGCGCCGACCGCGGCGCCACCGGCGGCGTACCACATGGAGGCGTCGGCGGCCTGGGCCGGGACGAACGCGGCCACGAACCCGTAGGCGGCGCTGGTGATGACCCGCTCGAACAGGTCGCGCGCGTAGGTCTCGGCGGTGCGCAGGATCGCGCCGCCGTCCGGGAGTTGGAAACCGTTGAGGCTCATGAGGTCAGGACTCCTTCCACACCAGGGCCTTCAGGACGGCGCTGGCTACCTCGATCCCGCCGGCGCTCTGGTTGAGCAGCCGGACGCGCATGGAGCGGCCCGGACCGAGCCGCTTGACCAGGGGCACCACGGCGTAGGTGCCGCCCGCAGTGCCCATCACCTCGTGGATCGGGTGCACCCTCTTGAGGTTGGCGCCCTCCCACTCGCTCATACGGACCTGGACGACGTCGCCCGCCAGCAGGTGCTCGCACCGCAGTGACAGAGATCCGGTGAAGCGGGCCCGGGCCGACCACGAACACCTCTCCGGCGGCCGGGTGTTGGCCGAGCTCGTCGTTCCACTCCTCAGTGAAACCGACCTCGTCCCACAGGCCGGGCGCAAACTGGTAGCTGTGCTCCAGGCCGAGGTTGACGTACGCGGGTCCCTCCACGGTGACCTCCTGGGGGGTGCTCGCCTGCTCCGGGCTCCAGCTCGCCGGGTGCGCCAGGCGCTCCGCGACGTCGGCCCGCAACTGGCGCATGCTGAACTGGAAGCGCCCGCGCTTGCGGCCGACAGCCGCGCGCTGATCTCGCCGGTGGTCTGGTCGTAGGTCGCGCCGTCCCCGGCTGAGAAGCACGTCCGCACGTCCGCACACTCGACGTACAGGCCGTCAGGACCGGCCTCCAGCAGGTTGGTTCCGCCGCCGGGCGGGGCGGGGTCGAGGATGACGGCCGCGCTCACCTCGTACGGATCGCCAGCCGCGCCGGTGCCGGTCACGGTGGCATCGACGGTGGGGGTGTCGGCTGCCTGGAGTGCGGTGGTGCCTCCCCCGCCGCTGATGACGTACGGGGCGCCGGCCGAGCCGTTGCCCTCGACGGTGATGCCGGGGCCGGCGGTGACGCGGCAGGTGCAGCGCGCAGCGCCGCAGCAGTTGGCCATGAGGGGGCTATGTCTCGTGAAGAGGTGGAGTCGCCCGGCCCACAACCAGCCGCGTCGTATCGAGTCTAGGCGTGAACGGGTGTCGCTACGTGGCGACGACGTGAGCGTGCACGGTGCGCCAGTGCCGTGACCTGGATGCAGCAAGCCGCCGCCGCTCAACATGCCGCGGCAGACGGCAGATGACACCGTCAATCCGAGGCGCTGACTCACGGGACGCCCACGATCGAGGAGAACCCATATGCGCAAGATCCTCACGACGGCCGGTGCGATGGCCGCCGCCTGCCTGCTCACCATCGGGTTGACCACGCCCGCGCACGCGGCCACGGGCGCGCTGTTCGTCGTGCAGCTCGGCCAGGTGTCGGCGCACATCAACCCGCCCGCGAGGACTTGTCACGCCAGCGACCCCACGAAGGGGGACGTCACCTTCTACAACAGGACGGACAGCGTCGGCTTCCTCTTCGGAGACCCGTATTGCAGAGAGCTCATGGATGGTGACTTCTTCCTCCGCGTCGGCCAGCGCCGCACCCTGTCGGCCGGGTACTCGGTGGCGCTCGCGAACTGACCCAGAGCGCACACCTAGGCGGCGATGGCGTGGGCGTGGACGGTGACCCCCGGCCGCCGGTGCTCCGGCGGCCGGGACGCCGATCCCGAGAAGCGTCACCCCCGCGGCGGCCAGCACGTTGACGGTGGTCGACGTCGCGCTATCCGCGGAGATCCGGGCTGAGCGGAACCCGTCCCCGGCCTGGACGGCGAGGGTGACGACCGGCGGCGCGGTGAAGGCTCCGGCCGGCCAGGTGAAGGTGACGTCTGTGCCGTCAGCCGCGTACACAGCCGGCCCCATGGTCCAGATCCACGCACGGTGCGGCACCTCGTCGCGGACGTTCCTGAGCCCGCAGTCGCTACCGACGTGGCCGCCCGTCATGCGGATCCACCAGTCACACGACCACTTCTCGACGCGCACCGCGCCGCGGTGCTCCCTCGCCCACCGCGCCGCGGTCTCCTCGGCGTGGTCGACGTTCCAGAAGCCCAGCACCTTGGAGCCGACATGCGCGACGTACAGCGACTGCCCCGGATCCCTCACGGGGACGTTCTCGGCGATGTCCTCCTCCGCGACGGCCGGGTCCGTGCTCGTGATGCCCAGCGCCCGGTCGATCGTGACGAGGGCGCCCTCGTGCGCGGTCTTGAGCAGGTGCCCGTACCGGTCCGACGTCGTCTTGATGGACTCGTGGCCCAGACGCCGCTGAAGGTACGTCAGGCTGTGCCGGTCCGACAGCACCGCCGCGGCGTGCGAGTGCCGCAAGTCGTGGAACGTCGGGAACTTGTAGTCGGGCAGGAGCCCGCGTTCCTTGGCCTCGGCGACGGCCGCAATCCACCGGTCGTAGAACGTCGAGTAGACCAGCCGCTCGCCCTTGCCGTTGTGGAAGATCAGGTGATTGCTGGCCATGCCCGCGAGCCCGTAGTCCAGCAGTTCGCGCCACAGACCGGCGCTGATGTCGACCGCGCGCCGCGACTGCTTCGACTTCGGCTTGCCGAGGACGAACCCCTCCTCCGGCTTCCGCTTCCACGCCCGGGTCACCTTGAGCAGGAACTCGCCCGGGGCCGGGTTGGTCGCGTGCCGCTTGGCGAGCGCCGTTATCTCGCCCCACCGCATGCCCGTGCCGTACGCGACCCGGACGAACACCTTGTCCTCCGGGCGCTTCAGGCACTCGACGAGACCGGCGACCTCTTCCGGGGTCAGGAACTCCATCTCGTCCGACGCCTCGTCGTCCTCGATGCCGGCCTCATCGGTGCGAGGGAGCCGGGTGAGGTGGCAGGGGTTGCGGTCGCGGAGCGGGGGCTCGGCGACGACGGCCTCGTTGAGGATGGACGACAGCAGGCCGTGAAGGTTCTTGAGTGTCTTGGGGCTCATCAGCTTCCGCTTGGAGCCGCGGAACACGTGCGTCTTCGCCATGGCGTTGACCCACGCCCCGACGGTCGCCTTGCTGAAATGCTCGGTGCTGCGGATGTCGCAGTTGCCGAACGTCGGGTTGAGGTATGTCTCCAACTCTCGAACGCAGTCCTGCCGGTACCGCTCCTCGATCCCGGTGCGGTTCTTGATGCACTCGGCGGCGAAATGCTTGAAGATGTACCGTTCCTCAGCCCCCGCCGACGGGTCGATGTACCCCTGGCCTTTTACCCAGCCGGGCGGCCACTGCTGGCCGTTGTCATTGACGGCTTTGCAGAACACCCGCCGAGTCGGAGTCGTCGAACCGCTCCGTCTGCCACGGTGCCGACCGGGATCCCCCGAGCCGCCACTTCACTTGATAGCTGACGACCTGTCCAGCCTTGTTCTTCCGCTCGTGCACGCTCGCCATGGCGGGCAGAGTACGCCGGTGTTCCCGTCGTGTTCCCGTCACACAAAAGAAGAATGGCGTCTACCCGCCATTTCGGCAGGTCAGACGCCGTCTCTCGCGTGGTGCCCGGAACCGGACTTGAACCGGCACGCCCGCGTTGGGGCAGCGAGGTTTAAGCTCGCCGTGTCTGCATTCCACCATCCGGGCAGGCCATGGGCTCCGCATTTTGAGGTTCCGAGCCTAACGGGACACATCCCTCGAACAGCGGACCGTCGGCTCGATGTTGTCTTATTTTATTGACGCCTGAGGGTGCATCAGACCACCGTACGGGCCATCGGCACTTGCCACGAGCCCTTCCACAGAGCCGTCTCGACACATGCGGAATGACGTGAATTCACCGCTCGAACGAGGGTCGTCCGACGAACCGTCACCGATGACCCTGTCAGCGGTACGTGTCATCCCCAGGTATGACTCAGGGCCGTACGGTCCGACCGAAGTCGCCCTTCAGAACTGGAACAGGGGGTGACTACACGGCAGTGATCGGCGACGACTATGGAAGCCACGTTCCCCACTCGTCGTACCGACAGGAGCACTGCCCCGTGACCACCACTACTCCCATCGCCGGCCGCGCCACCGCCGTGGCCGCGCGTGCCTCGGATCTGTCGAAGGTCTACGGACAGGGCGAGACCCAGGTGGTCGCCCTGGACCGGGTCTCCATCGACTTCCGGCAGGCCGAGTTCACCGCGATCATGGGTCCTTCGGGGTCCGGCAAGTCCACGCTGATGCACTGTGTGGCGGGCCTGGACACGTTCTCGTCCGGCTCCGTGCGGATCGGTGACACCGAGCTCGGCTCCCTCAAGGACAAGCAGCTGACGAAGCTTCGGCGGGACAAGATCGGGTTCATCTTCCAGGCGTTCAATCTGCTGCCGACGTTGACGGCCCTGGAGAACATCACCCTTCCGATGGACATCGCGGGCCGCAAGGCCGACAAGCAGTGGCTGAACTCGGTGATCGGGATGGTGGGTCTGGGCGACCGTCTCTCCCACCGGCCCGCCCAGCTCTCCGGCGGCCAGCAGCAGCGCGTCGCGGTGGCGCGGGCGCTCGCCTCGAAGCCGGACATCATCTTCGGTGACGAACCGACCGGGAACCTCGACTCGCGTTCCGGTGCCGAGGTGCTCGGCTTTCTCCGCAACTCCGTACGGGAGTTGGGGCAGACCGTGGTGATGGTCACCCACGACCCCGTCGCGGCTGCCTACGCCGACCGCGTCGTGTTCCTCGCCGACGGGCGCATCGTCGATGAGGTGTACGGGCCGACGGCGGATGCCGTGCTGGACCGGATGAAGCAGTTCGATGCCAAGGGTCGCACCAGCTGACGCTGGTGGTTGTGCGGCAACTGGGGCTGCGCCCCAAGCCCCCAGGCCGTATCTCGGGCTTGGCCCCGGTGGGGGCTGGTCGCGCCCGCGCGGCGGAGCCGCAAATTGGCACAGCCCCGCGCACCCAAAGGGGCGCGCGTTCCCTGGCGCGCGCTAGAAGGGGTCGCCCGCGCGGCAGAGCCTCAAATCGATACAGCACGCGCCCCTGAGGGGGCGCGCCTCACTGGAGCCCGCAGTCGGCCACCGGCATACGGGCCAGACCCGCCCACCGGCCTGTTCTCCCCTCCCCCCTCCTGGACTGAGAAGACACAATGTTCCGTACCGCCCTGCGCAACGTGCTCGCGCACAAGGCCAGGTTGTTGATGACCGTGCTCGCCGTGATGCTCGGCGTGGCGTTCGTGTCCGGCACCCTGGTCTTCGCCGACACCCTCTCCAATGCCTTCCGCAACCAGTCGGCGAAGAGCTACGACAACGTCGCGGTCGCCGTCACCTCGTACGCCGACCCGGACGACCCCAAGGAAGAACCCGGCCTCTCCCGGAAGACTCTCGACAAGATCTCCGCCGTGGACGGCGTCGCCGGCGTGTACGGCCGAGTCGAGGGCTTCGCCGGAGTCGCCGACCCCGACGGGAAGCTGATCGGCGTCGGCTGGTCCAACAAGGGCTCCAACTTCGCCCCCGGCAAGGGCGGCAAGGACACGGCCTACACGTTCACCGACGGCTCGGGCCCGGTGAAGGACGATCAGATCGCCCTGGACAAGGAATCCGCGACCAAGGGCGAGTACCAGGTCGGCGACCGGGTGCGGGTCTCGACCAACGGACCGGTGAAGGAGTACACCCTCAGCGGTGTGTTCACCACCGAGGACGGCGCCGTGAACGCCGGGGGCAGCCTCGTCCTCTTCGACACCGCGGTCGCCCAGAAGCAGTACCTCAAGCCGGGCTACTTCGAGAGCGTCACCGTCACCGCCGCCCCCGGCACGTCCGACGCGAAGATCCTGGACGCGGTCAAGCCGCTGCTGCCCGAGACGGCCGAGGTCCAGACCGGCCAGGCGCTCGCGGACGAGCAGGCCAAGCAGATCGAACAGGGACTGGGCAGCCTCAAGCAGGTCCTGCTCGGCTTCGCGGGCATCGCGCTGTTCGTCGGGATCTTCCTGATCTCCAACACCTTCACGATGCTGGTCGCCCAGCGCACGAAGGAGATCGCCCTGATGCGGGCCGTCGGTGCGTCGCGCAAGCAGATCACCCGCTCGGTGCTCGCCGAGGCGGCGGTGGTGGGCCTGGTCGCCTCGCTGATCGGTTTCGTCCTCGGCATCGGGCTCGCGATCGGTCTGCGGTCCGGGATGGCCGCGTTCGGCATGAAGATGCCGGACGGCCCGCTGATCCTGTCCGTCACGCCGGTGATCGCAGCGATCGGCGTCGGTGTGCTGATCACGATGTTCGCCGCCTGGCTGCCCGGCCGCCGGGCCGCGAAGATCCCGCCGGTGGCGGCCATGAGCAGTCTCCACGCGGTGGCCACGACCAAGTCGCTGGTGGTGCGCAACTCCATCGGTGCCGCCATCACCGCGATCGGCGCGGCCGGGATCGTGGCGGGTGCCTCGGCCGGCGGCGACGACGGCCGGATGTACATCGCGGCGGGCGCGTTCTTCGCGCTGGTCGGTGTGATCATCCTGATCCCGCTGCTGTCCCGGCCTGTGATCGCGCTCGTCCGTCCGCTGCTGGTCGGCCCCTTCGGGGTGTCCGGCAAGCTGGCCGGCCAGAACGCGGTCCGCAATCCGCGCCGTACCGGCGCCACCGCCTCGGCGCTGGCGATCGGACTGACGCTGGTGACCGGCCTGTCGGTGCTCGGTGCCACGGTCGGCACGGCCATCGACAAGATGACCACGGACAACATCAAGGCCGACTACATGGTCTCGATGGCCAACGGCGGGGACCTCGACCAGTCCGCGCTGACGGCGCTGGAGAAGGCCAAGGGCGTGTCCGCGGTATCGCCGCAGCAGGACGCCTACTTCCAGGTCGATGACGACTACGTGTCCGCTTCGGCGGTCACGCCGGGCGACATCGAGCAGGTCCTGAACGTCGACGTCGTCGACGGCAACGTCGACGCGCTCGCGAAGGGCCAGGTCGCGGTCGCGGAGAAGACGGCCAAGAGCAAGGGCTGGAAGCCCGGCGACAGCCTCTCCGTCACCTTCGCCGACGACAAGAAGGCCACACTGACGGTCGGCGCGGTCTACAAGGACAGCGAGTTCCTCTCTCCCGTCCTCGTCGACACCAAGATCGTGAACCAGCACGAGGTGAAGCCGTACATCCCGCAGATCTTCGTGAAGGTGGAGGGCGGCCAGTCCGCGGCGAACGAGAAGGTCCTCATCGACGCGCTGGGCGACAACCCCGCGATCACGGTCATGGACAAGCAGGACATCCGCGACGAGTTCGGCGGCGTCATCAACACGATGCTGAACATCATGTACGGCCTGCTGGCGATGGCCCTGATCATCGCGGTGCTGGGCGTCGTCAACACGCTCGCGATGTCGGTCTTCGAACGGCAGCAGGAGATCGGCATGCTGCGTGCGATCGGTCTCGACCGGCGCCGGGTGAAGCGGATGGTCCGGCTGGAGGCCGTGGTCATCTCGGTATTCGGCGCGGTCATCGGCATCGGTCTCGGCTCGTTCCTCGGCTGGGCGATCGGCGAGACCATCGCGGAAGAGATCCCGGGCTACGCGCTGGTCCTGCCCTGGGACCGGATCGGGATCTTCCTGGTGCTGGCCGGTCTGGTGGGCGTCCTGGCCGCGCTGTGGCCGGCCCGCAACGCCGCGAAGCTGAACATGCTGAACGCGATCAAGGCGGAATAGCCGTACGCGCACAAGGGCCCCGTTCCCGGGAGGCCGGGAGGGAACGGGGCCCTCAGCGTTTCAGCCCCAGGTGCGCGCCCGGAGCGGCATCCCGGACGCTCCGGATTCGGGGGTCCGCACGGCGAGGACCTGGTTCACGCCGATGCGGTTGCGTTCGAAGGCGACGGCGGAAGCGGCCATGTAGAGGCGCCAGACGCGGGCGCGGCCGGGGCTGGTGAGGCGGACCGCGAGCGGCCAGCCGGCCTCCAGGTTGGCGACCCAGTGGCGCAGGGTGAGCGCGTAGTGCTCGCGGATCGATTCGACGTCGCGCACCTCGAAGCCGGCGCGCTCCAGTTGCGTGACGGTGCTGCCGATGGGCGCGAGCTCGCCGTCCGGGAAGACATACGCGTCGATGAACTCGTCGACCTCGTACGCCGATTCGTCGCGATGCGGACGACGGCCGATCTGGTGGTTCAGGAGCCGCCCGCCCGGCTTGAGCAGGGCGAACAGGGTTCGCGCGTACTCCAAGTACCGTTCGCTGCCGACGTGTTCGGCCATGCCGATGGAGGAGATCGCGTCGTACGGACCGTCCGCGACGTCACGGTAGTCCTGGACGCGGATCTCGACGCGGTCGGTGAGCCCTTCGTCGGCGACGCGCTTACGGGCGTACGCGGCCTGCTCGTGCGACAACGTGACGCCGACGACGCTCGCGCCGTGCTCGCGGGCGGCGTGGATGGCCATCGAACCCCAGCCGCAGCCGACGTCGAGCAGCCGCCCGCCCGGCTTCAAGTCCAGCTTGCGGGCGATGAGTTCGAGCTTGTCGCGCTGGGCGTCCTCGAGGGTGGCGTCCGGGGCGGGCCAGTACGCGCACGAGTAGACCATGGACGGCCCGAGGACGATTTCGTAGAAGTCGTTGCCGACGTCGTAGTGGTGGCTGATGGCGCGTCTGTCGGTGCGCTTGGTGTGCAGATGGGAGCGGCGGCGCACCTCCTCGCGGGGCGGGGCGGGCGGCAGCGGGGGCCACGCCATCCTCATGAGCCCGCGCACGGCGGCCCGTGCCTCGGGATCGCGCAGAGTCTCGCCCAGGCTTCTGGCGTCCTCTCCGCGCTCCCAGACGAGCCCCGACATCAGGTCGAGGGCGGTGTAGAGGTCACCGTCCACGGTCAGATCACCGGCGACCCAGGCCCGGGCCAGCCCCAGTTCCCCCGGCTTCCACAGCAGTCGGCGGATTGCACGGCGATTGCGTACGACGAGGGCGGGGGCACCCGGCGGACCCGCTTCCGAACCGTCCCAGGCGCGCAGACGCACCGGGAGCGGGACCCCCAGCAGCTGTTCGAGGAGAGTCTTGAGCCGCAGTGCGGCGTCCTGCATGGCGCACACCTCCGTGACGATGGATCCCGAAAGTCCAACACCACGTAAACACTGCGGAGGCCGGAGCGCAGTCCCGCAAAAGCGTTACATCTGCGCAAAATGGTGGTTCGGGTTGTGGGCTTTCGCCCCCGCCGCCCCTACCCATCCCATCCCCGGGCCGGCCCGAACCCCCGCCAGGGGCTCTGCCCCTGGACCCCGATGAGGGGCAAAGCCCCCGACTCGGGCGGCGCTGGTCGCCCCCTGGCCCCCCTCGGGATTGCGCGC
>NZ_BAAASJ010000005.1:0-171833 GCF_039532825.1 Streptomyces vastus
TGATGCCGAGCTCCTCGGCGACCTCCGGAACCGGCTTCCCGGTCTCGATCACGATGCGTACAGCACCCTCACGGAACTCGGCGTCAAACGTCCGCTTCTCGGTTCCCATGAACCTCAACTTCCCCTGCAATCACGGACTCCACGCTACGAGGGGAGGGACACGAACGCATGCTCCTGGAGCTGCTCACGGACGGTCTCCTCGGCGCGGTCCGGAGAGAGGTCGATCAGGCACACGACAACATCGAACCCCGCTTCGCGCAGCGCCGCGTTTGCCGCCTCGATCCGGGCAGTGAACACCGCCTCGTCGACACCGTCGGGCATCCGGCTGTAGTCGAGCGCCCTCGGATGCAGCCCGACGGACAGTACCTTCGTGTCGCCCGGCAGCGGAGTCGAGGTCGTCGGTCGGCCCATGGGCGGTGCCCTCTCTGCTTGCGTCACGGTGATCTTCCCGGTGTATCACGGAAGTTGGGCAGAAACACCGGATCCGCTCCACGGCTGGTCAGCTCAGCGCCTCGATCGCCTTGAGGATCAAGGCCCGCGCATCAGCTCCGTAACCCGCCGTGCTCCTCAGCTGCTCGAACGGCGCTGAAGCCCAGTACGCCGACGGCATGGCCCTCGGACTGGAGGAGGCCCGGTACCAGGGACGAGGCGCGACGGCGCTCTCGTCCTCATGCTCTCGGTCCGGATCAGAATGCCGGCGCAGCCTGCTCCTGCCGCGGTGCCTGACTGCGTGCCTTGAGCAGCGCGTCCCGTAGGCGGTTGTGGGTCATGGCCAGGCAGGCGTGCACCGCGCCGCGTGCTACCGAGAGTCCCAGAATCTGGGAGACGGTCGTGATCCGGGGGATGGCCGGCAAGGTCTGTGCGAGTCGCTTGCGTACCTCGGGGAGCACCTCGCTCACCAAGGGGTGCAACCGGCCGACGAAGTAGACGGACTCGGGATCGAGTGTCACGGCGACGATGCTCACGGCGGTGGTGACCGCCGTCGTGAACGCCTTGAGTATCTCGGCACGGGCTCGATGGTCCTGAGGTGCCAGCCACAGGTCCTCGACGCGTTCGATGTCCAGTCCGTGTTCGCGAGCGAACTTCACAAGCCCTGCGGTGCTCAGCAGCCCGTTGAGGGTGCGGTCGTCGATGCCGGAGGAGAGGGAACCGATGTCGCCGAACGAAGGAGTACGTCCCCGAGCCAGTTCCTGGTCCCTGCAGGTGGCGAAATTCAGGGTGCTGCTGACGCTGAACAGGGCAGCGTTTTGGATACTCGCGTCGTCCGTGAGCACTTGGAGCAAGGACGCGTTCGCGTCACTGTCGAAGGTCACCGGAGCACCGACGAGCTTTTCAACGGTTCGGTGGAGGTCTCTGCCGGAGAAGATTTTCATCGGATCGGCAGGCCGAAAGACCTCGGCGCCGTCGCGGACGTGGGCGGGCAGTGCCGCGACGACCTGGCGCAGTGGCCCTCGTGCGGATGCGCTGGTCTGCGCGATCAGGTCGACCAGCCACCGGCCGGCAGCGGGGACGTCGTGGTGCTCGACCGTCGGGACGATCACGTGTCCGATCTCGCGGCCGCGTAGGTCGGTCACCAGCACGCCGGTGGTCACGGCGCCGAAGCCGACCCCCACGACGTGTCCGGCCGTCTCGGGCACATCGAGGTACGTCGACGGACGGCCACGCCCGACGACGGCGTCGACTCCCCCGTCCACGACGAACCCGTCAGAGCGCAGTTCCTCGACGGCCCGCGACACCGTCGCCTTGCTCAACCCCGTGAGCTCGATGAGCCTGTTCCGGGTCAAGGGCGCATGGGAGAGAACCACGTCAAGGACACTTGCCTTGTTGTAGTCGCGTGGTGTGGGGTTGATGCTGCTCACCTCATGACCTTAGCGAGACGATACGCAGCCCGAACCAGTGGCCTCTGCGGGTGGTGGTGGGAAAGTTGGGGTTCAGAGGATGTGGCTGCCGGGGGTGACGATCTCGTCGAGTGCGGCCAGGTCTGGCGTGTCGGACGCCGACGAGTGTCGTCTCAGTGACGTCGCTCAAGGCGTGTCATGGCGGGTGCTCAGCAAGCGGGCCACGACCTCCTCCATGGCGACGGCCATGGACCCCTCCACGTTGACCCAGTCGTCCCTGGCGTGCTCGAGCAGGTAGTCGCGACGCTCCGGCACTCGCTCCGCGCGCCAATGGGTGACCAGCGCGCGAAGTGTGAGGCGTGCCAGCGCGGCAACAGGCAGGAGCGGGAGTTCGGTGTCCTTGATCGGCCGGGCCCGCTCGTATCCCGCGACGAAGCTGCATGCCTCACGCCAGGGATCCCACGGTGTCCGGCCGAGAAGGTTCGCGAGAGACACAGCAGGATCGAAGATCAAGGCACTGCGCATGCTGTCACCGAAGTCGATTACCCCTGTGACGAAGCTGTCTGTCCGCGGATCCACCAGGACGTTGTAGGGGCTGTAGTCACCATGGATCACTTGGGTCTCGAGATCACCCAGCCTCGGAACAACGGCCTCGTGGAAAAGGCGGAACACTTCTTGTGCCAGCCGACGGTGCGCGGCGCTGGGCGTGTACTCGATGAGCTCCCGCAGCTGGTCGAAGTGTCGAAGGTCCCACACAAGGCGCCGCTCGTCCGCCGGATGCCTGAATGACCGCAGAGCCAGATCCACTCGCCCGAGCATCTGCCCGGCCTGGGCAAGCTGGTGGGGATCGGGGTTCGTCCGCGCCAGGACGGCACCTTCGACGAAGTCGAAGACGCGCAGGACTCGAACCCCGCCGTCTTTCGTTTCGATCGGTACGTTGTCGCTGCCTTCGGTGGTCTCCTTGACCCGCTGGACGGGGAGATGAGGAGCTTCGGCTTCGAGGTGACGCATCACAGCCGTCTGCAGAGCTACGACGGCTACCGCCTCGTCGGGCGGGGAAACCTTGACGAGATGGTCGGCCGTGCCGGTCCGCAGCCGGAACGTGTCGTCCTTCTCGGTTGCCAGCCGCTCGAGTTGTCCGCTCAGCTGGTAGTGCCGGGCGAGGAGGGCGTCCACCACGTTCGTCTCGATGGGCTCGTGGGACGATGCCAGGCCGCTCTCCTCGAACAACTGCTGGGCGATACGTGCGGGGGGCGAGGTGTCCACCGTTGGGTCCCTTCGGCTTTCGGCCTGCTACAGGCGCATCTCGGCGATCTCCGCGAAGGTCTCGAGGAATCGCGTCACGTCGGCCGAGTCGAAGGCCAGCGGCGGTCGGATCTTGAGCACGTTGACTGCTTCCCCGGTGCCGCTGATGAGGATTCGACGCTCACGCATGTCGTTGATGACGTGGTCGGCGCGGACACGATCGGGCTCCAGCGACTCCCGGTCCTTCACGAGTTCGACGCCCACGTACAGACCACTGCCGCGGACCTCCGCGACGTGGGGAGACTCGCGAGTGATCTCCTCAAGGCCGGCTCGAAGCGCCCTGCCGTTGTCGAGAACTCGCTGCTGCACGTTCTCCGCTTCGAAGACGTCCAGAACCGCGGCACCGGCGGCAACCGCGATCGAACTGCCGGCAAAGGTGTTGAAGTAACGGACATTCTGTCCGAACTCGTCGCACACCTCGGGTCTGAACACCACGCCGGACATCGGCATGCCGTTGCCCATGGGCTTGCCCATCGTGACGATGTCCGGAAGCACCCCATGGCGGCTGAACCCCCACATCGACTCTCCGAGCCGGGCGAATCCCGACTGGACCTCGTCGGCGATGTACACGCCGCCCGCGGCGTGCACCTCCTCGACCATGTCACGCAGGTAACCGACGGGATCGGTGAAGATGCCGTCGCTTGAGTGCGCGCAGTCGGTGATCAGCGCCGCAAGCCTGTAGCCGTGGCGCTCGAGGTCGTTGATCGCGCCGCGCACCTGGCTTCGCATGTGGTCGGGAAGCGATGAACCCGGCGGGACGAGTCGCGGATCAGGAGCATCGATGAGCCGCACATTCGGCCCGAGCGGTGAGCCCGCGCCGAGCGTCGGCGAGAAGCTCGCAACCTCGCGAGTGAGACCGTGGTAAGCCCAGCGAGTCACTACGATTCCCTCGCCGCCCGTGTGGAAGCGAGCCACGCGCATGGCCAGGTCGTTCGCCTCCGACCCGCTGCACGCGAAGCTGACCTTCGAGAGCGCTTCGGGCATGGTCGCGAGAAGACGCTCGGCGTAGTCGACGAGTGATTCCTGCACATAGCGCGTGTTGGTGTTGACCGCCGCCATCTGGCGGGACACGGCCTCGACAACGTGCGGGTGTGCGTGACCGACGCACGGCACATTGTTGTAGGCGTCAAGGTAGTCGTTGCCATCCCGGTCGAACAGGTGAGCGCCTCGGCCGGAGACGAACTCGACCGGCTCCCGGTAGTTCAGCGCGTAACCAGGGCCCAGCACGTTGTTTCGCCGCTTGACGGTGGACTGCAATCGCTCAGGCAGGTCACCGAGCGCTGCGGGGTCGAACCTGTTGGGGTAGTTGACCAGCGCTCGACTCGGCGTGGAAGTCATCAGCAGGTCCCCTCCTTCGTCGCTTGCATCTCATCTCGGCTGCTTCTGCGGCAGCATAACAGTTTTTGTTTCAGTTCCAACCTGAAACTTATCTCTTCGTGCACGGCTGCGGCACCGGCCACCCGGAGCCTGCCGTGCCGATGACCGGTGCTCAGGCCGGGCAACCGGAGTTCGCCGAATGGGCGACGTTGCTGGGCGCCGACGGCGCGCGATCCCGTTCTTGCGCTACCTGCCCGAGCGCCTCGGCCCGCTCGGTACACGAGTCGAGGTGCTGACCCGCTCAGCCTGCGAAGGGGGTGTGCGGGTCGTGGGGCACCGCGTCCTGGGACCCGTCACAGCTGCCATGGCAGCCAGGGGCTGTTCCAACTCGGTAATGCGGGGGCCACTGAGGCCACTGCCGCCGCCGGCAAGAGCCAGTCGCCCGATTGCCTTCGGCTCGCCCCTCCTCAGCCGTTGCAGCGTCTTGACCTGCGCGGACTGCCCTGCGGCCGACGGAGTCACTTGAGCAGTGTCGCTGGCGGGTTATGGCGACTTGTGGCGAGTCGTGGCGAGTTGGCCGTACGCAATACGCGCACCCAACTGTACGTATCGCACGATGCATGACGCCGATGGGCGGGCGATTTCCTTCCACTGCGTACAGCGACACACGTCGGTTCCAGCCATACGATCTGTGACTCCGCCCCCCGCTCATAAGGCATCGCACCGCAAGGAGCGCGGCACAGTGGCGTCCCTCAACTGGCTCGACTGGCTCGTAATCAGCATCTACTTCTATCTCCTCATCGCGATCGGCCTGCAGTCGGTCAACCGGGACAGCTCCGATGACTTCGCCGTCGCGGGCCGCAGGATCAGCGGCGGGGTGGTCTTCGCCAGCCTCGCCGCGTCCTTCCTCGGCGGTGGGGCCGTCATGGGTACGGCGAGCAGTACCTTCAGTGACGGCTATGTCTTCCTGTTCGCGATCTGCGCTTTCTCCCTGCAGACGGTGCTCGTCGGGCAGTTCGTGGCGCCGCGGCTGCGCCACTACGAAGGAGCGCACACCGTCGGCGACGTGATGGACGCCCACTACGGGCCCGTCGCCCGGCTGCTGACCGGTCTGCTGTCCATCGCCGTCTGCGCCGGAATTCTCGGCGCTCAAGTGCTCGCCGTCGGCACGGTCTTCCATCTGCTGCTGGGTACCTCGAAGCTGGCCGGCGTCCTCGTCGGGATGACCTTCGTGCTGCTGTATGCCACCTTCGGCGGCATGTGGTCGGTCGTGAAGACCAATGTCGCGCAGTTTGTGATCTTCGGAGTCTTCCTGCCCGTCGTTCTGCTCTTCGCGGTGGCCCATGCGGGCGGCCCCGCGGCGCTGATGGCGAACGTCCCCGAAGGCCACACCTCGCTCCTGGGCAGCTGGACTCCGCTGGCCTTCATCGGGGTCTTCGTCTCGTTCCTGCTCGGCGAGACCCTGGTACAGCCGTACGCCCAACGGGCCTTTGCCGCCAAGGATCCCCAGGCGTCCCGGTACGGCTTTCTGCTGGCCGGGGTCTTCTCGGTCGGCTTCTACTTCGTCACCGCGTCCATCGGTCTGGTGGCGCGCGTCGCGTACCCGGACATCGAACCCGACCAGGCGCTGCCCACTGTCGTCTCCGAGCTGCTGCCCGTAGCCATGAGCGGGCTCGTCCTGGCTGCCCTGTTCGCCGTCATCATGTCGACGGCGGACTCCTACCTCAACGCCACCGCGGTCAGTTTCGCCAAGGACATCTACGTCTCCTTCCTGCACCGCGGCGCCGGCGACCGGCTGTTGCTGGTGGTGCAGCGTCTGATCACGGTGGTGGTGGGAGTCGCAGCTGCGATCTTCGCTCTCTCAGCACCGTCGATCATCGACGCACTGCTACTCGCCTACAACCTGTGGGCGCCCACCGTCGTCGCCCCACTGATCCTGGGCGTGGTGTGGGGTTTCCGCAGCCGTGTCGCGGGGACGGCGGCGATCGTCGCGGGTGGCGGCGCCATGGCCGTCTGGCTGTGGGAGCTGCACGAGCCGTTCGGTCTCAGTGCGCTGATCGTCGGCGTGGCGGTCAACATCGTGGTCTACGCCCTCGCCTACCTGCTCGACCCTCGGGCTCACCGGCGCCTCGCCCAGGCCGAATTGACACGTCCGGCGTCCGCGCCCGCACCCGCGGCCGGCGTCGGCCCTGGAGGTAACTGAACATGTACGTCCTGCTGTTCTACGGCGTGCCCCTGGCCGTCATAGCCGTGGCCCTGGCCGTCGCCGTCGTCGGCCCCCGCTTCTACCTCAAGGAGTCGGCGTAGGAGTCGCCCGGCTACAGCTCCGGCTCGCCCCACGAGGTGACGTGCGCCTCGTCGCCCACGGAGAGTTTGCCGGGACGGAGCACGGCGTACTTCGTCCCGAAGGCCACGCCGTCGGGGGCTCGGCGGTGGGCGGCGAGGGTGCGGAGGGGTTCCGGGCCCGCCCTGGTGCCGGTCTGCTGGTCGACCGTGGTGACGGCGCAGCAGATGGCGAGCCTGGTGTAGCCGAGTTCCGTATCGGCGATGGCGAACCGGTGGGCGCGGTCCTCGGTGTGGGGGCCGTCCCAGCCGCCGATGACGATGTTCGGGCGGAACCGGTTCATGGGGAGGGCATCGCCGCCGCGTTCGGTCAGCCGCTCGTTCAGCAAGAGGGCGAGCAATCGAATACCCCGGGCCGGCAGACGCGTGCTTCGGCCGAAACGGCCGTTCCGCCCGGCTGCGGGTCGACGCCTTCCTCGAGCGCCTGCGATCGGGCACCGAAAACGGAGTCCCGGTGGTGCGGCGTAGCGCTCAGCGGTGTTCGGGGTTGTGCGCGTCCGGACGGCAGCCTGCCTCCCACTGGGAGCGCTGGTTGCCGTGGGCCGGGATGCCGCCGGCGCGCTTGAGCATGGCTGCCAGGTGCATCAGGTTCCAGGTCATGAAAGTGGTGTTGCGGTTGGTGAAGTCGTTCTCCGGGCCACCCGAGCCGGGGTCCAGATACGAGGGTCCGGGCCCCGCCTGACCGATCCAGCCCGCGTCCGCCTGGGGCGGGATGGTGTAGCCCAGGTGCTGCAGGCTGTAGAGGACGTTCATGGCGCAGTGTTTGACGCCGTCCTCGTTGCCGGTGATCAGACAGCCGCCGACGCGGCCGTAATAGGCGTACTGGCCCTGCGGGTTGAGCAGTGATGAGCAACTGTAGAGCCGTTCGACGACCTGCTTGGTCGCGGCGGCGTGGGCGCGGAGCCGTGCGGCGGTGGATGGGGCCGCCGGGGGCGTACCAGCCTGCCTTCTTGCGGACCATTGGGGACGGGTCCGTCTCGTGGGTACAGGTGAGGGCTGTTGCTGCTTCGGGGTGGGTGTGGACCCAGCGGCCCACCAGTTCCGCGGCCATGGTGCGTACGTGGGGGTCGGGGTCGTGGTGCAGCAGGTGGATGCCGCGTGGGAGGACCACCGCGCTGTCGGGGCGGCAGGCGTCCGTCTTGCAGCGGTCGCAGGACAGGGCGTGCAGGGCGGCGTACCGGACCGGGGCGGCCGGGTCGTCGAGCATGGCGATCAGGTCGTCCAGGACCTCCGGTACGAGCAGGTGGTCCAGCAGGTTGCAGCACTGTTCGCGTACGCGGGGCTGGGGGTGGCGCAGGCCCCGGCGGATCGCGGGGATGGCGGCGGGGCCGTGGCGCATCAGTTCGCGGAAGGCCTCGGGGCGGCGGGGCTCGCTGCCCAGGGCGTGGACCAGGGCGTCCGCCTGTACGTCGGGCAGCGCGTCCGCTCGTACGTCTGCCGAGGCTTCTTCCCGCACGACTTCCTGTACGTCGTCCCGTACGTCCGCCCGTGCCCGCGCTTCCTTGGGTGAGTCCGTCGTCGGCATGCGCTCCCCCGTCCACTCGCTCCCCGACGAGTCTGCGCATGCCCTCTCCGCGTCAACAACTCATTTAGCGAGGCGCGAGTTCCGCTCGGCCGAACAACAGGGCGTACCCGGGCGGGAGTTGGCGCAGGATGCGGACAACGATGTCGTCGCCCACCGTCGACGCGAGGACGCTCAGTACGGAGCTGACGTCCCAGCGGGCCGTGGCCGGGGTCGCTCCCTCGATGCGGACGGCGACGTTGTCCACGAACTCGGCTGCGGTCAGCTGCCGGGTGGCCGGGATCTGGGAGGCGATGACACCGGCCGCCTCATCGGGCAGGCGGCGCGCCAGGTCGACGCGTTCGTCGCCGATCACATGGCCGCCGAGGGCGGACAGCACGATACGGGTGACGCGTTCGGCTTCCGCCGCGGTGGTGTACTGGCCGGATTCGCGTACGGCTTCGATCAGGCGATCCCAGCTGGTCGTGGTCGCCGCGGTCGTCGTTCTCGGCGTTCTCGGCGCACTCGGCGTCCCCTTGGGTCCAGTCGGCCTCGTCGTCATGGTCGTCCCCCTCATCGCACTCCTCCTGCGTATCGGTCTTCGTCTCGGTCTCAGGACATGGGCTCCGCCCCGCGGGCGAACCCACGGGGCGGTACGGCACGGCGGCCGTCGCGTTCTGTCAGCTGACGTCAACTGCCGTCAGCTGCTCAGCTGCTTCTTGGATCCGCCGCCGGAGATCTGGATCCGGCGCGGCTTGGCCTGCTCTGCCACGGGGATGCGCAGCGTCAGGACCCCGGCGTCGTACGAGGCGTCGATACGCTCCGTGTCGAGGGTCTCGCCGAGGAACAGCTGGCGGGAGAACGTACCGGTGGGGCGCTCGGCGACGATGACCTCCGCGCCGTCGGGGGCGGGGGAACGGCGTTCGGCGCGTACGTTCAGCACGTTCCGCTCGACATCCAGGTCGATCGACTCCGGGTCGATGCCGGGGAGGTCGAAGTGGACGATGAAGTCGTCACCGGACCGGTAGGCGTCCATCTGCATCGCCGCGGGGCGTGCGGAGCTGAAGACCTGCTGTGCGAGCCGGTCGAACTCGCGGAAGGGGTCGGTGCGCATGAGCATCACGGGTCACTCCTTTCGTGCGGTGGCTGGCTGCGATGCCCTACGGCTTCTTATATAACCCCCTAGAGGAAAGTTGACAAGCCCCGACTCAGTCTCGCCCCGGCGAGCCCCGCCCAGCCCCCACCGGGCCCCCGACCTGCAAGCCCTCAGTCCACGGCCACGCCCCGGAACGCCCTCCGGTACGCCTCATGATCGTCCGCCCGGGTTCCACCACGGGTGCCCGACCCGCCGGTGACTCAGCCGCGGTGCGTGAGCACGTTCACGACGCGCCCATTGGGGTCCCGTACGAAGAAGCGCCGTACGCCCCACTCCTCGTCCTGGAGATCTCGTACGATCTCGGCGCCCGACGCGAGTACCTCGGCGTACACCGCGTCGACGTCCTCGACCTCGATGCTCAGGTCGGGGACGACCGGCGCGGTGCGGTCCTCGGTGATGAAGATGAGCTGCGCGGTGGGGTCGGAGGGGGAGGCGAGAGTCATGACCCAGCCGAGATTCATGACCTCCTCAAGCCCCAACCGGCCGTAGAAATCACGGCTTTGGGCCATCGACTCCTCGGAGTCGGTCTGGAAGTCGGGGACGATCCTGCGGACGGTCATCGGCCCTGATCAGCTCCTCTCAGATCCACTCAGATCCACTCAGTACGCGTACTCAGTCGTCCCGGGACCCTACTGCCCAGGCCCTACGACCGTGCCCCTGAACGTCGCCCGGTACGCCCCCGGCGACACCCCCAGCGCCGCGTGGAAGTGCTGCCGTAGTGACGCGGCCGTGCCGAAGCCCGCCTCCGCCGCGATGCGGTCGACGGTGTGGTCGGTCTGTTCCAGCAGTTCGCGCGCCCGGTCGACGCGACGCTGGGTGAGCCACTGCATGGGCGTGAGGCCGGTCTCCTCGCGGAAGCGGCGGCTGTACGTACGGACACTCATCGCGTCCCGCGCGGCCAGCTCGCGCAGGGTCAGCGGGTCAGCAAGGCTGGCCAGCGCCCAGGCGCGCGAGGCGGAGGTGGTCGAGCCCGTCAACCGGCCGTCCGGCACCGGGCGTTGGATGTACTGCGCCTGACCGCCCTCCCGGTGCGGCGGTACGACGGTACGGCGGGCCACGTTCGCCGCGATCGCCGCGCCGTGGTCCCGGCGGATCATGTGCAGGCACAGGTCGATGCCGGCCGCCTCGCCCGCGGAGGTCAGTACGCGGTCCTCGTCGACGTACAGGACGTCGGGGTCCACGCTCACTTCGGGGAACGTGCGCCCGAAGAGGTCCGTCGACATCCAGTGCGTGGTCGCCCGCATGCCGTCAAGGAGTCCGGCCGCGGCGAGGACGAACGCGCCTGTGCAGATGGAGGCGATCCGCGCGCCACGAGCGCGGTCCAGCGCTTCGGCCAGCTCCGCGCTCAGGCCGCCGGGCTTCAGATACTCGTCCTCCTCGTGCGACGACGGGACGATCACCGTGTCGGCGGTCGCGAGGGCCTCCGGGCCGTGGGGCGCGTAGATCGGGAAGTCCGCGTCCGTACGGATCATGCCGGGCGTGACGGCGCAGGTCAGGGTCGTGTAGAGCGGCCGGTCCGAGCGTGAGGTCGCGTTGCCGAACAGCTGGTGGGCCAGCCCCAGCTCCATCGGCAGGACGCCGTCCCGGACGAGGACGGCCACTCGGTGCGTTGCGCTCTCTGCCGCCATGGCCAGATTCTTGCACATCATGGCCATCTGGCCACTCGTTGCGGCGTCCCCGAAAACGGAGGGTCGACGTCATGACCACGGACCCGACCAGGACTACGGACACGACCAAGACCTCGCCCCGCACCCGGACCCCGACCCGAACCCGGAACCGCACCCCCTGGATCGTCGCCACCGCCGCCGCCCTCGCCATCGTGACCGCCGGTGCCTTCACCACCCTCGCGGGGCTGCTCGTCGGGCCGTTGCACGAGGAGTTCGGATGGTCGCGGGGCACGATCGGGCTCGGGACGTTCGTGAGCATGGCGCTGTACGGGGCTACGGCGCCGTTCGCGGCCGCGCTGATGGACCGGTTCGGGATGCGGCGGGTCGCGACCACCGCCCTCGCCCTCGTCGCAGCGGGCGCCGGCCTGACCACGACCATGACGGCGTCCGCCCAGTTCGTCCTGTACTGGGGCGTGTTCGTGGGGCTCGGCACGGGTGCCACGGCGACGGCATTCGCGGCCACGGTCACCGAGCGGTGGTTCGTGGCGCGGCGCGGGCTGGTCACGGGGCTGCTGACGGCGGCGAGCGTGGTGGGGCAGTTCGTGTTCCTGCCGGTGCTGTCGGGGGTGATCGACGCGCACGGCTGGCGGGCCGCCGCGCTCGCCCTGGCCGTCGCGGCGACGGCCGCCCTGCCCCTCGTATGGCTGCTGCTGCGGGACCATCCGGCGGACGTGGGGCAAGCTCCTTACGGAGCAACGGAGTTCGTGCCGAAGCCCGCGCCGGTGCCGGGTGCCGCCCGGCGTGCGGTCCGGGTCCTCGCCCGCGCCACTCGCACGGCGCCCTTCTGGCTTCTCGCCGGCACCTTCGCCGTCTGCGGGGCCTCCACCAACGGCGTCATGTGGACGCACTTCGCGCCCGCCGCGCACGACCACGGGATGCCGGTGACCGTCGCCGCCTCGCTGCTGTCACTCATCGGGATCTTCAACGTGGCCGGGACGGTCGGCTCCGGACTGCTGACCGACCGCCTCGACGCGCGCCGGCTGCTCGCCACGTACTACGCCCTGCGCGGCCTCACCCTCCTCGCGCTGCCGCTGCTCCTCACCGCGACCGTGGGGCCGCCGATCGTCACGTTCGTCATCGTCTTCGGGCTGCTCGACGTGGCGACGGTCCCGCCGACGCTGGCCCTGTGCCGCGCGCACTACGGCTCCGACGCACCGGTCGTCTTCGGCTGGGTCAACGCCGCCCACCAACTGGGCGCAGGACTCGTCGCCTTCCTCGGCGGCACGGCCCGCGACGCCTTCGGGTCGTACGACTTCGTGTGGGTGGCGGCGGGAGCCCTGTGCGCGACGGGCGCGCTGATGGCCCTCACGATCAGGCGCCCGGCACAGGACGAACTGACCACCGCGGTCCAGTGACCTGAGCTGAGAAGGAGCCCCGTCACAGCCGTCCAGCAGTCGGCCGGAACGGCCAGATCCACATCCCGGCCCACCGTCGGGCCACGTGCCCGTCCGGCCGGTCGAGCAGGGCGTTACGGACATAGCAGATGACGACGAGTCCCAGGGAGATTCCCACCCGGGAGCCCGGCTCACCGTCTCAGTCCAGCAGGAACCAGTCCGCGGCCAGCACCCCCAGGGCCACCAGGGCCCACACCGCCAGCGGCAGTCCCACTTCCCTGCCCGGGATCTCGCCCGTGGGGCGCAGCTCGGGGTGGCGAGCCATCAGTGCGAGCCGGTCTGCCGTCTCCCGGCCGGTGGGGGGAATCCGCAGCCGACCCTGCAGAAGCGGCGGCACGAAAGCGCCGAGGATTGTCGAGGACTCGTCGTTGTCGACGGCGAAGTTCAGCGTGCCGTCACGGTGCAGCTCGATCATGCGGATGCGGTCCCAGGGCAACCGGCGGACCCGGCCGAAACGCCGTATCCACAGGCCGCCCGCATCCGCGGCGATCCGCCACATGGCCACCCGACAGCAAAGGAGGATCCCGAACAGCAACCCCCACGCCAGGGAGATCCAGTCTCCGACGGACGTGGAGGTGTCCGGCTCGCTTCCCCACAGGAGATAGGAGCCCGCGATCGCCGTGGCCACGCCCCGGCCGAACCAGCCCGCCCCCACCACCAGCGGCTCCGTAGCAGGCCGGGCCTCCGGGAGCAGCTCCGCGAGGCGCTGCTCCCGTGCGACGAGTGCCGCGCGGCACGCCTCCTGCTCCAGCCACTGCCTCTTCAGCCGGCGCTGCCTCCGTCTCTGGTTCCCGCTCATCCGGTTCATCCCCCTGTCGGCAACTCGATCCAGGACGGCGCGAGCATGTCCACGTACTCCCGGAAGGTCTCTGCCTCAGCCGGATCCGACAGGTCGAACAGCGGGCTGCACGGCCACACCGGGTGCCCGTCGATCCACGGCACGACGGTGTCCGGGTCTCCGGGTACGGAGCGAAGGTCGGCGGTGCCCTCTCGGGGGAGCCAGGACACCAGGGGCCTGCCGCGCCCGCCAGGGTCCACTTCCACAAGTCCGAACGGCCGGTCCTGGCCCTCGTCGAAGCAGACCAGCTGCGGTGCTGCGGACGTGGGTTCCTCGGGGTCGGCCAGCAGCACGTACTCGACCGTCCTGGCTTCGGCGCCGCGTGCCGCCGCCAGCAGGCGGCGCGCGTGGCGCGTGGTGGTCAGGGCGCACCACAGGGTGCGGGCCAGGGCGAGCACGGCCACGCCGCCGCTCAGGAGCAGCCCGCGGGTCGGCCCCGGGTCGCCGGGAATCCGGGCGGCGGACGGGGCGTCCACGGCGTACTCGACGGTGACCTCGTCGTCTTCGCGCAGTCCGGAGCGGCTGTGCACGATGTCCGTGCCCAGCCGGGCCCATATCCCGATCGCCTCCCGGGCGCCGGGGCCACGCTTCAGCGGTCGCTCGCGCCAGCTCGCCCACGCAGCGGCGAACACGCCGGACAGCGCCCCACAGACCGCGAACACCAGAAAGCCGACCATCCCGCCCCCTCGCCCATTCGTCCGCGCACGGCTGGGCCCCGCACCACCGCCCTCTCGGACGGAGCACGGGGCCCTGTTCACATATTCGGCGCTCTCGAAGAACTACCTGGTCAAACGGTCAACCGTCAAGAACTTACGGAAGGCGAACGCGAGCGCCGCGCACCCGGCCGGCGGCCCGCTCGGGCGCCCCCATCGACCGCCCCGAGACCAGCGGCTGGCAAACCTCGAGGCCCTTCGCGGCCTAGGAGCCGTACCGGACCGCCGTCCCCGGAGCCATCGCGGTCGTCGCCGTCAGCGGGCGGGCGATGTCCTCCAGGGAGCGGCGTTCGGCGCGTATCGTCAGGGCCGCCGCGACGAGGCCCGCCGCGCACATCAGGGTGTCGCCGATCTGGAAGGCGAGGACGGTGTCGGCGACGACGCCCGACTCGGTCAGTTCGGCGAAGAGCAGGGGGCCGCTGATGCCGCCGGCCGCGGTGCCGATGGCGTAGAAGAAGGCGATGGCCGTGGTGACGGTGCTGGTGGCCTGCGGCGCGGTGGCGGACATGGGCTCCCTCCTCGTCGAGCGAACCTCGGACGGGTCCCCGACGAGCGAGGGATTACGCCCCCTGCAACAGGCCCAGCAAGACCCAGAGAGGCCCAGCAACAGGCCTGTGCACCAGACCTGTTACGCCCCCAGCACCCGCGACACCGTGTAGATGACCAGCCCCGCCAGCGAGCCCACCACCGTGCCGTTGATGCGGATGAACTGGAGGTCGCGGCCGATGTGCGCCTCGATCTTCCTGGTGGTGTGCTCGGGGTCCCAGCCCGCGACGGTGTCCGTGATGAGGGAGGTGATCTCGTCGCGGTACGTCGTCACCACGTACACCGCCGCGTCCTCCACCCAGCCGTCGATCTTCGACTGGAGGTTCGGCTCGGTGGCCATCCGCTGGCCGAGCGACAGCAGCGAGGCCCTTACGCGCAGCCGCAGTTCGCTGCGCTCGTCCTCGGCGGCGGACACGATCATCTGCCGTACGGAGGACCAGGCGGAGGCGATGATGTCCTGCACCTCGCCACGGCCGAGGACCTCGCGCTTGAGGTTCTCCACGCGTCCGCGGGTGTCGGTGTCGGACTGCAGGTCGGCGGCGAAGTCGGTGAGGAAACGGTCGAGGGCGCCGCGGGCCGGGTGGGCGGGCATGTCGCGCATCTCGGTGACGAAGCGCAGCAGCTCCTTGTAGACGCGCTCGCCGACCCGCTTGTCGACGAACCGCGGGGTCCAGCCGGGGGCGCCGCCCTGCACGGCGTCCATCACCTGGTCGTTGTGCAGGACCAGCCAGTCGTGGGCGCGTACGCAGATCAGGTCGACGGCACGTTTGTGGCCGCCTTGCGCGACGATGCCCTCCAGCATCTTCCCGATACGCGGGGCGATCTCCGCCGCGTCGGCCCGCCGGTTGATGGCCTCCCCGACGATGGCCTGCACATCGGAGTCGCGCAGCACGGCGAGAGCGCCCCGCAGCGCGGTGGACAGCTCCGCGGTGACCCGGTCGGCGTGCTCCGGCTCGGCGAGCCACGCACCGAGGCGGCTGCCGATGCCGACGGCGCGCAGACGGTTCCGTACGACCTCGTGCGACAGGAAGTTCTCGCCGACGAACTCGCCCAGGGAGATGCCCAGCTGGTCCTTCTTGGTCGGGATGATCGCGGTGTGCGGGATGGGCAGGCCGAGGGGGTGGCGGAACAGGGCGGTGACGGCGAACCAGTCGGCGAGCGCACCGACCATGCCCGCCTCGGCCGCCGCCGCGACATACCCGGCCCAGGCACCGGCGCCCGCGTTGGACGCCCACTTGGCGAGTACGTAGATGACGGCGACCAGGAGCAACATGCCGGTGGCCGTGATCTTCATACGGCGGACGCCGCGGCGTTTCTCCTCGTCGGCGGCGCTGTAGTAGCCCATGGCCCGGTTGCTGGTCCGGCCGGCGGTCCCGTCGGTGGTCCGGTTAGTGGCTCGGACCGGCTGGGCACTTGGCCCTATGAGCTCGGCACGCTCGGCTTCATCCGCTTTCGTACGTTCCATCCACTCCACCCGTTCGCAGAACCCGTACCCATTGTCGCCTTCCTGCGCCTCTCTCTTCCGTCACTCCCGATCGCGCTCCCCTCCTGACCGAGCTCCTGCCCGAACCCCTGCCCGACTGCCGGCCGACTCCCGACCGACTGCTGACCGACTACTGGCCGACTCCTGGCCGGATTACGACCGGCTTCTGACCGACTTCCGACGAGTCCTCCCTTCCTGACCGACTCCTGGAACGGAACAGGAGTTCCCGGCGTCTTCCGTTCGGGGGTTCGAGACAGGGCCGGGGGGCCTGTCGGATTCCTCCCCCGCCATGCCTCATCATGAGGTGATCACATCGGAGCCTCAGGCTCCCACTGCCCATAGGAGACCTGCACCGCATGACCAAGCGCCACGGTTATGCCCTGCTGACGGCGATCATCGCCATGATCATGGTCCTTTCCGCGGCCATCTACGTCGGAGTCGGCTTCGACGACGGCGCCGCCCGCGACACGATGGCGGGCGGCCGAGGCCCGCACAACAACCCGGCGGCTCCCGCGTCCACCGGCGTCTGGGTCGGCACCTGGTCGACATCCCCGTCCGGTGCCGAGCCGGGCACCGAGACGAACGGCATGGCCGGCCGTTCCGTACGCAATGTCGTGCACGCGGGCGTGGGGGGCACCGCGGCACGCGTCACCCTGTCGAACCTGTACGGGCAGCAGCCGCTCAGCATCACGCACGCCTCGATCGCCGTGGCGGCCACCGCGAACAACGCCGCCGCTGCCGCCGACACCATGCGCCGCCTGACCTTCGGCGGCAACCCCTCGGTGATCGTGCCGCCTGGGCAGCAGGTGGTCAGCGATGCCGCACGGCTGCTGATCCCGCACGACACGGACATCCTGGTGACCACGTACTCGCCCACACCGTCCGGCCCGGTCACCTACCACCCGACGGCCCGGCAGATCTCGTACACCGCGGAGGGCGACCGTACGGAGGACGTGACCGGGGTTCCGTACGCCGCTCAGACGCCGGCCTGGCGCTATCTGACGGCGGTGGACGTGCTGAGCAACGAGTCCGAGGGCACGGTCGTCGTGATCGGCGACTCCCTCACCGACGGCGTGACCTCCAGCATGGGCGAGAACCGGCGCTGGACCGACGCCCTCGCCGACCGGCTGCGCGACCGCGCCCGCGGCGGCTCGGACGGGCCCCGCTACAGCGTCGTCAACCAGGGCATCAGCGGAAACCGCCTGCTGGCCGGCGGCGGAGGCCGCCCCGCCGGGAACCCGAGCGGACTGAACCGCTTCGACCGTGACGTCCTCGGCCGCACCAACGTCAAGGCAGTCGTCATCGCCCTCGGCGTCAACGACATCCTGCGTACCCCGCACCAGACCGACGCCGACAAGATCACCGACGGCATGCGCGAGCTGACGGAACGGGCCCACGCCCGCGGACTGCGCGTCATCGGCGCGACCCTCATGCCGTTCCAGGGCCACCGCGGCTACCGCCCCCACCTCGAAGCCACCCGCCAGGCCGTCAACGCCCAGATCCGCTCGGGCGACATCTTCGACGACTACGTCGACTTCGACGAGGCGGTCCGCGACCCGTACAACCCGCGCCGCCTCAACCCCCTGTACGACTCGGGCGACCACCTGCATCCGAGCGATCGGGGCTACGAGCAGATGGCGAAGAAGTTCGACCTGGACATGCTGAAGGGGTCGGCTCCGGCGGAGCTGTGACAGCGGGGACTGCGCCCCTGAGGCCAAAGGGGGCGCGGGAAGGCGCAGTCTTTCCGGAGCGCGGGAGCGCAGGCCCTGTGGGAAGCCGCAGGCTTTTCAGGGGCGCGGGGAACTACGCGACCAGCCACGACGGCCCCGCAGCCGACATACCGCCTTCCGGGCCGAGCTCTCAGTCCCGCCCTCGGCGGCGCTCGTCGCGCTCCTCGTGCCGGGCCCGCCGCCGTTCCTCCCGATGCTGGCGCATCATGTCCCGATGCTGCTCCATCGCATCCCGATGGACGGACCGCGCCTGATCCAGCGCGTCCCGGGTCGCAGCGTGACCCATGTCCAGCGCATCCCGGTGGGAGGAGCCGCCCTCCAACTCCTCCCGCTCCCCTTGGTGGCCAGCCTTGCGTTCAAGCTTCTCCTGGCGCCGCTGCTCCTTGATCCGCAACCGCTCCGCCCTGGTCAGTTTGCGTCTGACGCCGACGCCGCCCCAGAAGGCGAAGCCCGTCACGATCACGCGTGGCGCGCCGGGATCGCCGCGCACGCCCTCCTCGCGCTGGTCGAAGCCGCCCATGATCCCGATGCCGCGGACGACGACCTCGACGCCGGGCGGCACGATCACATCCAGGCCACCCATGATCGCGACACAGTTGACGACGACCTCGCGGTCCGCGAAGTCCGCCTCGCGCAGATCAACGACGCCGCCGCCCCAGAACACGAACGAGTTGAACCGCTTCGGCACGGTCCAGCGCCCCTTGCGCTCGAACCCCGACATGATCGCGACGCCCCACTGGGAGGACCCCTCGCCCCCGACGATCCGGCTCGCCCAGTCCCCGCTGCCCTCGGCGGGCTGCTTGACCATCGACACAGGAGAAGGCGGCGTCACTCCGGCGGCAGGCAGATCGCGGGTGATCGGCGCGAGATCCCCGTACGTACGCGCCTTGTACGTCGCGTCGAGCCGTTCCTCGAACTCCTCCATGTCGAGGCGACCCTCCGCAAGGGCGTCCCTGAGCACTTCGGCGACTCGTTCACGGTCTGTGTCTGACGCCCGCAATTCGGGGAGCTCTTCGGTCATATACCGAAGCCTACGAGGTTGCCTTCTCCGCGTACATGCGGCTGATGACGGCCTCGATGTCCGGTTCCCGCACCGAGAGGTCCACCAGCGGATACTCGGCGGCGATCCGCGCGACGAGCGGCGCCGCCGACGCCGAGGCCGGGAAGGCGAGCCACTGCCGGGGCCCTTCGACCTTCACCACACGCGCCATGTCGACCTCGATGGGCGGCAGTTCGCGCTCCAGGTCCACCACCAGGGTGCGCTCGCTGTCGCCGATCTCGTGCAGCCCGGTGAGCGGGCCGTCGTACATCATGCGCCCGTGGTCGATGACCATCACCCGCGAGCACAGCTGCTCAATGTCCTGCAGGTCGTGCGTGGTCAGCAGCACCGTCGTGCCGCGCTCGGTGTTCACCTCCCGCAGGAACTCCCGGACATTCGCCTTGGAGACCACGTCCAGACCGATCGTCGGCTCGTCGAGGTACAGCACCTCCGGATCGTGCAGCAGCGCCGCCGCGATGTCCCCGCGCATCCGCTGCCCGAGCGAGAGCTGCCGCACCGGGACGTCCAACAACGCGCCCAGATCGAGGAGTTCGACGAGGCGGCCGAGGTTCTCGCGATAACGGCCGTCCGGGATGCGGTACATGCGGTGCATCAGCTTGTACGAGTCGATCAGCGGGAGGTCCCACCACAGCGTCGTACGCTGCCCGAACACCACCCCGATGCGGTGCGCGAGCCGCCTCCGCTCGCGGGACGGATCGATACCCGCGACGCGCAGCCGGCCACCGCTCGGCGTGAGGATCCCCGTCAGCATCTTGATCGTCGTCGACTTGCCCGCACCGTTCGGCCCGATATAGCCGACCATCTCGCCGCGCGCCACGGTGAAGGAGATCGAGTCGACCGCCCGTACCTCGTGCCGCTCCCGCCGCAGGAAACCGGTCTTCTTGCGTACGTCGAAAACCTTCTCGACACGGTCGAGCTCGATGAAACCGTCCGCCACAACACCCGTCACACCGTCTGCCACAACGTCTGCCACTGACCTAACTCCCTGTACTCCGGTACGAACGAAGTCCCGCCCGCCACAGCACACCGGCCAGCGCGCAGCACACGCCGGCGGCGAGCGGCGACGTGAACGTCACCCACGTCGGCAGGTCGAGCGGATACGGCCGCCCCAGGACGTACGACGCGGGCAGCCAGTTGACGAAGGCGAGCGGCAGCACGAAGGTCACCCCGCGTACCAATTCCTTCCCGAACAGCGTCGGGGGGTACTGCAGCAGTGTGGTGCCGCCGTACGTGAAGGCGTTCTGCACCTGGGCGGCGTCCTGCGCCAGGAACTGGAAGGCCGCGCCCGCCACGAAGATCGCCCCGAAGATCACCGCGCCGCTGACCAGCATCACCGGCACCAGCAGCACCTTCGCCGCACTCCAGTCGACGTCGACGGCGAACAGCCCCCAGCCCAGCACCAGCGAACCCTGTATGACCCGGCCGAAGCGGCGCAGCGGGAACTGGTCCGCGGCGACCTGCGCGAGCACCGGAACGGGACGTACCAGCAGCGTGTCGAACGACCCGTCGCGTATCCGGGTACCCAGGACCTCCGACGAACCGAGCAGCAGGTCGGTGATCCCGAACGCCGTCACCGACAGGCCGTACAGGAAGGCCACCTCGTGCAGTGTCCAGCCGCCGAGCGAGTCGACCTGCGAGAACATCAGCAGGATGCCGACGAAGTCCAGCCCGGACAGCAGCAGGTTGCCGAAGACCGTGACGACGAAGGAGGTGCGGTAGGTCATGCCGGCCCGGATCCACATCCCGGCGATCAGCAGGTAGGCCCGCAGACCGTCCGTGACTCTGAAGGCGGCCTTCGAGGTCTCACCCATCGAGGTCTCACCCACCCTGCACCACCACCCTCCGTGTAGCCGCCGACTGCAGCAGCCGCCCCGCCGCCAGCAGTGCCACCGCCCACGCCGCCTGGAAGACGAACGCCCCGAACGGGTCGGCCTCCCCCATCAGCACATCCGCCGGCACCTGGAGCTGCCCCGCCCACGGCAACGCCTGCACCACGTCCCCGAGCGCGTCCGGGAAGGCGTTCAGCGGCAGTGTCATGCCCGAGCAGAAGATGCCCGTGACCATCAGGGCCTGCGTGACACCCCTGGCGTCCATGAGCCAGAACACGCTCAACGCCGCCAGATAGCGGATCCCGAAGCTGACAAGGGCCGCCAGCAGCAGCGCGACCAGGAAGGCCGCCCAGGTACCGAAGTCCCCCGGCAGGGCCATCGGGAAGAACAGCGCACCGAAGACGAACGGAATCACACCCCGCCCCACCAACTGGAACAGCATCCGCCCCAAGTCGCTTCCCAGCCACCACAGTTGGAGATCGGCCGGCCGGTACAGATCGATCGCGATCTCACCGGTGCGGATGCGTTCCATGAGCTCGGTCTCGAAGCCTCCGCCCTGGATGGCCAGCGCCGCGAACAGCGCCTGCCCCAGCCACACATACGTCACGGCCTGCGCCTGGTCGTACCCGCCCAGATCCGGTCGCTCGTCCCACAGCGCCAGATACGTGTACACGAGGATCAGCCCGAACACGGTATTGGTGAACACCCCGGCCGCGGTGGCCACCCGATACGTCGCGTACCGCCTGAAACTCCCCACCGCGACGGCCGCGTACAACCGCCCCGCGCCCACGACCACACCCCTCCCGCGCACCCGCCGCCAGACACCGAAGCGCAGGAGCCTAGCCTCCGCGCCACACCCCGTGCCAGGCATTTTCTGTGACCAAAGCGTGTGCCCCGTGCAGGGAACGGAACGCACGGTGCGAGAGTCTTCAACAGGGGGCAACAGAGAGCGAAAGATGGCGTACAGGTACGTATGCCGCGAAACGGGAGTCCGGCACGACATGAACGACCAGCCGCAGCAGACGAGCACCGCGCGCCTGAGGCGACGCACCGGCTGGCGCCGGCTGATCCCGACCTGGCGGATGGTGCTCGGCACCTTCGTCGGCGCACTCCTCCTGCTGATCGGCCTGTTCGCGCTCGGCTACTTCCTGGTCGAGATCCCCGCAGCGAACGCGGCCGCGATGAAGCAGAGCAACGTCTACCTGTACGCGGACGGCAGCCGGCTCGCCCGCGACGGCGAGGTCAACCGCGAGAACGTCACCCTCGCCCGGATCTCCAAGGACACCCAGCACGCCGTGCTCGCCGCCGAGGACCGTGACTTCTACTCCGAGTCCGCCGTCGACCCCCAGGCCATGATCCGCGCCGCCTGGAACACCGTCACCGGCAAGGGAAAACAGTCCGGCTCGACGATCACCCAGCAGTACGTCAAGAACTACTACCTGGCGCAGGAGCAGACGGCCACCCGGAAGATCAAGGAGTTCTTCATCGCCATCAAGCTCGACCGCGAGGTCAGCAAGGACGAGATCCTCGAGGGCTATCTGAACACCAGCTTCTTCGGCCGCAACGCCTACGGCATCCAGGCCGCCGCACAGGCCTACTACGACATCGACGCCAAGGACCTCACGGCCGCACAGGGCGCGTACCTCGCGTCGCTCCTCAACGCCCCCAGCGCGTACGACGTGACCGCGCACCCCGAGAACAGACCGGCCGTCGTGGACCGCTGGAACTACGTACTCGACGGCATGGTCAAAGAGAAGTGGCTGACGCCCCTGGAGCGGGCCGGACTGGAGTTCCCGACACCCAAGGAGGCCAAGGCTGCCGCCGGACTCTCCGGGCAGCGCGGCTATCTCGTGCAGGCCGTCAAGGACTACCTGACCGGCAGCGAGATCATCGACGAGGACACCCTCGCCACCGGCGGCTACCGCATCACCACCACCATCCAGAAGGACAAGCAGAACGCCTTCGTCAAAGCGGTCGACGACCAGGTGATGGGCCGGCTCGACAAGAAGACCAACAAGACCGACCGCAACGTCCGCGCCGGCGGCGCCTCCATCGACCCGGCCACCGGCAAGGTCCTCGCGATGTACGGCGGCATCGACTACACGAAGCAGTACGTCAACAACGCCACCCGCCGCGACTACCAGGTCGGCTCCACCTTCAAGCCCTTCGTGTTCACCTCCGCCCTACAGCACGGCTCCACCACGCAGGACGGCCGCCTCATCACCCCGAACACCGTCTACGACGGCACGAACCAGCGGCCCGTGGAAGGCTGGCAAGGCGGCACATACGCCCCCGAGAACGAGGACCAGGCCTCCTACGGCCCGATCCCGGTCCGCGAAGCCACCGACAAGTCCGTCAACGCGGTGTACGCACAGATGGCCGTGGACGTCGGCCCCGAGAACGTCCGGCAGACCGCTCTCGACCTGGGCATCCCCTCCTCCACCCCCGACCTGACGGCCTCCCCCTCCATCGCCCTCGGCCCGGCCACCGCGAGCGTCCTCGACATGGCGGAGGCCTACGCCACGCTCGCCAACCACGGCAAGCACGGCCGGTACTCACTCGTCTCCGAGATCACCAAGGACGGCACCGACGGCACGGACGGCACCGAAAGCGCCGTCACACTGCCCTCCCGCGCCACAGGCGTCCGGCAGGCCGTCAGCCGCGAAGCCGCCGACACCACGACAGCCGTCCTGCGCGGCGTCGTCGAGGGCGGCACCGGAACCGCCGCCCAGGCGGCGGGCCGGCCCGCCGCCGGAAAGACCGGCACCGCGGAGGAGGACCAGGCCGCCTGGTTCGCCGGCTACACCCCCGACCTCGCCACCGTCGTCGCCATCATGGGCCAGAACCCGAAAACGGGCGCCCACACCCCCCTGTACGGGGCACTCGGCCAGGCCCGCATCAACGGCGGCGGCTACCCGGCACAGATCTGGGCCCAGTACACCCAGGACGCGCTCGAGGGCACAGAGGCCAAGGACTTCGACCTCCAGATCCAGGAGGGCGCGGACGAGCAGGAACTCCCGACGGAAGAGCCCTGGGACGAGCCGCCGTGGGACAGGGGCGAGGAGGACAACGGCACGACGGACGGGCGGGACGGACCGGGAGGGCGGGGCAGCACGGACGGCGGGAACGGGAGTGACGAGGGTGACGGGGGCGACGGTGGGACGACCACCGGCGGCGAAGAGACCCCCATCGAGCCCCCGGCCCCGACAGCCCCCGACCAGCCGAGCGGCGGCACGACGACCGACGGCGGAACGACAGACGGGGCAGAAGGAGGAAAGCCCACGACCGGCGGCACGACCGACGGAGGCACGCCTACGGGCGGCGACACCTCCACGGGAGGCGGCGGCACGACGGACGGCCGCGGGATCACGTCGGGCACGACGCACGGCGGCGCGACGTTCAGAAACGCCGAATAGCTACAGGTACAAGCCGGTCGAGTCCTCGGAACCCTCGAACCGGTCCGCCGCCACCGCATGCAGATCACGCTCACGCATCAGCACGTACGGGACGCCGCGCACCTCGACCTCGGCACGGTCCTCCGGGTCGAACAGGACACGGTCCCCCGGCTCCACGGCCCGTACGTTCTGCCCGACCGCGACGACCTCGGCCCAGGCGAGCCGACGGCCCACCGCCGCGGTCGCCGGAATCAGGATGCCGCCACCGGAACGGCGCTCGCCCTCCGCGGTGTCCTGCCGCACGAGCACACGGTCGTGCAGCATCCGGATGGGCAGCTTGTCGTGATGGGTGTTCGCACTCACGCTCTTGAACCTACCTGGCTTTGCGCGGCCCGTACGCGGGCGGGGTCGGCGGAGACCATATGCATGCGGGATCCGGCTGGTGTCAGCGCTTGCGGCGCCGGGAACCCGACGAACCACGCCGAGAACCCACGGCGCCACGCCGCGAACCCACGGCGAACAGCCCGACGACCCCGACCACCACCAGAGCCACCGGCACGATGCGCTCGAGCCGCGGCGCGCCCTCGTCGTTCACCAGCTGGCCCCTCACATCGCTGACCATGCGGTTCACGCCGACGTAGGCGCGGCCGAGGGTGTGGTCGATGTTCGAGACGACCTTGGCCTTCGCGTCACCGACGATCGTCTTCGGGTGCACCCGCGCGCCGATCTCGTCGAGCGTCTCGGCGAGGGTCTCGCGACGGCGCTTGATGTCCGCCTCGATCTGCGCCGGAGTTCTGATGTCCGGCGTGCTCGACGTATCCGACACCGCGCTGCCTCCATGGTCGTATGTGGTCATCTGTCCTGGCCGACAGTCTGTCAGCTCCGCTCACCGGACACCCCCCGGGCACCCCTATTACGCTCGGGTCCGTATCCACCACCCCGCAAGGAGACCGAACCGAGATGAGCGAGCGACTCCAGCCCGGCGACACCGCCCCCGCCTTCACCCTCCCCGACGCCGACGGCAACGAGGTCTCCCTGGCCGGCCACAAGGGCCGCAAGGTCATCGTCTACTTCTACCCCGCCGCCCTCACCCCCGGCTGCACCAAGCAGGCCTGCGACTTCACGGACAACCTCGACGTCCTGGCATCCGCCGGCTACAACGTCATCGGCATCTCCCCCGACAAGCCGGAAAAGCTGGCCAAGTTCCGCGAGAAGGAGTCCCTCAAGGTCACCCTGGCCGGCGACCCCGACAAGACGGTCATCGAGGCCTACGGCGCCTACGGCGAGAAGAAGAACTACGGCAAGACGTACATGGGCGTCATCCGCTCCACGGTGATCGTCGACGAGGAGGGCAAGGTCGAACGCGCCCTGTACAACGTGCGGGCGGCCGGCCATGTCGCGAAGATCATCAAGGACTTGGGGATCTGAGACGCCTGCCTACTTCTGCGCGAGCTTTTGCGCGAGTTCTGCGCGAGCGGCCCGTACCGGTGACATCCGGTACGGGCCGCTCTGCATCTCGCTGCGCATTCCGGGCATGACTGTCCGATTAACGGTTCGTTACTCCGTGCGAGGCCACGAACGGGTGGCCGGGACGGAGGGGAACAGTGCCAGGATCCGCATGTCGGCGGGCAGGCAGCAGGGGGATGCGGCATGTCTGACCGATACGAACGGAACAAGCTGGCCAAGGCTGTTGCCGCATCTCAGGGGTGGGCCGAGCTGATGCGGTTGCTCGGGCTGAAGCCGAGCGGCGGACAGCGCCGCGTACTCCAGGAGAAGGTGGCCGAGCAGGGCCTCGACACAAGCCACTTCAAGCAGCGCAGCCCATGGCGCAAGTATCCGGATGAAGCCATAGCCCAAGCAGCAGCCTCCTCCACCACACTGCGCGAAGTCGTCTCCAAGCTCGGCGCCACTCCCGCCACCGGCACCCTGTCGCACATCAAGCGCCGCATCGACGCTGCGGGCATCGACGTCAGTCACTTCCCGGGGATGAACCGTGAACAGATCGATCTGCCGTTCACCACGATGGAGCTCGCGAGAGCTGCCGCCTCGGCTCACAGTGTCCGCGGAGTCGCCCGCGAACTCGGTGTCCCGGACGACAGCCGGTCGCGCGCCACGCTGGGCAAAATGCTCCGGGAGCGAGGCGTCGACACGGCCCACTTCCGAAATACACGTGTCTCGATCCCAGAAGAGGCACTCCGCTCCGCGGTGCCAAAAGCCAACAGCTACGCGGAAGTCATCCGCATCCTGGGCCTGGAGGTGAACGACACGAATCACCGCCGCGTTCGACGTAAGACTGCGCAACTCGGCCTCGACACCAGCCACTTCACACGGCGCCCCTGGGGAGCGCTACGCGTGGTCAAGCCGAAGCCGACCGCGGAGACGGCCCTCGTTGTACTTCCAGAGGGGTCACCTCGCACAAACCGCTCCCGTCTGCATCGCGCCCTCGAGGAGATCGGCGTTCCGTACCATTGCGCATCCTGCGGAAATCCCGGCGAATGGCTGGGGCAACCCATCACGCTTCAGATCGACCACATCAATGGAAACTGGCTGGACAACCGAGCCGAGAACCTCCGCTACTTGTGCCCAAACTGCCACGCCTTGACCGATACGTGGTGCCGGAACCGCAGGAGGGAACGGCCTGCCCGGCAGGAAGGTCAATACGTCATTCCCGTCAGTCGCCAGCCCGGTACTATGGCTCGCGACTAGCGGCGGTGGTGCAATGGCGACACAGCTGGTTTAGGTCCAGTGACCCGTGACAGGGTTTGAGGGTTCGAATCCCTTCCGCCGCACCCTCCAAGGGCGCCCTCTCGCAGGGCGCCCTTCGGCGTACACACCGGACGAGTGTCAGCCCAACAACTCCCGCAACACCGGCACCATCCCCCGAAACGCCTTCCCCCGATGACTGATCTCGTTCTTCTCCTCGGGGGACATCTCCGCGCACGTCCGCGTGTCCCCGTCCGGCTGGAGGATCGGGTCGTAGCCGAAGCCGTGGGTGCCGGCCGGTTCGTGGCGGAGGGTGCCTCGGAGGCGGCCTTCGACCACGCGTTCCGTTCCGTCCGGGAGGGCCAGGGCGGCGGCGCAGGCGAAGTGGGCGGCTCGGTGCTGGTCGGGGATGTCGCTCAGCTGGTCGAGGAGGAGCGTGAGGTTGGCTCGGTCGTCGCCGTGGGAGCCGGACCAGCGGGCGGAGAAGATGCCGGGGGCGCCGCCCAGTACGTCGACGCAGAGGCCGGAGTCGTCGGCGACGGCGGGGTGGCCGGTGGCCTGTGCGAGGGCGTGGGCCTTGAGGAGGGCGTTCTCGGCGAAGGTGACGCCTGTTTCCTTGACGTCGGGGACGTCGGGGTAGGCGTCGGTGCAGACCAGGTCGAAGTGGAGGTCGGCGGCGGCGAGGATCGCCTTGAGCTCGGTGAGCTTTCCGTGGTTGCGGGTGGCGAGGATCAGGCGGGTCATGGCTCTCACAGTAGTCACGTCACGGGTGGGGGCGCCCTCTCGTTCAGGGCGCCCCCACCCAGTTCCGTAACCGCTGGATCACCTACGAGGTGCAGACCTTGGTCAGTTCGCCGGCGGCGTCCGTGACCGGGCTGATGTCCGGTGTCTCGTCGCCGTTCTGGATCGCCGTACGTACGTTGACCACGGCCTCGCGCAGGTCTTCGGTGGCCTTGTTCACGTCGGTGTCTTCGGTCTTGTCGCCGATCTTGTCGAGGTTCTTCTCGATGGAGTTGAGCGCCTCGTCGGTCTGCGTGGGGTCGTTCGCCGCGTTCTCGACGGCCTGTTGGAGGTCGGTGACGCTGTCGGCGATGGCGTCGGCGGTCCTGGCGCAGTCCAGCGCCTTGTTGACGGCGTCGCAGCCGGTGGTCAGCCCGGCGGTCAGCGCTACGGCTGCCACTGCGGCGGCGATGGTGATACTGCGACGTCGCGGGCGTCGGCTCGCGGCCATGGAACGGTCCTCCCGTTGCTTCAGGCCCTCGGGGGGCCGTGTGGTACGGCGGGGCGTGCGGCGGTGTGCCGTGCGCCGGTATTGGTAGGGACGCGGGGGCCGCGGCCGTGGTTGCCCGTGGCGCTGCGGCTCCTCTTGGGGCGGACTTGGTGCGTCCTTTACCTTTCGAGGACCGTATCAAGTGCCTTGCGCTGTGCGACAGCGAGTTCTTCGCAGCCTGAAACGGCAAGGTCGAGCAGGGAGTTGAGCTCTTCGCGGGCGAAGGGTTCGGCTTCCGCGGTGCCCTGGACCTCGACGAAGCGTCCGTCGCCGGTGCAGACGACGTTCATGTCGGTGTCGGCGCGTACGTCTTCCTCGTAGCAGAGGTCGAGCAGGGGTACGCCGCCGACGATGCCGACGGAGACGGCGCTGACGGTGCCGGTGAGGGGCTGGCGGCTGGCCCTGATGAGCTTTTTGCCGCGGGCCCAGGAGATGGCGTCGGCGAGGGCGACGTAGGCGCCGGTGATGGCGGCGGTGCGGGTGCCGCCGTCGGCCTGGAGTACGTCGCAGTCGAGGACGATGGTGTTCTCGCCGAGCGCCTTGTAGTCGATGACGGCGCGCAGGGAGCGGCCGATGAGGCGGCTGATCTCGTGCGTACGGCCGCCGATCTTGCCGCGTACGGATTCGCGGTCGCCGCGGGTGTTGGTGGCGCGGGGCAGCATGGAGTACTCGGCGGTGACCCAGCCTTCGCCGCTGCCTTTGCGCCAGCGCGGGACGCCTTCGGTGACGGAGGCGGTGCAGAAGACCTTGGTGTCGCCGAAGGAGATGAGGACGGAGCCTTCGGCGTGCTTGCTCCAGCCGCGCTCGATGGTGATGGGGCGGAGCTGCTCGGGGGTGCGGCCGTCGATTCGTGACATGGCGATGAGCCTAGCGGCCCGAACGGGAGGGGCCGCCTCCGGTAATCGGAAGCGGTCCCTCGGGGCCGGCTGAAGCGCCACCGAGGCGGCCGGCTCAGGAGGCAGCCCGGCGGCTCACATCATGTCTTCGATGTCCGCCGCGATCGGGTCGGCGTCCGTGCCGATGACGACCTGGATGGCGGTGCCCATCTTCACGACGCCGTGTGCGCCGGCGGCCTTGAGGGCGGCTTCGTCGACGAGGTTGGCGTCCACGACCTCGGTGCGGAGGCGGGTGATGCAGCCTTCGATCTCTTCGATGTTGTCGATGCCGCCGAGCCCGGCGACGATCTTCTCAGCCTTGGTGGCCATGTCCTTCTCCCCTGATCCGGTCCGCTGTGCCGCAGTAACACATAGGTCTACACCACTTTGCAAGGGTCGCCAAACACAGGGTCGACGAGAAAGGAAAAGTGTGGGTTCCTTATCCGCCCTTCACCGTGCTACAACAGGTCTACACCACTGAGTGGTGTAGACCACGCGGCCGATGGATCATGGGTCGCTCCCATACACACGGAGTCACCACCGTCCCCCAGGAGGAAGTTGTGTCCACGGCCAGCGCCGCTCCGGCGGCTGACAAGAAGAAGGGCTCCGGCGCGATGGCTGTCCTGCAGCGCATCGGTCGCAGCCTGATGCTGCCGGTCGCCGTCCTGCCCGCAGCCGCGCTCCTGGTGCGCCTCGGCAACGCCGACATGCTCGGTCGCGAGTCGTTCCCCGAATTCCTTACCAAGATCGCCGGCTTTATGTCGGCGGGCGGCAACGCGATCCTCGACAACATGGCACTGCTGTTCGCGGTGGGTATCGCGATCGGCTTCGCCAAGAAGTCGGACGGCTCGACCGCGCTCGCGGCGGTCGTCGGCTACCTGGTCTTCAAAAACGTACTGGCCACGTTCACCGACGAGAACCTGCCCCAGGTCGCGCAGGCCGTCGACGGCAAGGTCGTGATGGTCGACGCGCCCGTGGACGCCAAGGTCCTGGGCGGTGTGGTGATGGGCATCGTCGTCGCCCTGCTGTACCAGAAGTTCTACCGGACCAAGCTTCCGGACTGGGCGGGCTTCTTCGGCGGCCGCCGCCTCGTCCCGATCCTCTCCGCCTTCGCCGGCCTGCTCATCGGCATCGTCTTCGGCTACATCTGGCCGGTCCTGGGCACCGGTCTGCACAACTTCGGTGAGTGGCTGGTCGGTTCGGGCTCCGTGGGCGCGGGCATCTTCGGTGTCGCCAACCGCGCGCTGATCCCGATCGGCATGCACCACCTGCTGAACTCCTTCCCGTGGTTCCAGGCGGGCGAGTACGAGGGCAAGAGCGGTGACATCGCGCGCTTCCTGGCCGGTGACCCGAGTGCCGGCCAGTTCATGACCGGCTTCTTCCCGATCATGATGTTCGCGCTTCCCGCCGCCTGCCTCGCGATCGTGCACTGCGCCCGTCCCGAGCGCCGCAAGGTCGTCGGCGGCATGATGGTCTCGCTGGCGCTGACCTCGTTCGTCACCGGTGTCACCGAGCCGATCGAGTTCACGTTCATGTTCATCGCGCCGGTCCTGTACGCCATCCACGCCGTCCTCACCGGCGTCTCCATGGCGCTGACCTGGGCCCTCGGAATGAAGGACGGCTTCGGCTTCTCGGCGGGCGCGGTCGACTTCTTCCTGAACCTCGGGATCGCGACGAATCCGTGGGGCCTGGTGCTGGTGGGCCTGTGCTTCGCGGCGGTCTACTACGTGGTCTTCCGCTTCGCGATCATCAGGTTCAACCTGCCGACTCCGGGCCGCGAGTCGGACGAGGAGCTGGCCGAGCTGCAGAAGGCGGAGGCGAAGTAGGCCTCGAGCGGGCCTCAGCCCGTACGTACGAGAAGGCCCCCGGAGTCGACTCCGGGGGCCTTCTCGTACGTACGGGCTCTGGATCTCGTATATGAGGATCCCGCACGAGGATCTCGCATACGTACGGGCTCTAGATCTCGTACGTCACTCGCGGCGCCGCCACTTCCACCGGGCCCGTGTACGTCTCGCGGGCGTCCGCGAGGTTGACCTGGGGGTCCGTCCACGGCGGGATGTGGGTGAGGACGAGGCGACGGGCGGCGGCGCGGGCGGCGATCTCGCCCGCCTCGCGGCCGTTGAGGTGCAGGTCCGGGATGCTCTCCTTGCCATGGGTGAACGCGGCCTCGCACAGGAACAGGTCGGCGTCCCGGGCGAGTTCGACGAGCGTGTCGCATACGCCCGTGTCCCCGGAGTACGTGAGCGTCCGGCCGCCGTGCTCGACGCGGATGCCGTACGCCTCCACCGGGTGGCTCACCTTCTCCGTGTGCACAGAGAACGGGCCGATCTCGAAGGAGCCCGGCTTGACCGTGTGGAAGTCGAAGACTTCGCTCATGGAGGAGGCGCTGGGGGTGTCCGCGTAGGCGGTGGTGAGGCGGTGCTCGGTGCCTTCGGGTCCGTAGACCGGGATGGGGGCGGCTCGGCCGCCGTCGTGCCGGTAGTAACGCGCCACGAAGTAGGCGCACATGTCGATGCAGTGGTCGGCGTGCAGATGGCTGAGGTAGATCGCGTCGAGGTCGTAGAGACCGCAGTGGCGCTGCAGCTCGCCGAGGGCACCGTTGCCCATGTCGAGGAGCAGCCGGAAGCCGTCGGCCTCGACGAGGTAGCTCGAGCAGGCCGATTCCGCGGACGGGAACGACCCCGAGCAGCCGACGACGGTGAGCTTCATAAAGCAGAAACCTCCGCTGGCGGGGAGTGAAGACGGGGGTCGTGCGGTCCGTCGAGCGTAAGGCGCAAAACCTCCGGTCGCTCCTCCGTAAGGGGGTCTTGTGGGCGAACTCACCTGCGGAGTCACCGGTTCGGGGGTGGTTCGCCCCCGCCGCCCTTACCCGTCCCATGCCAAGGGGCTCGGACCCTGGACCCCGCCGGGGGCTGCGCCCCCAGACCCCATCGGCCTAGAGGCCTCGTCCTCAAACTCCCCCAGCTACCGCTGGGAGGTGCCCCAGACGGGCTGATTGATGCGGGCCTGCGCTGACAAAGTTCGGCCACACAAAAATCAGCCCCTCCGGCGCTTGAGGAGCGGGGGTCCGGGGGCTGGCCCCCGGAACGGGGTCCGGGGCGCAGCCCCGAAGGGGATCTGGGGGTGCAGCCCCCAGCAGGGCCCGGGGCCGGCCCCGGGATGGGACGGGTAAGGGCGGCGGGGGCGAAACAAACCCCGCCCACCCCCTACGCCCAGAGTTGGCCCTGCAGCCTCTCGATGGCCTCTTCCGTCGTCGCCGCCGTGTAGACGCCCGTCGACAGGTACTTCCAGCCGCCGTCGGCGACGACGAAGACGATGTCCGCCGTCTCCTCCGCCTTGACGGCCTTACGTCCCACACCGATCGCCGCGTGCAGCGCGGCCCCCGTGGAGACGCCCGCGAAGATCCCCTCCTGCTGCAACAGCTCGCGCGTGCGCGTCACCGCGTCGGCGGAGCCGACCGAGAAGCGTGTGGTCAGGACCGAGGCGTCGTACAGCTCGGGGACGAAGCCTTCGTCGAGGTTCCGGAGGCCGTACACGAGGTCGTCGTAGCGCGGTTCGGCCGCGACGATCTTGACGTCCGGCTTGTGTTCGCGGAGATAGCGGCCGACGCCCATCAGCGTGCCGGTCGTGCCGAGGCCTGCCACGAAGTGGGTCACGGAGGGGAGGTCGGCGAGGATTTCGGGGCCGGTCGTCGCGTAGTGGGCGCCCGCGTTGTCGGGGTTGCCGTACTGGTAGAGCATCACCCAGTCCGGGTGCTCGGCCGACAGTTCCTTGGCCACGCGTACGGCCGTGTTGGAGCCCCCGGCCGCGGGGGACGAGATGATCTCGGCGCCCCACATGGCCAGCAGATCCCGCCGCTCCTGCGAGGTGTTCTCGGGCATGACGCACACGATGCGGTAGCCCTTGAGCTTGGCCGCCATGGCCAGGGAGATGCCGGTGTTGCCGCTCGTCGGTTCGAGGATCGTGCAGCCGGGCGTGAGGCGGCCGTCCTTCTCCGCCTGCTCGATCATGTGCAGGGCGGGACGGTCCTTGACCGAACCCGTCGGGTTGCGGTCCTCCAGCTTCGCCCAGATGCGGACGTCGGCGGACGGCGAGAGCCGCGGCAGGCGCACCAGAGGGGTGTTGCCCACCGCGGCCAGCGGGGAGTCGTAGCGCATCAGGGATCAGAGCCCGGTCAGACCATGCCGCCGGCTACCGCCGGCAGAATCGTCACGTTGTCGCCGTCGGTCAGCTTGGTGTTGATGCCGTCGAGGAAGCGGACGTCCTCGTCGTTGAGGTAGACGTTCACGAAGCGGCGCAGTTCGCCGCCGGCTGCCTGGTCGACGATGCGAGCCTGGATGCCCGAGTGGCGGGTTTCGAGGTCGGCGAACAGATCGGCGAGGGTGTCCCCGGTGCCCTCCACCGCCTTCTGACCGTCGGTGTACTGGCGGAGGATGGTGGGGATGCGGACCTCGATGGCCATGGTTGCGGGCTCCTGTCGGAAGAAGTCAGGTCGGTGGGCGCGCGACAGCGCGGAAGAGCAAGGTGGTACGCGATAACCGCGCCGCGGCTCTCAATCAAGGCCGTACGGCGGCAGGCCGCATCAACAGATGGCGCTGGCGAGCCTGCACAGGTCGACGTGCAGCCGCGCCACGAGCAGCATGCCCGGCGTCTTGTCGCTCACGTCGTGGAGAACCATGGGCTCATCGTATCGATTCCCGGTCCGGGTTCTGGAATGTGATCTCACATCGTGGATGATTTCTGCCCGCATCGCGGGATCAGTAGGCCTGTACGACCTTGACCTCCTCCTCCGTGACCTCGCCCTCCACGATCCGGTATGAGCGGAACTGGAAGTCGCCGAGGCCGTCGGTGTCGGCGGTGGACACCAGCACGTAGTGGGCGCCGGGCTCATTGGCGTACGAGATGTCGGTGCGGGACGGGTACGCCTCGGTGGCCGTGTGGGAGTGATAGATGACGACCGGCTCCTCGTCGCGGTCGTCCATCTCGCGGTACAGCTTGAGGAGATCGCCGGAGTCGAACTCGTAGAACGTGGGTGACATGGCCGCGTTCAGCATGGGGATGAAGCGCTCGGGGCGGTCCGAACCCGCCGGGCCCGCGATGACGCCGCACGCCTCGTCGGGGTGGTCCTGGCGCGCATGCGCGACGATCTGGTCGACGAGGGCCTGGGTGATGGTGAGCATGCCGGTCAGGATAAGCAAAAGCACAGCCCCGTACCGAGGAGTGGTACGGGTCTGCCCACATGCTGGGCGGCAGCTCAGCCGACCTCGGTCTTTTCGAGCTCCGGGTCGGGGCGCGCGGTGACCTCCGGGTTGCGGGCAGCGCCCCACGTCTCACGGCATGAGCGTCTCGACGAGCGTCTCCTGGAGCCCGCCCAGCCACAGATACGCCATCACCATCGGTTTGCGTGGGTCGTCGTCCGGCAGCCGGTAGAGAAGGTCGGTGTCCTCCTCGTCGATGACGTCGAGCCGGGAGCCGATCGCGAGCCGCAGGTCGTTCAGAGCGCCCAGCCACTGCTGGGATTCCTCCGTCGACAGCTTGAGCACCGCCCCGCCCTCGCCGGCAGAGGCGAGCGCGTCCAGGGAGCGGATCACCGCGAGGGCGTTGTCCCGTTTGCCCGCGCGCAGGTCGTTCTCGGTGAAGCGGCGGAACTCCGCGGAGTACTGGCGCTGTTCCTCGGCCTGCTCGGGCGAGGTGGCCTCGACGTCGGGCCCGCTGTAGGCGTCGGGGAAGAGGCGTTGCAGTACGGGGTCGGCGGGCGGCTCGCTGGGACCCTCGGAGAACAGTTCGGCGAGCGGGTCCTCGGTGGCGTCCTCCGCGGGTCCGGGACCGATGAGCTCCAGGAGCTGAACCGCCAGGGAGCGGATGATGGAGATCTCGACCTCGTCGAGGGCGACGGCCGCGCCGCCGCCGGGGAGCGGTTCGAATTGTCCTGGCATGGAGTGAGTTCGCTACTTCCGGTCCTGCTGGAGGGTGGCCCACAGGCCGTAACCGTGCATGGCCTGCACATCGCGCTCCATCTCCTCGCGGGACCCGCTGGAGACGACGGCACGGCCCTTGTGGTGGACGTCGAGCATGAGCTTGGTGGCCTTGTCCTTCGAGTAGCCGAAGTACGTCTGGAAAACGTACGTCACATAGCTCATGAGGTTGACCGGGTCGTTGTGGACGATGGTGACCCAGGGGACGTCCGGCTCTGGTACGGCGGAGACCTCCTCCGCCGACTCGGTCTTTTCGATCTCTAGAGGTGCGGGAGCCGTCACATGGCCCATGCTGCCACCAGAGGGGGGTAGGCGGCCAAACGGCCCCTCCAGAACCGCGAGCCCCAGAAATCGTCAGAGTGACGAGATTGGCGGTATCATCCGTTGCCATGCTGCATACACCGGGGGACAACCCCCGGACCCCCGGCCGACCTGGGGACCGGCCGGCCCGGGGACACCGGAGAGTCATGTCGAGGAGAGCTTTCGTGCATGTAGCGGACCTGGGGCTGCCGGTGGATGTTCCGTCGACAGCACTCTTCACGGATCACTACGAGCTGACCATGCTGCAGGGCGCCCTCGAGGGCGGCACCGCCGGGCGCCGTTCGGTCTTCGAGGTCTTCACACGCCGGCTGCCTGAGGGACGGCGTTACGGAGTCGTCGCGGGAACCGGGCGGGTGCTGGACGCGGTCGAGAACTTCCGGTTCGACGCGGACGTCCTCGGTTTCCTGCGCGAGCGCCGCGTCGTGGACGAGCCGACCCTCGAGTGGCTGTCCTCGTACCGCTTCAGTGGCGATGTCTGGGGCTACCCCGAGGGCGAGGTCTACTTCCCCGGCTCGCCGATCCTGCGCGTGGAGGGCACGTTCGCGGAATGCGTGCTCCTGGAGACGGTGATCCTTTCGATCCTCAACCACGACTCGGCGATCGCCGCCGCCGCCTCCCGGATGGCCTCGGCCGCGGGCGATCGGCCGCTGATCGAGATGGGCGCCCGGCGCACCCATGAGCTGGCCGCCGTGGCCGCCTCACGCGCGGCGTACGTCGGCGGCTTCACGACGACCTCGGACCTGGCCGCGGGCTTCCGCTACGGCATCCCCACCGTCGGCACCAGCGCCCACGCCTTCACGCTGCTGCACGACAGCGAGCGGGACGCCTTCCAGGCCCAGGTGCACTCGCTGGGCCGGGGCACGACGCTGCTGGTGGACACCTACGACGTCGCCGAGGCCGTACGGACGGCCGTCGAGATCGCCGGGCCCGAGCTGGGCGCCGTACGCATCGACTCCGGTGACCTGCTGCTCGTGGCGCACCGGGTGCGGCAGCAGCTCGACGAGCTGGGCGCGACCGACACGAAGATCGTCGTGACCTCGGACCTGGACGAGTACGCGATCGCCTCGCTGGCCGCGGCGCCCGTGGACGCGTACGGAGTGGGCACCCAGCTGGTGACGGGATCCGGCCATCCGACGTGTTCGATGGTCTACAAACTGGTGGCCCGTGCCGAGTCGGCGGATCCGAAGGCTCCGCTCGTGCCGGTGGCGAAGAAGTCGACGGGCGGCAAGACGTCCATCGGCGGCCGGAAGTGGGCCGCGCGACGGCTCGACGAGGAGGGGGTCGCCGAGGCCGAGGTGATCGGCACGGGGGCCGTCCCGGCGGAGCTGGCCGACCGTCAGCTGCTTGTCGAGCTGATAAAGGGCGGCGAGGTCGTCGCCCGCGAGCCCCTGGATGTCGTACGCGACCGGCACGCGGCTGCCCGCGCCAACCTGCCGCTGTCCGCGACCCAGCTGTCCCGCGGGGAGGCGGTGATCCCGACGGAATACGTCTGAGCACGCCCGCGTACGCCCGATGCGTGCGCCCGGGTACGCCCGTTCACGTCTGCCGGGAGCGGAGCTCCCGACCGGGGTACCCGGGAATCAGCTCCGGACAGCCTTTCCCCGCGGGGGCATGAACAAGCGGGGAACGGGCAATGCAACCGCAACATCAGCGCCCCTCAAGGGGGAAGGACACCGACCATGCGCCGCGCACTGATCGTCGTCGACGTACAGAACGACTTCTGCGAGGGAGGCAGCCTCGCGGTGACCGGAGGGGCAGACGTGGCCGCCGCGATCACGGAGCTGATCGGGCAGGCGCCCGCCGGCTACCGCCATGTCGTGGCCACCCGTGACCATCACGTCAACCCGGGCGACCACTTCTCCGAGAACCCCGACTACGTCCACTCCTGGCCCAAGCACTGCGTGGCGGGCACGGAGGGCGTGGGCTTCCACCCGAACTTCGCCCCGGCGGTCGCCTCCGGCGCGATCGACGCGGTCTTCGACAAGGGCGCCTACGCCGCGGCGTACAGCGGCTTCGAGGGCGCCGACGAGAACGGCGTCACGCTGGCGGACTGGCTGCGCGCACGCCAGATCACCGAGGTCGACGTGGTCGGCATCGCCACCGACCACTGCGTCCGCGCCACGGCGCTGGACGCGGCCCGCGAAGGCTTCCGTACGAACGTACTGCTCGACCTCACGGCCGGTGTGGGCGAGGAGACCACCGAGCGGGCCCTGGAGGAGCTGCGCGAGGCGGGTGTGGAGCTCACCGGGAAGCCCGTGGTTTAGCCGGTTTCGCAGCCTTGGGCGCAGTAGTGGGCTTGGAAGGCTGGCCGGGAGGAGCCGTACGCCGCTTCAGGGCCCGGATCGGGCGCCACAGCTCCGTGGCGGTGGCGGTGGTGTCGCCGCCGGGGGGTGTGCGCCATATGAGGCCGTCGGGATGGTGCAGGACCGCGGTGATTTCGTCCGGGGTCGGCGGCTCGGCGTTGCCGCGCAGGTAGACCGCCCGCATGCCCAGGTTGCGCACCCGCGTCAGCGCGCGGGCCCGGTTCTGTGCGTGCACGAGGATGCGTACACAACCGGTGCCGCCCATGGCGGAGGGGGTGGGCAGGTTCAACGCCACCACCACACTGCCGTTCGGCAGCTTGCAGAAACCTCCTGCGGCCACATCACACCCCCGTGAGAAACAGTGTCAATAAGAGAGCCACAGGACGCACCTAAACACGATCGGCCGCGACCCGCCAGAGGGTCACGATCGATCAAGCTTTGACCTGCTGGTATGCCGTTCAATTCGCCGCGGCCGAGACCTTCACCATGATCGCCGAGCCGTCGCTGGGACTCCTTCGCGGTCGCGATCTTGGTGTTGGTGTCAGTTAGCCGGTACGGAGCGCCACGAGGTTGGTGTACCGCTCAACCGGCGCGCCACACCGTCCAGTGGGTGGACGCCATGATTCCGTGCGCCCCCTGTGCACCGGCACCGTGGGTTAGGTCACGCTTACCGCTCGTTCCACTCGGGCAGACAGCGGATTAGAGTCGGCTGGCGGCGCGCTGGAGATCAGCGGATTGCCAAGTCGACACCGTTGTTGTCGCCCCCTGATTCGTATCCGCATCCTCCCCCTTGGCGAGAGGCACGGGGGAGGCCCCCGACCCGAGGAACGCTCATGCCTCGTCCGACCGCCGCACAGCTCGCCTACGGCTCCTGCACCGTGATCTTCTCCACCCTCGCCATGCTGCTGCTGTCACAGACGAGTTCGGGTCCGGGAGTCGCGGTGATCGCGCTCTCCGCCCTCGCCCTCGGTCTCCTCGTGGCCATGACGGTTCCCGTCCCGAAGAAGCCGACGCCGGTCGCCGCGTCCGTCGCCCCGGAGCGTGTTGCGGAATCCGTTCCGGTGACCGAATCCGTTCCGGTGGCCAGCGGCAGCAAGCGCTGACCGCGCCGCTCGACTGGTTCAGCCGGTGCTGACCACCACGGTCTTCGCCGGCTTGTCGTGCAGGCCCTGCTTGTAGGGCTTGTCGAAGAAGCTCCAGCCACCTGTGATCGCGGTCCAGATGCACGCGCAGCAGAACGCGAAGGGCAGCCAAAGGATCAGTGCGCGGGTCAGCGCGTTCTGCCAGGAGGGCGTCGAGCCGTCGTTGAGGTTCGCCACCCGCATGTGGAACAGCTTCTTGCCGAGGGTCTGCCCGTCCCTGGCGGTCAGGACGGTGTCGTACGTGACGTAGAGCACCGCGGCGATCAGGGACTGGCCGATGGACTCGCTGTACTCGACGGTGCCGCCGTCCGCGTCGTAGTCGGTGGCACCGAACGCCCACGCCAGCAGCCACGACACGACACCCACCAGGATCATGTCGATGAGCCGTGCCAGTACGCGCTTGGGGCTGTCGCCGAGCGGCGGCATCCCCGCGAGGGGCTCGTTGCCGTACGGGCCGCCGGCGTAGGGGTCACCCGCGTACGGAGGGGGTGTGGTGCCCCCGCCCTCCGAGCCCTCCGACGGGGTGTCGTACGGGGAGCCGCCGGCCTCGCCGGGTGGCGGCTGACGCTTCTTGAACGGATCGTCTTCCGGGGAAGGCGGCGGCTCGGTCGTCATACCCCGAGTCGACCGCGAAGCACCCGGCCGCGCAATGGGCGGGGAGCCGTCCGGGCTATCGCTCGCAGCGGCTGACTCGTGCGTCGGCGGGCGGCTGGGGCGTGGGCCGGCTCGCGGGTCACCCCGCTACGAACGTGTGCGCCGCCTTGTCGTGCCAGCACTGGCGCCACGGGCGGTCGAACAGGCCCCACAGGACACCGAGGACACCGATGCCGAGGAGTCCGGGGACGCTGTAGACGAGCCAGCGGCGCAGGGCCGCGCCGAACGACGGGGGCTCGCCGCCCTCGATGTCCCGCACCTGGAGACCGCACAGCTTCTTGCCGAGCGTACGGCCCCACTTGGCGGTGGGCAGCGCCTCGTAGAGGACACCGAAGAGCAGCAGGACGGCGAGGACGATGCCGAGGTACGCGCCCGTGGTGCCGTCCAGCAGCCAGACCGTGACGGTCTCGCCGGACAGCTTGGCCGCGTCGATCTTGTCGTTGACGTGGTCGAGGGCCCTGGTGCCCAGCGGCACGGCAGCCGCGCCCGTGACGGCGCCCAGTACGAGCGAGTCCACGAGCCGGGCGGCCAGCCGCTTGCCGAGCCCGGCGGGACGCGCGGACGCCTGCGCCCGGGCGGCGGCCTGGAAGGGGTCCTCGGACACCGGCTTCCAGGGGACGACGGGCGGTTCGCTCTCGGCTCCGGCGAGGCGGTGCACCTGCTGGGCCCAGGAGGGCTGTCCACCGCCGGCGCCCGCGGCCATGGGGGTGGACTGCTCGGGCGTGGAGGGGGTGGATGGGGCGGTGGGGGCGGAGGCGGTGGATTGCGCGGCCGGGGAATTCGTGGACTGGGCGGGTACGGCGGGGCTCTGGGCGCCGGCCGCCGAGGCGGAGGCGCCCTGGGAGAGGCCCGCGCGGGCGGCGGCCGGGCTTCCCGCGGTCGAGCTTGCCCTCGAGCCTCCTGAAGCCGTGTCCCCCACGGCGGTTCCTCCCGCGGTCGGGCCCGGGACCTGAGGGTCGCGCAGTTGCCTCTGCCGCGGAGTGACGGCACGGAAGGCCATCGTGCCCTCGGAGGCGAGAGGGTTACGGGCGCTGGGGACACCGGAGGCTCCGGCCCTGGGCCGGGGCGAGCCGGACCCGGGCGAGGCGTCGCGGGGCGAACCGGATGACTCCTCCTCCGAGCCCGCGGCCGGCCGCACCCGCCCCGTGGGCCTGCGGAACACCACCGTGCCGCCGGAAGCCGGAGGCTGCGCGTCCTGGGCGTTCTGGCCGTCTTGGGCGTCCCGGGGCTTGTCCTCGACCCGGTCCTCGGACCTGGGCGCGCGGAACGTGACCGTGCCGTCGGTGTGCTCGGACCTGCCCTCCGGCTGGGCCGGCTCGGACGACAGGCGCGGATCAGCGGGGGAACCCCAGGAGACCCGGCGGTCCTGCTCACCGCCGAAACCGGTCTGCCGGGAGCGGTCGGCGCCCCACGCCGTCGCGGGCTCGGGGCGGCTGCCGTGCTGGGCTTCGGCGGGCGAGGGGGCCGCGGCGGGCGGGTCCTCGTCGAAGAAGTGCGGTCCCGTCTCCTCCGTGGTGGCGGGACCGGTGGCGGCCGGGGCCGAGCGGCCACCGGGTGGCGTCGGCAGCGATTCGCCGGCGGACGGCGCCGGTCGGCTGGTGCCGGGTACCCACGAGGCACCGTTCCAGTACCGGACATATCCAGGAATGGACGGGTCCGGGTAATACCCTTCGCGGGGCCTGTCGTGGCCGGGGGCCGGGGTTGGGGCGCTCATGTCCGTCGGTCCCGTATCTGCTCGGGGGTCGTTTGGGGAATCCACATCTACCAGACCGGAGCAAGGGTCACGTCCGGTCCGCCACTACCTACCCCGTTCGGGCAAGGTTCTGGCACGCCTTCCCGAAATACCGGACGGTTTCAACTACCGGGCGGCGACTCAGAAGACCTTGCCGGGGTTGAGGATGCCCAGCGGGTCGAAGGCCGTCTTGATCGCGCGCTGCATCTCCACGCCGACCGGGCCGATCTCGCGGGCCAGCCATTCCTTCTTCAGTACGCCCACGCCGTGTTCACCGGTGATCGTGCCGCCGAGTTCCAGGCCGAGGGCCATGATCTCGTCGAAGGACTCGCGGGCGCGGCGGGACTCGTCGGGGTCGCCGGCGTCGAAGCAGACGGTGGGGTGGGTGTTGCCGTCGCCGGCGTGGGCGACGACCCCGATGGTCAGCTGGTGCTTCTCGGCGATCCGCTCGACGCCCTCGATCAGGTCGCCGAGCCGCGACCGGGGCACGCACACGTCGTCGATCATCGTCACGCCTCGGACCGCTTCGAGCGCGGTGAGCGACAACCGCCGTGCCTGGAGGAGCAGTTCGGATTCGGCCAGGTCGTCGGCCGGGACGACCTGGGCGGCGCCCGCGGCCTCGCACACGGCGCCGAGCGCGGCGAGGTCGGCGGCCGGGTCCGAGGTGTCGAAGCCGGCGAGCAGCAGGGCCTCCGTGGTCTCCGGCAGGCCCATGTTCGCCATGTCGTTGACGGCCTTCACCGTCGTACGGTCCATCAGTTCGAGGAGGGACGGCGCATGCCCGCCCTCCATGATCCGGCACACGGCGTCACAGGCGGCGGACGCGGACGCGAACTCGGCGGCCAGCACCAGCTGCTGCGGCGGCTGCGGCTTGAGCGCCAGTACGGCCCGTACGACGATGCCGAGCGAACCCTCCGAGCCCACGAACAGGCGGGTCAGGTCGTACCCGGCGACGCCCTTGGCCGTGCGGCGGCCGGTATGCATGAGGCGGCCGTCGGCGAGGACGACGTCCAGGCCGAGTACGTACTCGGCGGTGACCCCGTACTTCACACAGCACAGGCCGCCTGAGGCCGTGCCGATGTTGCCGCCGATCGTGCACATCTCCCAGCTGGAGGGGTCCGGCGGGTAGTAGAGGCCGTGTTCGTTCACTGCGCGGGACAGCGCGGCGTTGATGACGCCGGGCTCGACGACGGCGATCCGGTCGACGGGGCTGATCTCGAGGATCCGGTCCATCTTGATCAGGGACAGCACGATGCAGCCGTCGGATGCGTTGGCGCCGCCCGACAGTCCCGTACGGGCGCCCTGCGGGACGACCGGGACGCGCAGCTCGGTGGCGATGCGCATGACGTGCTGGACCTCTTCGACGGTCCGCGGCAGCACGACGACCGCGGGCGTCCCGGCCTCGCAGAAGCTGGCCATGTCGTTGGCGTACGAGACCGTGACGTCCGGGTCGCTCAGCACCGCCTCGGCCGGCAGCCCCGCGAGCAGACGGTCGAGGAGGTTCCCCGTCGCTTCGTCACGAGGGGCTTCGATACGGCTCATGATCACAGCGTCGCATCCGGGGACGCCGGTGTGAAGCCCACCTGCACGAGGGGCAGGCGGGCCGCCTTGGAACCGACGGTCAGAGGTTGCCCCGCTTCTCCTGCTCCCGCTCGATCGCCTCGAACAGGGCCTTGAAGTTGCCCTTGCCGAAGCCCATCGAGCCGTGGCGTTCGATGATCTCGAAGAAGACGGTCGGGCGGTCCTGGACCGGCTTGGTGAAGATCTGCAGCAGGTAGCCGTCCTCGTCGCGGTCGGCCAGGATCTTCAGTTCGCGGAGGGTGTCGACGGGGACGCGGGTGTCGCCGACCCACTCCCCCAGCGTGTCGTAGTACGAGTCGGGCGTGGCCAGGAACCGGACTCCGGCCGCCCGCATGGTGCGTACCGTCTCGACGATGTCGTTCGTGTTCAGCGCGATGTGCTGGACGCCGGCGCCGCCGTAGAACTCCAGGTACTCGTCGATCTGGGACTTCTTCTTGGCGATGGCGGGCTCGTTGATCGGGAACTTGACCTTGAGCGTGCCGTCCGCGACGACCTTCGACATCAGCGCGCTGTACTCGGTGGCGATGTCGTCGCCCACGAACTCCTTCATGTTCGTGAAGCCCATGACCTTGTTGTAGAAGCCGACCCATTCGTTCATCCGGCCGAGCTCAACATTGCCGACGCAGTGGTCGACGGCCTGGAAGGTGCGGTGGGCGGGCGGCTCGACGATCGGGTCGGCGGTCACGAAGCCGGGCAGATACGGGCCGTCGTATCCCGTCCGCTCGACGAGGGTGTGCCGGGTCTGCCCGTATGTGGCGATCGCCGCGAGGACGACGGTGCCGTGCTCGTCCTTCATCTCGTACGGCTCCTCGACCGAGCGGGCGCCGTGCTCGATCGCGTACGCGTACGCCCTGCGCGCGTCCGGGACCTCGATGGCCAGGTCGATCACACCGTCGCCGTGCTCGGCCACATGCTCGGCGAGGAAGTGGCCCCAGGTGGTGGCGGGCTTGATGACGGAGGTGAGGACGAAGCGCGCCGAGCCGTTGGTCAGGACGTACGAGGCGGTCTCGCGGGTGCCGTTCTCCGGTCCGGAGTACGCGACGAGCTTCATGCCGAAGGCGGTGGAGTAGTAGTGCGCCGCCTGCTTGGCGTTGCCGACGGCGAAGACGACCGCGTCCATTCCCTTGACCGGGAACGGGTCTGCGTCGCGCGCGGTACCAGGGGTGTGATGGATGGTCTCAGTCATGGCGATACGCTCCCTCCGTTCCGCAAGGTGCGCAATAGTTGGCGTATTCACTGGACAACATGCGCAGCAACTGGCACCTACGACCGGGACTTCTGTACAGGATGACCACCGGGGAGGCCTCCATGGGGATCGATCAGCTGGACGGCCGGCTCCTCGTGCTGCTGGCGCGCGAGCCGCGCATCGGCGTGCTGGAGGCCTCGCGGCGGCTCGGCGTCGCGCGCGGGACGGTCCAGGCTCGCCTCGACCGGCTTCAGTCGAACGGCGTCATCCGCGGATTCGGGCCGCAGGTGGACCCCGCGGCACTCGGGTACCCCGTCACGGCTTTCGCGACCCTCCAGATCCGGCAGGGTCAGGGCACGGACGTACGGGCGCACTTGGCGACCGTCCCAGAGGTGCTCGAACTGCACACCACCACCGGCAGCGGCGACATGCTGTGCCGTCTCGTCGCCCGCTCCAACGCCGATCTCCAGCGCGTGATCGACCTGGTCGTCGGTTTCGACGGCATCGTCCGGGCGGCCACGGCGATCGTCATGGAGAACCCCGTGCCCCTGCGGATCATCCCGCTGGTGGAGCAGGCGGCGGGGGACGGCGACTGACGGGAGTGGTGGCGGGAGTGGTGACGGCTAGATCGAGGCGTTGATGCGGCGAGGGGCGTCGAGGAGGCGGCTGATCGCTTCGACAACGGCGGGCGGCTGCTCGGTCTCACCGTCGTCGCGGCCGGTGGAGAGCGCGTACCAGACCTGCTCGATCGAGGGTGGGCCCACCGCGAGGTTCCGCAGCGCCGCCTGAGCCGAGGTCGCGTCGCCGATGCGTACCGCATACGCCGCGGCCATGGCTCCGGTCCGCCCGACACCGGCTCCGCAGTGCACGAACACCGGACCGGACGCCGACTCCACGGTCCGCAGGAAACCGTCGACCTGCTCGGTAGTGGGCGTCTGCCCGTCCCTGATGGGCATGCGCACGACGTTCAGCCCGGCATCCCGGGGCACCGCCAGGGCCGCGGCCGAGAGTTTCTCGGCGCGCAGATCGACAACGGTGTTCACACCCCGTTCCGAGAGCTCGCGGTATCCGGCTTCCCGAGGGGCGGATCCCCTCCAGAGACGGTCGTCCACGGCCTGGAAGTGGTTGATACCGGCCAGTCGCACACCGGACGACCCTTTCTGGGAAGCCAGGGCGTGGATGCCGAGCATGCCGAGTGTGGCGACGAGCCACACGGCGGCGTAACCGAGGACGCAGAGGATCGCGATCTTCGCGGTCCTGCGGATGAGTGGGTGGATGCGAGCGATCGGAGAGGTGCGGAAAATCAACACGAAACGGAACCTTGGGTGGGAAAACGTCCCGCTCACAGTAGCCGGAACACCGTTCGAGTACCCCTGCTATGTGATTAAACGCACAAAAGGTACTAACCAAGCCAAAGCCTTCATGGAACGGGTGGACCTGCGACCTGCGACCTGCTTCATGGAGTGGGTGGCACCTGCCCCTCGCCGAGGACGACGGCAGTCGCCCGATTCGCGGTGATGTCCATGAGGCAGCCACGCAGCCGGAACAGGTCGTGGCCGGGCAGTGGGGGCCGGATGACGCCCGCGTACACCCCGTCGCCCAGGTTGGACAGTGGCGCGTGCTCGCGCGAGCCGGCGGTCGACCGGCGGCAGGTCTCCCAGAGGTCGCGTGCGGCCACGTCGCGCACCGGCCCGGTGTCGGCGTTGCGCAACGTGACGTGGAAGACGACGGTGCTGGCCGCGGAGTCAGGAGCCGACGTGGGGTGGGTCTGGACCGTGTCGGCGAGGAAGAAGGTGAGGAAGGCGAGCAGTGCGGTACTCACCCCGCCCGCGGCGGCCTTGAAGAGGGTGCGTCTCGGTCGGCTGGGAGGAACGGCCGGACGCTCCTCGATGCCGGGGACATCCCCACGTATGCCACCGGGCGGGGCTGCGAGGTTCGCCAGGCGGCCCGCCAGCAGCCGCTCCGCCCTCGCGCTACCCGTACTACTGGCGATCTTCTGGATGACCAGGGCGATGACGGAGAGCGCGGCGCCCGCGGCCATCAGCACGGGGACGAACACGAACGTGTCGTTCCTGTTCTCGAAACGACGGGTGTCCAGCCAGCGGAAGCGATCGGGTGCGGCTTCACGGCTCTGCTGCAGCCGCCGCTGTACCTCCTCGGCGCGCGCCTCGGTCTCGGCGAGTCGGCGTTCCAGGCGGCCGAGCCGGGAGAGCAGGACCGCGGCCACGAGAAAGACTTCGACGACCAGGAGCAGGATTCCGCTGGTCAGGGCGCGTTGCCACTCCCAGCGGTAGAGATACACAAAAAGGTAGACCGCCGCCGCTACCGCGGCCACGCCTCCCACCAGGTAGCTGACGTACTTCACGCGAAGCCCTCTTCCGCTCCCGCGCTCACGGGTTCGTTCTCGGGCCCCTTGCGCACGGTTTCGACCGTGCCGCTGGTGCCGTCCACGGTCAGTTCGACGCCCTGCGGAAAGCGGTCGACTGCGTCCGGCACACCGACGACGGTGGGGACTTTGTACTCACGGGCGAGCACAGCGAGGTGGGACAGGACGCTCCCGGTCTCGGCGACCAGTCCGCCCAGTTCGGGAAGCTCGGCGGCCAGGGCGGGATCCAGGGTCCGTACCACCAGGACCGCATGGCCGGGCCGCGGGCCGCGGCCGTGCCAGGCGGTGCCGATGCCGAGGCCGCCGCCCGCGCCCTGGCCGGTGCGGTGGCCGCGATCCCGGCTCCGAGCCCGCCCTCGGCCACGACCGCCGATGTGTTCGGCGACGGGGCGGCCTTCCTGCGAGAGCCGGAATGCGGCGGGCAGAGGTCGCGAGTCCGGCCGGAGCGCCCGCTCGTCCACATCCGCCGTCCACGGTTCCCCGCCCAGGATCCCTGCCAGCTCCGGCCAGCGCAGCGTGGACAACTGCCGCAGCGCGTCGGGCCGGCCGGCGGTCTGCAGACGGGCCGCGTACTCACGGACCAGACTCGCCTGCATCTCCTGCACCCAGCGGATGCGCAGCCGCAGCCCCTCACGGGCGGGCAGCGCCTCGACGCCACGCGGTGCTCCGGTCCAGCCGGTACGGTGCGGCAGCCGGCCCGGCCGCTCGAGCGAGGGCGGCAACAGGGACAGCAGCACGGGGTGCCGAGCCAGCAGCTCCGCGTCGGTGATGCCGCGTGATCGCCCCTCGGCGAGTACGGCCAGTGCCTCGCCCACGGCCGTGGCACCGCTGCCCTGACCGACCAGAGAGCCCACGAGGGATTCCTGCGCGTGCAGCGACGACAGGACGTTGCGGCCCCAGGCCAGGGCGGCCAGTATCTGCCCGGACAGCATCTCCTGCGGGGGCGGCATCTGGGTCAGCTCGCGGTCGACATCGGCCATCAGGTCCACCGCCAGCATCGGCAGCGCGATCCGCAGCCGCCCCACCCGCCACGCCGCCGAGGCACGCCGGGCGCCGGGTATGGGGTTGATGAAGTCGAGCACAGGGTGCGCGGACGGTACGGCGCCGAGCAGTCTCAGGTCGGCCGCCACACGCCCGTCGACGGTGGTGACCGGGGGCACCGCGCGCAGGACCCGGCGCGGGGCGGTGCCGGCACTGTCCAGGGCCAGGGTCAGTCCGTGGGACATCGGTGCCATCCACAGGTCCTCCTCCAGCGGCTGGAGCACCTCGGGGAAGGTCTCGGCGACCGGGCCGGGGCCCAGCAGCCTGGCACCGCGTGCGGCCCGTAGAGCCAGGGCGGTGATGGGACGCGCTTGGAAGAGCCACAGAGCGTCGTCGGTGTCGAAACCGAACTCCATGTCCTGGGGCTCGCCGAACACCCGCTTCGCCTGGTGGGCCAGCCGCACGAGGCGCCATGCCCGGCGGCGTCCCAACAGCCGGTCGCGGCGGTGTTCGCGCGGCTCGGTGGCGACCAGCCGGCCGTGGCGGGTCAACTGGTAGCGAACGCCCTGGACGGTACCGGCCAGCAGTTGCTCGGGCCCGCCACGCACCGCACTGACCAGAATGCGGTCGTCACGGCCCGCCACGGGGTCCGCACCGAACATGACTCCCCCCACGACCGTGCGCAGCATGGGCTGGACCAGCACCGCCATGCCGGCAGACGGATCACCTCCGCCACGCGCGGGCCCACGGCTCCGACGGGACGAGTCGAGCACCGCCTGGACCGCGGACAGGAAGTTGTCCCAGCCGCGCACGTCGAGTTCGGATGCGAAAAGGCCGGCCCTCGAGGAATCGGCGGTGTCCTCGTGCGCGGAGGAGGACCGTACGACCAGAGACCGCCCCTCCTCGTCGGCCAGTCCACGCCAGGCATCGCGCACTGCGGACGGCCCGTGCGGCAGGTCGGACGCCGACTCCTGCGGCACGAGAGCGAACCCCGGCAGGACGGGCAGCCCGGCAGCGGCGGCACGGGCGAGATTGGCCGCCTTGGCCCCGGTCAGCGCCGCGTTCCCGGCCTCTTCGGTGTCCAACGGAATCACCGCCAGCCGCTCCAGGCAGATGCCCACAGCAAATCCTTCGGTCACGCCGAACGTCCCAATGTCCACTCTGAACGCCTCTCCGCGTCCTCGCTAACGCTGGACCGGCTCCTCACCGCCCGCAGTGCGGCCGCTCTCCTCTGGGTGGAGTTCAGCAGCGTGGAGTTCAGCAGCTGGGGACGGATCCGGTGCCCGTCTCCAGGGCTCGGAGGGATTCGACCGTGCTCTTCAGCGTCGTCACCGGGATCAGCCGCAGCCCCTTGGGCAGCTCCGACTCCGCGTCCGAGCACTCGGCCTTCGGTACGAGGAAGACGGTCGCGCCGTCGCGTTTGGCGGCCTGCGTCTTGAGAGCGACACCGCCCACGGCGCCCACCGTGCCGTCGGCGCCGATGGTGCCGGTGCCCGCTATCGTGCGGCCGCCGGTCAGGTCGCCTCCGCTGCCGTCACCGTCCAGCTTGTCGACTATGCCGAGCGAGAAGAGGAGCCCGGCACTGGGTCCGCCGACGTCGGCGAGCTTCAGGGTGACCTTGATGTCGTCCGGCTCCTCGCCGAGGTAGTCCAGCGCGGCCTCGGTGGCGGTGTTCTGGGACTCCCGCATCGCCTCGGCGTTGTGCTCCTCGATCTCCTTGACGGTGTCACCGCTCGGGTACACGGAGTCCCGCGGCATCACGGCTCGCTCCGTGTCGAACCACCCGTCGATGACATCCGCCAGCCGCACGTCCGCATCGGGCCCGGTCGCCACGATGGTCGTCATCCGCAACTGGCCACGCGTCTCGTGCGTCTCCGCACCGGTGATGGTGATGACCGGCTCCCCCCGGTTCTCCCCCAGCACATCCGCGGTCATCCCCGGCTGAGCCACCGCAAACGGCAACGGTACAAAGGCCGTTGTGGCGAGCAGAGCCACGACAGGCAGAGCGAATAGGGCGACGGCCCGGGGGCGCGAGAGCTGAGAGAGCACGGGATCAATCTAACGTGAGGGGGAATTCCGGCCGCGGACTGGTAGGCGGGCCTGGGACAGGCGGGGCTGCGCCCCGTAAGGGGCGCGGGGAACTGCGCGACCAGCCACGGACGGCCCGCAGCCGACGAACAAACCCCTGGGGGCCTGGGGGCGCAGCCCTCAGTTTCGGGAAGGGGCGTGGCTGGGGAAAGAAAACCCACCCACGCCCACCTGGCTAGCGCAAAGCCTCGGCCACTTCCTTCGCGGCGTCCACAACCCGCGCCCCAACCCTCTCCGGGACAGAATCCGCAAGCATGACCACGCCCACGCTCCCCTCCACCCCGGTCACCCCCAGCAGCGGCGCAGCCGCACCGCTCGCACCGGCCTCCAGTTCCCCGTGCGTCAGCGTGTATCCGGGATCGGCCACCGTCGCGGCCGCGGCCCGCGCCGCAAGGATCGCCTTGCCCGCGGCCCCCCGTTCCAGCGGATGCCGGAACCCCGCCCGATACGCCACGTGGTAGTCCGTCCACGTCGGCTCCACCACAGCGACGGCCAGCGCTTCCGTCCCGTCGACCAGAGTGAGATGCGCCGTCGCCCCGATGTCCTCGGCCAGCGACCGCAACGCGGGCAACGCGGCCTCACGTACCAAGGGATGCACCTGGCGCCCCAGCCGCAGCACCCCGAGCCCCACCCGGGCACGACCACCCAGATCACGGCGTACGAGCGCATGCTGCTCAAGCGTGGCGAGCAGGCGGTACACAACGGTCCGGTTCACCCCGAGCTTGCTGGACAGCTCGGTGACGGTCAGCCCGTGATCGGTGTCGGCGAGCAACTTGAGGACACGCAGTCCTCGGTCGAGCGTCTGAGAGGTCTCCGCGGTCACGACGCCCACTCCTTAGTGGTGAGAGTCGACGGCCCCCTCCGCGGCGGTTGCGTCACCGGTCCCAACGGCGACGCGCTTCAGAGGCCGCCGGTCGGCAAGCGTCCCGGGGACTACCCGGGCGGGCACCGGCTGCGCTCCGCGGCGGCGCTGCCACGGGGCGTGTGCGTAGCGGGACAGTAGCGACCCGGTTCGCTCAGCGGAAGACTCCGTCCAGAATCCGGTCAGTGTCCGGTACGAGCATCGTTGCGTTTGTCCTGGTACGCCCGGCGCACATCACCCCCTGTGCACCACCCCCGCACACCACGCACACCCACGCACGCCCACGCACATACGAGAGCGCCGGTCCCGTGCACAACGAAACCGGCGCCCTGATCCTCGTACCCGAACCCGTGCTGTCACCGCATACGGGTCGCCCACTCCTGCACCTTGGCGATCCGCTGCCTCAGCTGCCCTGCCGTCGCCTCCGCGCTCGGTGGCCCGCCGCACACGCGCCGCAACTCGGTGTGGATCACCCCGTGCGGCTTGCCGCTCTGGTGGACGTACGCCCCGACCATCGTGTTGAGCTGCTTCCTCAGCTCCAGCAGCTCCTTGTGTGTGACCACCGGCCGCCGCTCGGCGGGCATTTCGAGGAGGTCGGCCTCTTCGGCGGGTTTCTTGCGGCTGTGCGCGATCTGGCGCGCCTGCCGCTTCTGGAGCAGGAGCTGGACCTGGTCGGGTTCGAGGAGGCCCGGGATGCCGAGGTAGTCCTGCTCCTCCTCGCTGCCCGGGTGCGCCTGCATGCCGAACTCGGCGCCGTCGTACAGCACGCGGTCGAAGGTGGCCTCGGACTCCAGCGCCTCGAAGGCGAACTCCTCCTGCTCGCCGGTGTCCTCGTCCTGCTCCTTGTTCGCCTCCTCCATCTCCTTCTCGGATTCGGCGTACGGGTCCTCCTCGCCGTCCTTCTTCGGCTTGTCGAGGGCGTGGTCGCGCTCGACCTCCATCTCATTGGCGAAGGTCAGCAGGTCGGGGACGGTCGGCAGGAAGACGGAGGCGGTCTCGCCGCGGCGCCGGGACCGTACGAAGCGGCCGACGGCCTGCGCGAAGAACAGCGGCGTGGAGATGGTGGTCGCGTACACGCCGACGGCCAGCCGGGGCACGTCCACGCCCTCGGACACCATGCGGACGGCGACCATCCAGCGGTCGTTGTTGTGGCTGAACTCGTCGATCCGCTCGGACGCGCCGGCATCGTCGGACAGGACGAGGGTCGCCTTGTCCCCCGTGATCTCACGGATCAGCTTGGCGTACGCCCGTGCCGAGTCCTGGTCGGAGGCGATGACGAGGGCGCCGGCGTCCGGGATGCCCTTCCGTACCTCCGTGAGCCGCTGATCGGCGGCGCGCAGCACGCTCGGCATCCACTCGCCGCGTGGATCGAGGGCGGTGCGCCAGGCCTGGCTGACGGCGTCCTTGGTCATGGGCTCGCCGAGGCGGGCGGCGATCTCGTCCCCCGCCTTCGTACGCCACCGCATATTGCCGCTGTAGGAGAGGAAGATGACGGGCCGGACCACGCCGTCGCCGAGCGCGCTGCCGTACCCGTACGTGTAGTCGGCGGCAGACCGCCGGATCCCGTCGTTGCCTTCCTCGTACGTCACGAAGGGGATGGGGTTGGTGTCGGAGCGGAACGGCGTACCCGTGAGCGCGAGGCGGCGGGTCGCGGGCTCGAACGCCTCGAGGCAGGCCTCGCCCCAGGACTTCGAGTCGCCCGCGTGGTGGATCTCGTCGAGGATGACGAGCGTCTTGCGCTGCTCTACGCGGTTGCGGTGCAGCATGGGCCGTACGCCCACACCGGCGTACGTCACCGCGACCCCCTGGTACTCCTTGCTGAGCGGCCCCGCGCTGTACTCCGGGTCCAGCCTGATCCCTATCCGCGCCGCCGCCTCGGCCCACTGCTTCTTCAGATGCTCGGTCGGCGCGACCACCGTCACCTGCTGCACGACATGGTGGTGCAGCAACCAGGAGGCAAGCGTCAGCGCGAAGGTCGTCTTACCGGCGCCGGGCGTGGCAACGGCAAGAAAGTCACGCGGCTGCTCCTGGAGGTACTTCTCCATAGCCCCGTGCTGCCAGGCACGCAGCTTGCCGGCGGTGCCCCAGGGGGCACGGCCGGGAAAGGCGGGCGACAGATGGTGCGAGTGGGAGGCGCTGCTGGCGGTGGTAGTCACGGTCTCCGTGGGGTGGTTGGGCGGCAGGGTACGTATGACAACCGGGCCACCCTATCGGCGGCTCGGTTGTGCCAACGCGCGGACTGCGCCGCGCCACCCGCGGATGGGATCCAGCTCACAGTCAGCGCGCAAAGCGTGGCAGCTGTGCGGCGATCTTGGGTACGTCCAGGGCTCCCTGGCAGACATCGAGTACGAAGGCCTCGGCCTCGTCCACGTCGAAGTCCGGGTCCAGGAGGTGCCCGTTCATGTGCAGGAACACCCAGGTCGCGTACCAGGCGATGCGCTTGTTCCCGTCAACGAGCGCGTGATTGCGGGCGAGCGACTCCATCAGCGCCGCGGCCTTCTGCCAGACGTCCGGATAAGCGTCCTGCCCGAACACGCTCGACTGCGGGCGCGCCAGCGCCGAGTCCAGAAGCCCGTAGTCACGCACCTCTTCCGCCCCGAGCCGCTTCGCAAGGTTCAGCAGTTCGGGCAGCGTGAGGTAGTGCATCAGGCGAGCCTACGGTTCAGCTCAGCGCTGGCCTTGAGCACATGGTCGGCAGCTTCGTTGAACAACCGCGAGTGTTCGTTTATGGCCGAGATCACGGCATCGTGCGCGAAGGCCTGCATGCTGCGCCCCTCCGCTGCCGCACGCTCGCGCAGCGCGTCGAGTTCTTCGTCGGTGAATCGCAGGTTGAGTCCAGCCATGGCTCGACGGTACTACGCGGTACCAGCCAGGGTCACCGGGATTCGCCCCGCACCCGTGTAGTCACCCAAGCCCCCACCAACGCCACCCCCGCCATCGGCAGGAACACGGCGGCGAAGGCGGCCGGTGGTGCGCCGGCGCCGGAGGCCGACGTGGCCGCATGCGTGATCGTGCCGCCGCCCAGCGCCGCGAACGCCGCCCCGCCCGCCGCCAGCAGCAGGACGTTCGACAGGCCGTCGGATATCTGGAGCGCGGCGGAGTTGGCACCGGCCTCCTCCGGGGCGGACAGGTGCAGCAGGAGGACGCTGGTGGACGAGATCACCAGCCCCATTCCGAAGCAGCCGAACGCCCACGTCACGGCCAGCGTCCACACCGGCACCGCGTCGATCAGCACACTCGGCGCCGCCGCGATCGCCGCCGCGACCAGCACCATCCCCAGGCCCATCAGCCGCTCCCGGTACGGCTCCACCCGTGCCCTCGACTGTACAAAGGACCCCAGAGCCCAGGTCGCCCCACCGGCCGCGAGCGAGAACCCGGCGAGCGTCGGCGACAGCCCCCGCTGCGTGACCAGCATCAGCGGCACAAAGGATTCCGCCGCGATGAACGACCCGGCCGCGACCCCACGCAACAGCACCACGGACGGCAACCCGCGCGCCGCCCGGTACGTCCCGCGCGGCAGCAGCCCCAGCACTGCCGGCACCAGTAACGCCGTCCCCGCCACGGCCGGGGCGGCCGAAAGCCACCGCAGGTCTTGGGCGGCGTACTGCAGCAGGCCCGCCCCCAGCGAGATGCCCAGCGCCAGCCGGATCCGGCGACGGTCGAAGGGTGCGGCGACGGAGCCCTCCGCCGGGCCGGATGCCAGTCGCCGTATCTGTGGGAGGGCGAGCGCCAGCGGGAACACCACCAGGACCGGTATCCCGATGAACACCCAGCGCCAGCCGAGTTGTTCAGTCACCGAACCGGCGGCCAGCGGCCCGACTATCGACGGGATCACCCAGCTCGCCGCGAACGCCGCCATGATCGAGGGCCGCAACCGCTCCGGATACGCCCGCCCCACGACCACGTACAACGCCACGATCACCAGCCCGCCGCCGAACCCCTGCACCGCCCGGCCGAGGATGAACAGCCACATCACCCCGGCCGTCCCGGACAGCGCCAGCCCCGCCGCGAACGCCGCGATCCCCGCGGTCAATGACGCCAGCGGCCCGCGCCGGTCGGACCACTGTCCGGCCAGCACCATCCCGAACAGGCTCGTCGTGAAGTACGCCGAGAACGCGAACGCGTACAACGAAACCCCGTCGAGCTCCCGCGCCGCCACCGGCATCGCGGTCCCCACCGCCGTCGCCTCGAAGGCGATCAGCAGCACGACGGACACGATCCCGATGCTGAGCGACCGGTAGGGGCGGCCGAGCACACCGTCATCGGCGCCGGGGTCGGCCGGTGCGGCTGGTTTGGCGGCGGTGTCCGCGACGTCGGCGTCGCTCGGTTCCCGGGTGGTCATGGTCGTCAGCGTAAGGGGCACGACTTCCGTTGGCCCCTGTCGCGAGGCGGTGATCGCCTGGGACCTTGGTCGTACGCCCTCTCTCCTTTCATGAACGCGGTACGGCAGTCCCATTGCAGCCCCAGTCCATCCCCTGAGCGTCCCGTCCCCCGCGGCCTACGGTCGACGACATCGAGTTCGGAACGAGCGAAACGTTCCCAACCCGGCCGTGTGCCCGAGTGGTTGAGGGGACCGCCTGCGCTGCATCCATTAGCGGGCTCCGCCCGCGGGGGTTTACACCGGTTCGAATCCGGTCACGGCCGCGAGTGTTATTACGGCGTCGGGCAGCTTGCGCGGTGCAGCAGCCAGAGCGTGAACGCGAGCGTGGATATGTCGGCGTTGAGCGGTCGCAGCCCGGCGGCCGGGGCTGACCACTCGTGGAGCTCCCCGGTGGTGCCGTCGACGAGGAGGTCCGTGGCATCGGCGAGGCGGCCCAGACGAATCAACCGGTCGGCTGCATAGGGGAGTTGGGCCCAAGGACCCAGGGAGGGGAACTCCTCCGTCCGCTCGGCCGCGTGGCGCTCGGCGAGCGTCTGCAGCGGAACGTCCATCTCGAGCTGGAACGTGACGCCGTCCTCCGGAAGACCCGTCTCCCGGAGGAAACGGCGGGTGGGCTCGTGCGTGAGCGTGGCCGGGAAGTCGACGTCCTCGAAGCGCATGATCCCGCCCGGGCCGAACTCCTCGTCGAGCAGCCGTGCCGGCAGGTCGAGCCGGAGACCCGCGTACGGGTCGGCGATCTTGGTGAGGGCATGGACCAGCGCGGCCATGCGCCAGTACGCCGACATCTCGCCCCGAGCAGTCGCGTCGGCCGGCACCTCCAGCCGGCGTCCCGCGCCACCGCACTCGTCGGTCAGCGTGACCGCCCCCGTACCGGCGTCAATCGTCCTCATGGCTCCCCCGTGCATGTGATCGCATCGTGCATCCCCAGCAGGGCGCGGCCCGCTGTCCCAGCAGCCGCTCCCCACTGATCGAAAACCATACGCCGCACCACTGACAACGCACCAAAACCCAAGCGCCACAAGGCTTCCGGCCCGTTTACCGGCCGACTCGCACGGCACGTCACCCACGTGCCGTCAGGCAACCCGAGCCGATTCCCGCCCCGCGACAATCGCGTCCACCGTCTGTGCCACGCTCAGTTCCGACGTGTCCAGCCAGAGCCCGATGCGCGGGGTCTCCTCCCGCAACCCGCGGTCCAGTTCGTCGACCGTCCACGCGCCGTAGCCCGTCTTCACGCGTCCCGCCTCGCGCGCGGCGACGGTCTCGGGGCGCGGGGCCAGGACCACGACGTACAGGGGCCGTGTGCGGACCAGGCCGACATACGCCGTGAGGTCCTCGCCCAGGACGACGTCCTGGGCAATCGCCGTGAAGCCGGCGTCCGCGTACGTGTCCGCCGTCGCCGCCGAGAGCCGGTGGCGGAGCCGGAGTTGGGCGAGGGCCTCGCTGTCCTCGGCGCCGGGCTCGTACTCCGCGCGTCCCGACACGATCATCCGGCGGAACACATCACCGCGCACATGCGTGGCCCGCGGCAGCCTCTGCGCCAGCGCCTGCGCCACCGTGGACTTCCCCGCGGCCATGATTCCGGTGACGAGAACCACACCGTCCATCAACAGCCGCCGGCCCCGGTCAGTGCCCGTTCGTCACCACGGCCGCCTGCGGCCGGATCGGCAGCCGGTTCACCGGGCGCCCCGTTGCGGCCCGTACCGCGGAGGCGATCGCCGCCGGGGTGGTCACCACCGGTACCGCGCTGGCCGACTTCGCTCCGAAGGGCGCGACCACGTCGCGTTCCTCGAGGAGTTTGACGATGCGGATGTCGGGGGTGTCGAGGGCGGTGGGCAGGGCGTAGCCCGTGAGGTCGGGGTGGCGGACCAGGCCGCGTGCGGTGCGCAGGTTCTCGGTGAGGGCGGCGCCCACGCCCTGGGTGACTCCGGCTTCGATACGGGCCCTGAGCTGTGCGGGGTTCAGGATCCGTCCGACGTCCTGGGCGAGCGCCAGTTCGACGACGCGTACGGAGCCCAGCTCGATGTCGACGTCGACGACCGCGCGGATCGCGCAGAACGCCATACCTACGAAGGCGTCCCCCTGGCCGGCGTCGTCCAGTGGCTCGGTGGGGTGCGGACGGCACTGGGCGGTGGCCCACAGTTCCTTGCCGTCCAGCGCCTCTGTGACGGTGGTCGACAGCACGCCGTCGTACGAGGTGATCTTGCCGTCGGTGATCTGGAGCAGCTCCGTGGACATGCCGAACTTGTGCGCAAGGGGCTGCAGCAGCTGCGTACGGACCATCTTGGCGGCCCGTTCGACCGCGCCGCCGGACACCCAGGTGTGGCGGCCACGGCAGCCCGGTCCCGCCGGAGGCTGATCTGTGTCCACGGAGGCGACATGCACCTCCTCGATGCCGAGCGTCTCCTGGACGATCTGCCGGGCCAGCGTGGCGAAGCCCTGGCCCGTCTCCACGGCCGCGCAGAGCACCGTGGCGACGCCGTCGTGGACCTTCACGGTGGCCGTCGAGACCTCGTCCGCGCCCTCGGCACCGAGCATGTGGACCATGCCGAGGCTGTAGCCGACACCGCGCCGCACCGCGCCCGGTTCGCCCGCGCCCTCGGGGCCGCCCGGCAGCAGCCACTCCTCCGCGGGGGTGTCCTTGGGGAGGGCGGGCAGCGGGAAGTCCCGTACGGCCTGGAGGAGTTCGGCCACGGGGGCCGGGCAGGTCACCGACTGGCCGGTGGGAAGTACGTCCCCTGTAGCCATCACATTGCGCATACGCAGCTCAGCCGGGTCGAGGCCCAGCTTCTTCGCCAGCTTGTCCATCTGCGCCTCGTAGGCGGCGCAGACCTGCATGGCGCCCTCGCCGCGCACATGGCCGGAGGGCGGGTTGTTGGTGCGTACGACCCAGCCCTCGATGAAGGCGTTCGGGACGACGTACGGACCGCAGGCGAAGGAGACCGCGGTCGCCAGCGCCTCCGACGACGTGTCCGCGTACGCGCCCGCGTCGAGCAGGATCTGCGCCTCGACCTTCACCAGCCTGCCGTCGGCGTCCGCGTGGTGGCGGTAGCGCAGGAGTGTGGGGTGACGGTGGACGTGTCCGAGGAAGGATTCTTCGCGCGTCGCGGCGAGTTTGACCGGACATCCGGTCTTCAGGGCAAGCAGCCCCAGGGGGAGCTGGAAACCCTGGTCCTCACGGTCGGCGGTGGCGCCGGGCACGCCGGTGACGACGACTTTCACGCGCTCCGGTTCCAGGCCGTAGCAGGCGGCGGCGGTGTCGCGGTCGGCGTGCGGGTCGGTGGAGGCCAGGTAGAGCTCGACGCCACCGTCGGGGCGCGGCACGGCGAGGCCGGCCTCGGCGCCGATGGGGGCCGGGTCCTGACGGCCGATGCGGTACAGGCCCTCGACGACGATGTCGCCGGCGGCCTCGGAGTCGCCGTGCCGCAGCGGGATATGGCGGATCAGGTTGCCGTCGGGGTGCAGGGGTTCGGCTTCGAAGGCCTGCTCGGGGTCGGTCACCGGGTCGAGTACTTCGTACTCGACGATGACGGCGGCGGCGGCCATCCGCGCGGTGTCCGGGTGGTCGGCGGCCACTGCCGCGATGGGCTCCCCGTGGTGGCGTACGACCTCGGAGGCGAACACGGGGCGGTCGGCCGTGCCGCGGCCGTACATGGCGCTGCCCGGTACGTCCTCGTGCGTGACGACGGCCCGGACGCCGACCATCTGGAGTGCGTGGCTGGTGTCGATGGAGACGATGCGCGCGTGCGGGTGCGGTGAGCGCAGCACGGCGGCCCACAGCAGGCCCTCGGCCCACAGGTCGGCCGCGTACGGGAAGGTGCCCTCCGTCTTGGCGCGGGACTCCGCGGACGGCAGGGATGCGCCCAGGCCGTGCTGCGGCGACGGGTCCTGAGCGGGAGCGGCCTCCACGGTGGTCGTGGTGGCGGTTTCGTTGCTCACGCCTGGCCTCCGTCCTGACCGTATGGCTGCTCACGCGGCGCTGAGGCCTCGTACGCCGATGGGTTGACGCTACCCCCGCCAGGGCCCGCCTGGTGAGGGATACGGGGCTCCTCGGCGTCCTGGGCGGCTTCGGCAGACGCGTGCGCCTCGCGTTCGGCGACGACATCGCGCACGGCGTCGAGGACGCCGCGGTAGCCGGAGCAGCGGCACAGGTTGCCGGACAGCGCCTTGCGGGTCTCCAGCTCGGAGGGCGCCGGGTTGCCCTCAAGGAGGTCGTGCACGGTCATCGCCATGCCCGGGATGCAGAAACCGCACTGCACGGCGCCGCACTTGGCGAGGGCCCGCTGTACATCCGAGGGCTGCCCGTCGGCGGCCAGCCCTTCGACGGTGCGCACCTCGCTGCCCGCGGTGGTCACGGCCGGTACCAGGCAGGACGCCACGAGCCGTCCGTCGACCTGCACATTGCAGGCCCCGCACTCGCCCTGCGAGCAGCCGTCCTTGGCGCCGGCGAGTCCGAGCCGCTCGCGCAGCACGTAGAGGAGCGATTCGCCGATCCAGGCGGCTGTCACGGGCCGGTCGACGCCGTTCACCCGCAGGACGTACGAGGCCAGGGGGTGCATCTCGTCGTGTGGAAGCGCACTCGGGGAGTCGCCCTCCTCGGGCTCCTCGGCACTGTCTTCAGAGGTGTCGGCGGACTCCGAGGACTCTCCGGGCGACTCGCGCACCTCCTGGGACACCGCTTCGGACTCGGCGCCCGGTGCGTCGGCGGGCTCCGGAGAACCGTGCTCCGGAGCGCCGTACACGGGCGACTCCTCCACCGGCTCTTCGTGCTCCACGGAGGCGTGCTCCACGGAGACGCTCTCCCCAGGAGCCCTCTCCGCGGAACCGCTCTCTACGGAGACGGCGATCTCGTCGGCGTGCTCTCCGGAGACGTCGATGATCTCGGCGGCCTCTTCGGCGCGGGCAGCGGCGGAACTCTCAGCATGGCGGGCGGCCTCGTCCGAAGGCGCGAGCTGCTCGGCGGCGTGCTGCTCAGGCTGCGCCCAGGACTCCTGCGCCCAAGGCGCCGCCGCCCCGCCCGGCAACGTTGCCGGAGGGCTGCCGCCCCACTGCTCGACCAGGGCCGAGGTGGTGAACTCGCCGGACTCGTCGGGCAGATCACCGTCGGCGACGGGGATGGACCACTGTCCGGTCACGTCGTGTCCGGGAGCGCCCGAGCCGTCCTGTGCGGGTTCCTCGAAGGTCCACTGGCCGGTGGTCCCCGGGTGGTACGAGAAACCGTCGTGAGCGGGCTGCTGCGGGGGCTCCTCAGGCTGTGCGTTCGGGTCCGGCCACCGTACCTCCTGGGGCTGCCCCTGCTCGGCCTCGATGTGCGGCGGTACATAGCCGTGGCCGGGTGCGGCGAGCGGGGAGTCGGACCGGAGTGCGTCGATGCCCCCTTCGGGGAGCTGGACGAAGGCGGTGGCGCCGTCGTCGTAGTCGCCCTGGGGCAGCGGGTCCCAGCGGCTGCCCGCCGGAGGGGTGCCCTCTCCGTGCTGGTCGTCGGTCACGAAAGTGCCCTCCCCAATGCTCGTCGGGCCAGCGCGGCGACGGTGCGCCGCAGGTGCAGTACAGCGGGCGGCAGTTGCTCCACAGAGCCGTCCTCCGCGGGGACCGGGTCGGGGATGCAGGCCGCCGCGACGTACTCGCCGAAGGCGTCCCGTGCCTCCGGCACGATCGCGCGGTTGTTGTCCCAGTCGATCAGCGAGGCGACCCACTGCTCGGCCTCCAGGGGCCGCAGCGGCATCGGCGCTATGGCGCCGACGGCGCACCGCACTCCGCGCCGGGCGGGGTCGAGGACGAGCGACACGGACGCCAGGGCGCGTCCGGGGCCGGTCCGTCCCGTCGCCTTCAGGAAGACCTGTGGGGCGTGCAGCAGCGGCACGCGCACGTACCCGATGAGTTCGCCGGCGCGCAGCATCTCCACGCCGGCGAGCAGGTGCGAGACGGGGATCTCACGGCGGGCGCCGCCCTGGCCCGCGATGATCAGCGTCGCCTCCAGGGCAGCCAGTACCGGAAGCGCGTCCCCTGTAGGGGCAGCCGAGGCGATGTTGCCGCCCAGGGTGCCCGCGTTGCGGATCTGCGGGGGGCCTGCGGCTCTCGCGGCGGCCGCGAGGGCGGGGATCAGGGCCGCGAAGTCGGGGCGGCCCATGCGGGCGTGCGTGAGGCCCGCGCCGAGCAGCGCGTGGCCGTCCTGGTACTGCCAGCCGCGGATCTCGCTGATCCGGCCGAGGCCGACGAGCGCGGCGGGCCGCATGTGCCCGGAGTTGACGGAGGTCATGAGGTCGGTGCCGCCGGCCACCGGAACGGCCGCCGGCGTGGCGGCGAGCGCCGCCACGGCCTCGTCCAGAGAGGCGGGCAGCGTCACGGTCTGCGCCGCCTGCGGTGCGTGCGTGGTCAAACCGGCTACCCCTTCCCGCTGTCCCACCTGGTCCCACCTGTGTTGCCGTACGGTACGTGCTGACAGGGCGGACGTGGCAACTCTGGCACATCTTCCTCCCAGCACGATGCGGGGGTCCGCTAGGAGGCTTTCGCACCCGTCACCAGCGGGATGTCCCGATTTCGCACGACATCACCGGTCAGAGCGAATTGGCAGTTTTAGCAGACCCTTGGGCGCCTTTCGCCCGGGTGACACCGTTCCAGGGCGGCCGGTTCGCGGCACCTCCTTGGGAGTCGGCTCACACGTTTGGGGGCGCCCCCTCGATCGGGCGTCCGAGCACCCCCGGTCGCCGCTGCCAGGGCAGGAGGCCGGTGGGCGGGCGATAGGCCACTCCCAGGGCGTCAAGTCGCCTGTAGTGGGTGGTCATCCGCTGCTCGAAGGCCGCGAAGTCGCGTTCCGCGGGGGCGGGCAGCGCACTCCATGCGACCTCGGCGACGGCCGCGAGCCGAGGGAACGCCTGGTAGTCCACGCGCGCGTGGTCCTCCATCACCTCGGTCCACAGGTTGGCCTGCGTGCCGAGAACATGGCGAGCCTGATCGGGAGTCAACTGCGGCGGAACGGGCTCGAAGGAGTAGACGTCCTCCAGGGTCCGTACGTAGCCGATGGGCACCGGTTCGTCGGCGCCGCCGTCCTGGCGGTGGTCCAAGTACACGTATTGTTCAGGGCACATGACGACGTCGTGACCCGCCTGAGCTGCCGTAATGCCGCCTTGGTAGCCACGCCACGACGAGACGGCGGCACCGGGAGCCAAGCCGCCCTCCAGGATCTCGTCCCAGCCGATCAGCCGACGCCCGCGCGCGGTCAGCCAGTTGTCGAAGTGCCGGATGAACCACGACTGCAACTCGTCCTCGTCCGCGAGCCCCAGGTCCCTGATCCGCGCCTGCGCCGTTGGCGACTCCTTCCACTGCTCCTTGGCACACTCGTCGCCGCCGACGTGGATGAACTCCGAGGGGAACAGCTCCAGGACCTCCTCGAAGACCCCCTCGTAGAAGCGCAGGGTGTTGTCAGTGGGGGCCAGTACGTTGTGGGAGACGCCCCAGTTGTCCCAGACGGAGAGGGAGGTCGTGTCGATGACGTCGGTGTTGCCGAGTTCCGGATACGCGGCGATGGCGGCCTGCGAGTGGCCCGGGATGTCGATCTCGGGGACGACGGCGATATGCCGCTCGGCGGCGTACGCGACGATCTCGCGGATGTCGTCCTGCGTGTAGTAGCCGCCGTGCGGCTTCTCCTCCCACAGGGGCGACGCGCGATGGCCGAATTTCGTGCGCTCCCGCCACGATCCGGTCTCCGTGAGCTTCGGGTGACGCTTGATCTCGATGCGCCAGCCCTGGTCGTCGGTGAGGTGGAAGTGGAAGACGTTCAGCTTGTGCGCGGCCATCAGGTCGAGATAGCGCAGCACACCGTCCTTGGGCATGAAGTGGCGTGAGACGTCGAGCATGAGGCCGCGCCAGCGGAAGCGGGGGGCGTCCTCGATCGTGACGTGCGGCACGGCCCAGGCGCGGTCGCGACTGAGCGGGGCCCTGCGGTACGCATCGGGGCCGAGAAGCTGCCGCAGCGTCTGGGCGCCCCAGAAGACACCGGCCGCGCTGCCGCCCTCGACAAGGACGCCGGACGAGTCGCTGACGAGGCGGTACTCCTCGGGGCCGAGTTCGGGGTCGAGCTGGAGCCCGATGCCATCGCCGTCGGTGTCGTCGAGTTCCCGCCCCTCGTGCAGGGGCAGGCCGGTGGCCTCCCGGAGGACGGTGCGCAGCCAGTGACCGACGCCCTCCGTCGCGGTGTCGGCGTAGAGCTGGGAGTACGCCGTCAGCCGCACCTCGCCCGGACCGGCGACGACGCTGCGGGGCGCGGGAATCAGTTCACTCACGTCAGTCCTTTACCGCGCCGCCCAGTCCGGAGACCAGCCGCCGCTGTACGAGCACGAAGAAGACCAGAACCGGAATCGTCATCACCGTGGACGCCGCCATCACACCGCCCCAGTCCGGCTTGTCCGGGTTGTAGAAGACAAGGAGGGCCATCGGCAGAGTCGACTGCGAAGTGTCGCTGATGATGAAGGACTTGGCGAACAGGAAGTCGTTCCAGGTGGAGATGAAGGAGAACACGCTCGTGGCCACAAGACCCGGAAAGACCAGCGGGAAGAGGATCTGCCACAGGAAGCGCGCCCGGCTCGCCCCGTCGATGTATGCGGCCTCCTCCAACGCCTCAGGGACCGCCTTCACAAAGCCCCGGAGCATCCAGATCGCGAACGGCAGGGAGAAGGCGATGTGCGGCAGGATCAGCGAGCCCAGTGTGTTCAGCTGACCGAAGTCCCGCATCAGGAAGAACAGAGGGATCGTCAGGGCCTCGATCGGCACCATCTGCGCGATGAGGAACATGATCAGCAGGGTCGTACGGAAGCGGAAGCGGAACCGTGTCACGGCCGTCGCCGCGAGGAACGCGATCAGTGCGGAGACGATGACCACGGTGACCGCGACGAGAAGGCTGTTGACGAAGTAACGGCCGAATTCCTGCTGTCCGAAGACGCGCCGGAAGGAGTCCAGGGACGGCGTGAGCGTCCAGGGGCGGGCCTCCGTCGACTCGATCTCGCCGGCCGGCTTGAAGGCGCTGAGCACCATCCAGTAGAGGGGGAACGCGACCACGGCGGCGATCAGCAGAGCCGATGCCTCGGCGGCCAGCCGCCAGGGCCGCCGCACCCGCAGACGTGTGGGGAACCTCAGCAACCTCAGCGACTTCACCGAACTCAACGCGCTCACAGCTCCTCCCCCTGCCTGCGCAGCAGCCGCAGATAGACCAGCGTGACCGCCAGCAGAATCAGCAGCATCACCACTCCGATCGCCGAGCCGAGGCTGTACTGCGAGGACGCGAACGCCTTTTGGTACGCGTACACGTTCAGCACGAGGTTCTGCCCGGCGATGCCTCCGCCGTTCGTCATGACGTAGATCTGGGTGAAGACCTTGAAGTCCCAGATGACCGACTGGATGGTGACGACCACGAGGATCGGCCGGAGCATCGGCGCGAGCACCGAGCGCCAGATGCGCCACTGGGAGGCGCCGTCCAGGGCCGCCGCCTCCAGCACCTCACCGGGTACGGCGCGGATGCCCGCGTACACCGTGACCATCACGAACGGGAAGGAACACCAGACGACTTCGAGGAGTACGAGAGCGAAGGCGCTGTAACGGCCGTACGTCCACGAGTGGTCGCCGAGCCCAAGCATCCGGTTGACCGGCCCGAAGTCGGGGTCGAACAGGAACAGCCAGACCGTGGAGCCGGTGATCGCGGGCGTGGCCCACGCGCCCAGCGCGGCCAGCATCAGGGCGAGCCGCGGCAGCGCCCTTACGCGCGTCAGCAGCACGGCGAGCGCACAGCCGACCGCGAGCGTCGCCACGACGCACGCGGCCGCGAACACCACGGTGGCGAGCAGCACTTGCCAGAACTGCTCGTCCCCGAAGAGCGTCGCGTAGTTCCCGAAGCCCTGGAAGGTCGTCGGTTCACCACCGCTGACCTGGGCCTGCGTGTACTCCAGAAAGGAGATCAGCCCGAGCTGGTAGACGGGATAGACGAGCAGCCCACCGATGACGACAAGGGCGGGGGCGAGGTAGATCCAGGGAGCCCAACCCGCCCTGCCGCGCCGCGACTTCCGCCCCGGCGCTGCGCCCCCAGGCCCCGGGCCCCCCGCCACCCGGCCGGGCGAGGCCGTCACCCCGCCCGGCGGACTCGCGGCAGGAAGCGGCGGGGCTACCGGGGACGCACCCTCCGTCACACCCTCCGTCATCCGCTTCACCCCGCGGAGCTGAACGCGGCGTTCATCTTTGTCGCCGCGTCCTTCGAAGCCGTGGCCACGTTCTTCTTGCCGCTGACGATCTCCTGGAACATCGTCGGCAGGACGAGCGAGGCGTCGATCTCGGCCCAGGCCGGGGAGGCGGGCACGAACTTGGTGCCCGCGCCGAGCGTCTCGACGAAGGGCGCGACGAACGGCTCCTTCTTCGCGACGTCCGCGCGCACGTCCGAGTACGTCGGCAGGAAGCCCATCGCGTCGAAGAGCTCGCCCTGCGTCTTCTTCGACGCGAGCTGCTTCATCAGGTCGACGGCGAGCGTACGGTGCGAAGTGCTCTTCAGTACGCCGATGTTGTTGCCGCCCGCGAAGGCCGGCGCGATCTCGCCCGCCTTCAGACCCGGCAGCGGTACGACGGCGTACTTCCCCTTGACGCTCCCGGCCTCGACCGCCTGGTGGTTGAAGTCACCGCCGATCGCCATGCCCGCCTTGCCGGAGGCGAAGGCCGTGATCGTGTCGTTGCCGCCCATGCTCGCGCACTTGGCGGCCGGGCAGTTGTCGTCGCCGAACAGCGAGGTGTACGCCTCGATGCCCTTCTGGGCCGCCGCGCTGTCGATCGTCGCCGCGTACGAACCGGCCTTGCCCTCGGCGATCTCGCCACCGTTGGACCAGACGAACGGCATCGCGCCGTAGGTGAAGGCACCGCCGACCGCGAGCCCGTACAGCTCGGGCTTCGCCTGCCGGATCTCCTTGGCGGTGGAGATCAACTCGCTCTGCGTCCTGGGAACTTCGAGGTCCAACTCCTTGAAGACGTCGGTGCGGTAGTACAGCGCCCGGACGCCGACGAAGTACGGGGCACCGTAGATCTTCCCGTCGACCGTCACGGACTGCTTGGCCGTCGGGTCGGTGTCCTTGGCCTCGTTCCAGTCCGTGAACTCCTCGGTCACGTCGGCGAGTCCACCGTCGTTGACGTACCCGGCGGTGTCGGTGTTGCCGTACTCCATGAGATCCGGCGCGCTCTTGGGGTCGTTGAAGGCGGCCTTGATGCGCTGGGCGCGGGTCTCGACGGGTATGTACTCGACCTCGACCTGCGTGCCCTCGTGGGCCTTTTCGAAGGCGTCCACGGTGGACTCGACGACCTTCTCCTTCGGCCCGTTGCTGACCTCTTGGAAGAGCCACACGCGCAGCGTCCCGCTCTTGTCGTCCGCACCGCCGGCGTTGTCGGAGGTCTGGGGGGCGCAGGCGGTCGCGGTGAGGGCGGCGACCACAAGTGCGGCCACCGGGGCGGCTGTTCGGGCGGAGCGGCGGGCAGGGAATCCGGCCGGGAGTCTGACGGGGAACTTCATCGGGTTTCCTCCGAAAGGGCGAGTGTTGCAACATGCGCAATGCTTGTTTCACTCTGCACAACACAACGGAGGCTAGAAGTTCATGGACATGCAAACAAGGCCTACCCAAAGGTCTCTACCACTCTGTGACCGCCGAAAGCGCCCTGTGCAACGACGCAGGCCCCGAGCCCGGCGCCGCACACACAACAAGGCCGCGGCACCCGCACTCGGGTGCCGCGGCCTTGTCAGGCATGCCGGACTACGCGACGAACCGCCGCCGAAGGAAAGCGGGCGTTACTTGTCGCCGCCCTTGCCCTGGTCTCCGCCGGAGCCCATGGACTCGTAGATCTCCTTGCACATGGGACACACGGGATACTTCTTCGGATCGCGGCCCGGGACCCACACCTTGCCGCAGAGCGCGACAACAGGCGTGCCGTCCAGCGCGCTCGCCATGATCTTGTCCTTCTGGACGTAATGGGCGAAGCGCTCGTGGTCACCGTCACCGTGCGAGGTCTTCGGCGCCGGCTCGACCAGGGTCCCCGTACCAGTCCCGCGCTGAGGCTGGGTCTCAGGCTCAAGAGTGCTCATGACTGCAAGGGTACTGAAGCTCACAGGCATCAGTTGAGCGAAGGGTCATCCGGGTACGTGGCCACCATCGCCAGCTCGTTGCGCTGCCGGCGGAGCACCTCGCGCCACAGCCGTTCCGGAGACGGGGAGGAGACGTCGCCGGGCTCGGACTCGACGACGTACCAGGCGCCCTCGACCAGTTCGTCCTCCAGCTGGCCCGGGCCCCAGCCGGCGTACCCGGCGAAGATCCGCAGGCTGCCGACGGCCGAGGCGAGCAGCTCCGGCGGTGCCTCCAGGTCCACGAGCCCGATCGCGCCGTGCACCCGGCGCCAGCCGAGCGGCGCGCGCTCCCCCAGGGAGCCGCCGGGGATGACCGCGACGCCGAGCGCCGAGTCGAGCGAGACCGGCCCGCCCTGGAAGACGACGCCGGGCTCTCCGGCGAGGTCCGCCCAGCCCTCGAGGATGTCGCCGACGTCCACCGGGGTGGGGCGGTTGAGGACGACACCCAGGGAACCCTCCTCGTCGTGGTCGAGGAGCAGCACCACAGCGCGGTCGAAGTTCGGGTCCGCCAGGGCGGGTGTGGCCACGAGCAGCCGCCCTGTGAGCGAGGACACCTCGGTCATGCCAGACATGATCCCGCATCTTCCCCCTGGGAGGGGAGGCATTGCCAATGCGGCGGTGAATGCAGCCATGAATCAGAGGAGCGGCCTGGTAGGGCCTCCTTTGAGGGTGGTGGTGGGAGACGGGAGGGCGTACGGGAGCAGGGCCAGCGCACGCCCCGGCCGGTGACCCCGCGTACCCGCCGGAGAACCGTTCGTGTTGTGGCAAAGCTATGACGGAGCTGAGCCGTACTTGGGCTACCTGTACCGGGGTAGGCGGCCATTACGCTTGCTTCTCCGGTTCACCGGCCGCCCAGCGAACCTGCCCCTGTGAACCTGCCTCTGTCCAACTTCATCGGAACGCGAGATACATGACCGTCAACGGCTCAGACGACGTCCTGCTTGTCCACGGCGGAACCCCGTTGGAGGGTGAGATCCGTGTCCGTGGTGCGAAGAACCTCGTACCGAAGGCCATGGTCGCCGCCCTGCTCGGCAGCGCTCCGAGTCGGCTGCGCAATGTGCCCGACATCCGCGACGTACGCGTCGTACGCGGGCTGCTGCAGCTGCATGGAGTGACGGTCCGGCCGGGAGAGGAACCGGGCGAGCTGGTCCTGGACCCCTCGCACGTGGAGAGCGCGAACGTCGCGGACATCGACGCGCACGCGGGCTCCTCGCGCATCCCGATCCTGTTCTGCGGACCGCTGCTGCACCGTCTCGGCCACGCGTTCATCCCTGGCCTGGGCGGCTGTGACATCGGCGGCCGGCCGATCGACTTCCACTTCGAGGTGCTGCGGCAGTTCGGCGCGAAGATCGAGAAGCGGGCGGACGGCCAGTACCTGGAGGCTCCGCAGCGGCTGCGCGGCACCAAGATCCGGCTGCCGTACCCGTCCGTGGGCGCGACCGAGCAGGTGCTGCTGACGGCCGTCCTCGCGGAGGGCGTCACGGAACTCTCGAACGCGGCCGTGGAGCCGGAGATCGAGGACCTGATCTGCGTCCTGCAGAAAATGGGCGCCATCATCGCGATGGACACCGACCGCACCATCCGCGTCACGGGCGTGGACAGGCTCGGCGGCTACACCCACGCGGCACTCCCGGACCGCCTGGAGGCCGCCTCGTGGGCTTCCGCGGCCCTGGCGACCGAAGGCAACATCTACGTCCGCGGCGCCCAGCAGCGCTCGATGATGTCGTTCCTGAACACCTACCGGAAGGTCGGCGGCGCCTTCGAGATCGACGACGAGGGCATCCGCTTCTGGCACCCGGGCGGCCAGCTGAAGTCCATCGCGCTGGAGACGGACGTGGCCCCCGGCTTCCAGACCGACTGGCAGCAGCCGCTCGTCGTCGCCCTGACGCAGGCGACGGGCCTGTCGATCGTCCACGAGACGGTGTACGAATCCCGCCTCGGCTTCACCTCCGCCCTGAACCAGATGGGCGCGCACATCCAGCTCTACCGCGAGTGCCTCGGCGGCTCCAACTGCCGCTTCGGCCAGCGCAACTTCCTGCACTCCGCGGTCGTCTCGGGCCCGACGAAGCTCCAGGGCGCCGACCTGGTCATCCCCGACCTCCGCGGCGGCTTCTCGTACCTCATCGCGGCCCTGGCGGCCCAGGGCACCTCCCGGGTCCACGGCATCGACCTGATCAACCGCGGCTACGAGAACTTCATGGAGAAGCTTGGGGACTTGGGCGCGAAGGTGGAGTTGCCGGGGAAGGCGCTCGGCTAGCCAAAAGCAGCCCGGCCGGCGTTTGAGGCCATGTGTAAGCGCGACAACGATGGGGCGGCACCCGGACTTCCGGGTGCCGCCCCAATCGCAATTGCCTACGTGCCGTACACCGTCCATGACGGTGTAGACGGCAAGGTCACTGGCCCTTTGCGGCTTCCTTCAGCTTGCTTCCAGCGGAGACCTTCACGCTGTAGCCGGCCGGGATCTGGATCGGGTCGCCGGTCTGCGGGTTGCGCGCGGTCCGAGCGGCACGGTGGGTGCGCTCGAAGGTCAGGAAGCCGGGGATGGTGACCTTCTCGTCGCCCTTCGCGACAATCTCGCCGACGGTCTCGGCGAACGCGGCCAGAACGGCGTCGGCGTCCTTGCGGGTCACCTCGGCGCGGTCGGCCAGCGCGGCCACCAGCTCACTGCGGTTCATGTTGTTACTCCCGTGTTCTTCTTGCCGTTGAGGCGTGCCACGCGGCGGAGCCGCATGATGAGCACCAGCGGAGCCGATGCTGCCAGGGTCCTCGGTCGGTCCCCGGACCCGGGTCCAAAGCCAGACCCTCGCGCCCAGAGACGCATCCTGCCCCCACCTGCGGCGGGAAAGCCAATCCGGCACCCCTGGGAGTCACACGAAAAGCGCCACAGCCGCGAAACGGTGACGCTCCGTCTGCTCCCGGCAGCAGATCGCAGGGCCTGCAAGGCCTGAGCCTGGCCGCCACCCTAGGGGCGGCCAGGGACAGCATGTCCCACGACGCGCCGTATCCGGGCCGCCGTGGCGACCATCACAGCGTACGACGCAGCCGGTCGAGCCGCTCCAGCCGGGCGGTGTCAGGCCGTCGTGCTGCCCGTGACCGCCACGCCCGCCGCCTTCGCCGCGTTGCGCACCGCTCCCGCGACCGCCCCGGCGACCTTGTCGTTGAAGACGCTCGGGATGATGTAGTTCGGGTTCAGCTCGTCCTCGGTCACCACGTCCGCGAGGGCCGTCGCGGCGGCCAGCATCATCTCCGTGTTGACCGTGCGGGACTGGGCGTCCAGAAGACCGCGGAAGACGCCGGGGAAGACCAGCACGTTGTTGATCTGGTTCGGGAAGTCGGAGCGGCCCGTGGCCACGACCGCCGCCGTCTGGCGGGCGATCGCCGGTTCGACCTCGGGGTCGGGGTTCGCGAGCGCGAACACGATCGCTCCCTCGGCCATCGCCGCCACGTCGTCGCCGTCCAGCACATTGGGCGCCGACACGCCGATGAACACGTCGGATCCGCGCACGGCTTCCTTCAACGTGCCCGTGACACCCTCGGGGTTGGTGTTGTCGGCGATCCATCGCAGCGGCGAATCGGGCGCGGCCAGCATCAGGTCCTCGCGGCCTGCGTGCACGACACCGTGGATGTCGGCGACCACGGCGTGCTTGACGCCCGCCGCGATCAGCAGCTTGAGGATGGCCGTGCCGGCCGCCCCCGCGCCTGACATGACGACGCGGATGTCGCCGATCGCCTTGCCCGCGACGCGCAGCGCGTTCGTCAGGGCGGCGAGTACGACGATGGCGGTGCCGTGCTGGTCGTCATGGAAGACGGGAATGTCGAGGGCCTCGCGCAGGCGGGCCTCGATCTCGAAGCAGCGCGGAGCGGAGATGTCCTCGAGGTTGATGCCCGCGAAGCCCGGCGCGATGGCCTTGACGATCTCGACGATCGCGTCCGTGTCCTGGGTGTCCAGGCACAGCGGCCAGGCGTCGATGCCGGCGAAGCGTTTGAAGAGGGCCGCCTTGCCCTCCATGACGGGCAGGGCCGCCTTGGGCCCGATGTTCCCGAGGCCGAGCACCGCGGACCCGTCAGTCACGACCGCGACCGAGTTGCGCTTGATGGTCAGGCGGCGGGCGTCCTCGGGGTTCTCGGCGATCGCCATGCAGACGCGGGCCACACCCGGCGTGTAGATCATCGAGAGGTCGTCACGGTTGCGGATCGGGTGCTTGGACTGCATCTCGATCTTGCCGCCGAGGTGCATCAGGAACGTACGGTCGGAGACCTTGCCGAGCGTGACGCCCTCGATGGTGCGCAACTGCTCGACGATCTCGTCCGCGTGCGCCGTCGACGTCGCGGCGATGGTGACGTCGATCCGGAGCTTCTCGTGGCCGGACGCCGTGACGTCGAGGCCGGTCACCGAGCCTCCGTGGGACTCGACGGCTCCGGTGAGCTGGGAGACCGCGGTTCCGCTCGCGGGCACCTCCAGCCGGACCGTCATCGAGTAGGAGACGCTGGGCGCCGTTGCCATGGCCGACTTCCTCTGCTTTCACCGTGTGCCGCTGTGTGTCGCGTATGCCGTCCGATCGTCGCACCTACTTCGGAGTACGCGGTAGCCACCCCGGGTTGCGAACGTTTTGTTCGCGCAGGTGGCATGGGGTGCCAGGGAAATTCCGGCGTACTTGGGACAGGAAAAGGGGCCTGTGTCACCAGGTGACACAGGCCCCTCATACCTCTCACACATTCAAATGGCACCGACCCGCCATGCTCGCCTCGCGGCAAGTGGTCGCTCGAAGCGACGAAGGTTGGGCCCGGGGGCTTGGATCGGGTCGGTGCCTCATCCACCGTAACAAAGGATCCCCTCAAGGCAATTCCCGTCCCGAGAGTTCATTTCCGGGCCACCGGAAATGCCGCGGGGTCAGTGCCTTCAGTTCCGTCAGTCGCGCAGTAGGTCGGGCACTCCGTTCGCGTCGGGCTCGTCGCGGTCCTGTGAGACGACGGTGAGCTGCTGGGTGGCCCGGGTCAGGGCGACATACAGCACGCGCAGGCCGGCCGGCGACTCGTCGGCGATCTCCGCGGGGGAGACGACGACGGTCGCGTCGTACTCCAGTCCCTTGGCCTCCAGGCTCCCGAGGGCCACGACGCGGTCGCCGAGCCCGGCCAGCCACCGGGCGGCTTCCGCACGCCGGTTCATGGCGACGACGACGCCGACCGTGCCGTCGACCCGGTCGAGCAGCCGCGCGGCCTCCTCCCGGACGGTGCGTGCGAGCCCGTCCCGTACGACCGTGCCGCGTCCATTGTTCGTCGTCACGAAACGTGGCTCCACGCCCGTCGACCGCACGGCGGACGGGGACGTCGAGCCGGGCAGGGCCAGCGCCAGCACGCGCGCGGCCAGTTCGGCGATCTCGGCAGGGTTGCGGTAGTTGACCGTGAGCGTGAAGCGGCGGCGTGGGCGGGTGCCGAGGGCCTCGTCCCGGGCCTCGGCGGCCTCGTCCGGGTCCGACCACGAGGACTGGGCGGGGTCGCCGACGACCGTCCAGGTGGCGTGCCGGCCACGGCGGCCGATCATGCGCCACTGCATGGGGGTGAGGTCCTGTGCCTCGTCGACGATGACGTGCGCGTACTCGGTACGTTCCTGGGCCAGCCGTTCGGCGCGCTCGCGCTGTGACTCCTCGCGGACCGGCATCAGCTCCTCCAGGCCGGTGAGCTGGTCGAGCGGGTCCGCCTCGCGCTTCTTGCGGGGGCGGGCCGGTGTGCCGAGGATCGCCTGGAGTTCGTCGAGCATCGCCACGTCGTGCACGGAGAGCCCGTCGCGCCCGAGCGAGCGGGCGACGCGGCGCACCTCGCCGGGGTTGAGGATCCGCCGGGCCCAGCGTCCGAGCCGTTTCTCGTCGGCCATCGCGGCCAGTACGGCGCGCGGTGTCAGCTCGGGCCACCAGGCGTCCAGGAACGCGATGAAGCTGTCCTCGGAGCTGATGTCCTCGTCGAACGACGACCGCAGCTCGGCGGCCAGCTCCGGGTCGCTGTGCCGGGATCCGGCGCCGGACTGCTCCCACAGGGCGTCGAGCAGCAGCTTGCGGGCGCGCGGACGCAGCAGGTTCACGGGCGCGGTGCCGGACAGGGCGGTACGCCGGACGCGGTCGAGCTCGTCGGCCTCCAGCTCGAGGCGGCGCCCGAAGGCGACGACGCGGAGGCGGGTGGCCGAGAGGGCGGGGGCCTGCGCCTCGTCGTCACCGAAGCCGCCATCACCGAAGCCGCCATCACCGAAGCCGCCATCACCGAAGTCGTCGCCGAAGGCAAGCTGTTCCGCGTCGGCGTTCCGCGAGCGTCCAGGCGCGCCACCCCTGCCGGGCGCGCGCTGCTCCGCGCGCCCCTGGCCGCGTGCCCGCGAGGCCTCGCCGTTTCCGTTGCGCACGGAGCGCGAGGACGCGTCGCCGAGTCCGCCGGACTCGGCAGCGGGGCCCGCCTCACCCGCCGTCTCCAGCGCCCCCCGCGCCGCCTTGCGCAGCACCTTAAGCATCCGGTACGAACCCTTGGCGCGGGCCACCGCCGGCGAGTCGTACAGCGTGGCCTCGGCCCCATCGACGAGGGAACCGACCGCACGGATGGCGACCTGTCCCTCCTCGCCGAGGGACGGCAGGACGCCTTCGGTGTACGCGACCAGCAGCGGTGTGGGCGAGACGATCAGGATGCCGCCCGCGTACCGGCGGCGGTCCTGGTAGAGGAGGTACGCGGCCCGGTGCAGCGCGACGGCGGTCTTGCCGGTGCCGGGGCCGCCCTCCACGTACGTCACCGACGCGGCGGGCGCCCGGATGACCTGGTCCTGCTCGGCCTGGATGGAGGCGACGATGTCCCGCATGGTGTGGCTGCGGGCCTGGCCGAGCGCGGCCATCAGCGCGCCGTCGCCGACGACGGGCAGCTCGCGCCCGTCGAGGAAGGCTGCCAGCTCGGGCCGCATCAGGTCGTCCTCGACACCGAGTACGCGACGGCCCTTGGAGCGGATGACCCGGCGGCGTACGACCCGTCCCGGATCGACCGGTGTCGAGCGGTAGAAGGGGGCGGCGGCCGGCGCCCGCCAGTCGATGACCAGCGGGGAGTAGTCCGCGTCGAGAACGCCGATCCGCCCGATGTGCAGCGTTTCCGCGATGTCGGCAGTGTTGTCGGACCGTATGGCCCCCTCGGCGGGCTCGACCGCCGTGTAGGCGCCGTCCGGGCCCTTCTTGCCGTCCTTGCCGGCCAGCAGGTCGATCCGTCCGAAGAGGAAGTCCTCGAACTCGTTGTTCAGGCGGTTGAGGTGGATCCCCGCCCGGAACACCTGAGCGTCACGCTCGGCCAGCGCGCCAGGCGTGCCGACCTGACCGCGCTTGGCCGCGTCGTTCATCAGGAACTCCGCCTCGTGGATCTTCTCCTCGAGGCGCCGGTACACCCGGTCAAGGTGTTCCTGTTCGACCCCGATCTCCCGTTCCCGAACGGAGTCGTGGGCAGATGTGTCGACCGAACCGAGCGCGGCTTCCTGCTGAACCTGAGCGGCCACCGGGCCCCCTTCTGACGTGCATGGCAGCCGTCAACCGTACGCGAAGGGGGCCCCGGAAGCTACGTGTGCGCTCCCGGTTCTGTCACGCGTCCACCTGCACCAGACGCGTGCCCTCGAACGTGACGACCTCGAAGTGGTCGATCTCGTTCGGTGTCATGGCTGCTCCGCCGTGGACGTACAGCGGGTTCTTCGCCTTCTCGTTGGTGCTGTTCTCGATGCCGTAGCCCCACTTGGGGACGGACCAGGAACTCACCGTCTCGCGCTCGCCGTTCTTGCCGACGGCGACGAGGGAGCACTTCTCCGGGCCCTTGAGGTTCTTGAGCTCCAGCACCGCGTGGGTGCCCCAGCCCTTGGACTCCATGCCGACCGTGGCGCTGACCTTGGTGGTCGGGTCGGTGGCGGAGACCTTGTCCTTCATGTCGTTGAAGAAGGCGTCCTCGGCGGGGCTCGTGGAGTGCGGCGCCGCCGTCACGTTGTTGCTCTCGCCGTCGCCGGTGACCCCGATCGCGGTGACCGGGCCGCCAATGATCAGCGCCGCTGCCGCCGCGACCATGTACATGCCGCGCCGCCGCTTCTGGGCACGGCGCTCCGCGACCTCGTCGACCAGCCGGTTGACCAGGCGTGGGCTCGGCTTGGCGGACAGCGATTCGCCGATGGCCGGGGTTCCCTGGGAATCCGGCAGATCCGCGAGGGCGGCGAGCATCGGCTCCATGCCGGCGAGCTCGTCCAGTTGCTGCGCGCACCAGTCGCAGGTCGCCAGGTGGGCCTCGAAGGCGGTCGCCTCGGCGTCGTCGAGGATGCCGAGGGCGTACGCACCCACGGTCTCGTGCACATCACCCTGACCCTGCGGAGTTTGCATAGGTCCAGGAGTACCCGTTCCGTATCCCCCGTATGTGCTCATGCCGTCACCCCACGCTCTTCCAGCGCCAGCTTCATCGAACGCAAGGCATAGAACACCCGGGAGCGCACAGTGCCGCTGGGTATGCCCAGCGTCTGGGCCGCCTCGTTGACGGTACGTCCCTTGAAGTACGTCTCGACCAGGACCTCCCGGTGAGCAGGGGTCAGGTCATCCAGCGCGTCCGACAGTGTCATCAGCCACAACGCCTTGTCGATCTCGTCCTCCGCGGGGATGACCTCCAGCGGCGACGGGTCCACCTCCTGAGGCCGGGCCTGCCGGCTGCGGTGGCCGTCGATGACGATGCGCCGGGCAACCGTCACCAGCCAGGGGCGTACCGAACCGGTAGCTCGGTTGAGCTGACCGGCGTTCTTCCAGGCGCGGATGAGCGTCTCCTGCACAACGTCCTCCGCGCGCTGCCGGTCCCCCGCGACCAGCCGCAGGACATAGGCGAGCAGAGGCCCCGCGTGTTCCCTGTACAGCGCACGCATCAGCTCCTCGTCGGGCTCCGAGGGCTGGGACATGCGATGTCGGGCCCTCGGCGGTCGTTCATCGGCCACGGCGGAATCCTTGCGCACGCCTACCTCCGGTGTCCGGGGGTTCCCCCGAGTCGGTCGCTCTCCACCGGGTACGCACACGGGAGTTGGGCTGTTCAACGTGTGACCCAAGTTTCTTCGACCGCCCAGGACCAGCCGGACATGGCAGCACATTCCCGTCACTCGGGCTTTACATTTCCGCCACGCTGGCAAGATCACGCCGCTGCCCCGAGGGTGACAGGAGGAAACACGTTGTTGCCAATGTCACTCCAAATCGAAAGGAACAAAGGGCACTTAAGGGATAGGGGTGCCACAGAGGCGCCCCATCAGGGGCGCGGGGAACTGCGCGACAAGCCACGACGGACCCGCAGCCGAGACACGACCTGTCAGCCCCTTCTGGCGGGGGCCTGGGGCACAGCCCTCAGTTTCGGGAAGGGGCGGGGCTGGGGAAAAAACCTCACGCCCGAGCAAGCGCCGCCCGCCGCCGATGCCGAGCAACCCTCTCCCGGTTCCCACACGTCTCACTGGAACACCACCGGCGCCGCCGCCCCCGAGACGTATCGAGGTACACGATGGGACAGCTGTCCCCCTCACACTGCCGAATGCTCGCCCGGGCAACGGGATCGGTGATCAACTCCACGGCATCGCGGGCCACGGCGGCGAGAAGCGCGGCGCACGAGGGGGCGCCATCGAGGGCCCGTACGAGCGAACCCTCGTCGTCCCAGACCGCACGCGGAGCCGGCGGCGGCGCGACACGGACCAGTTCATTGACGCGTGCCAGCGCGATGCCGAAGGGCCGGGAGTCCCGCGAGGGCTCCCCGCGCACCAACTGCCCTATATGCCCGCGCAGTTCGCGAAAGCCCACCACCCAGGACGCGTCGGCCGCCACCAGCGGCGTACCCGCCGGAACAAGCCCCGATCCACTGATCCAGGCCCGCAACGGCTCGACCGCGTCCAGCCGTTCCTCGGGATGCGTGGTCGCCAGCAGATCCAGACAGATCCGCCCGGAGTCGAACCGCAGCTCGTACGAGGCCGTGGCCGCGGCAGTACCCAATGCCATGTTCCTGTCACCGCCTTGGGGTTACCGCCATCGGGGGTCGGTGAGGGTCGTACCCCTACAGTGCCTGCCCACGAGCCCGGCCGGAACCCCCAGGGCTGACGCGCAGCCGAGGAAGCGTCACACGTCCGCGTACTTCGAGTCCGCCGCCGGGTCGAGGGCGAGCCGGTAACCCCTCTTGACCACGGTCTGGATCAGCTTCGGCGCCCCCAGTGCCGTACGCAGCCGGGCCATCGCCGTCTCGACGGCATGTTCGTCCCGCCCTGCACCGGGCAGCGCCCGCAGCAGTTCGGCGCGGGACACGACCCAGCCCGGCCGCCGGGACAGCGTGCGCAGCAGGGACATCCCGGCCGGGGGGACGGGCCGCAGTGCGCCGTCCACCAGTACCGCGTGCCCGCGGATCTCCACCCGATGGCCCGAGATCGGCAGCGTGCGCGCCCGCGAAGGCAGTTCCTGGCACAGCACCTGTACGAGGGGGCCGAGCCGGAAGCGTTCCGGCTGGACCGTGTCGATGCCCCGGGCCTGCAGCGGCAGCGCGGTGACCGGGCCGACGCAGGCGGCCAGCACGTCATGGTTGAGGGCGGCGAGGAGTTCGGGCAGCAGCCCGCGGTCCTCGGCGCGGCCCAGCAGTGAGGCGGCGGCCGGCGCGCTGGTGAAGGTCAGCGCGTCCAGGCCGCGGCAGACCGTGGCGTCGAGCAGCCGGTCGACGGGGGCGATGTCCTCCGGCGGCATCCACCGGTAGACGGGTACGCCGACGACCTCCGCGCCCGAGGCCCGAAGCGCCTCGACGAAGCCGGGCAGCGGCTCGCCGTGCAGCTGGATCGCGATCCGGCGCCCGTCGACCCCCTCGTCCAGCAGCCGGTCGAGCACCTCGGCCATGGACTCGGAGGACGGGGACCACTCTTCGGTCAGCCCTTGGGCTCGGATCGCGCCTTTGACCTTGGGGCCGCGGGCGAGCAGTTCGACACCGCGCAGCCGGTCGAGCAGGGCCTCGCCGAGCCCCCAGCCGTCGGCGGCCTCGACCCACCCCCGGAACCCGATCGCCGTGGTGGCGACCACGACGTCCGGCGCCTGGTCGATGAGCTCCTTGGTGGCCGCGAGCAGTTCGCTGTCGTCGGAGAGGGGCACGATGCGCAGGGCCGGAGCGTGCATGACGGCGGCACCGCGCCGCTGGAGCAGTGCACCGAGTTCGTCGGCACGGCGGGCCGCCGTCACGCCGACGGTGAATCCCGCGAGGGGGCCGTGTTCGTGTCGGTCTGGTCGCTGCAGTTCGTCGTGCATCAGCTCTCGTCCCGATGTTGATTCGTCCCGCACCGGTCTGTAGCACCGGTCGTGCCCGCCGTACATCAGCGGTCGACCGAGCCTGTCAACGGCTCGTGACAGGCTCGGTTCCGCATGATGTCGGTGGTGTTACGTCACACCTTCGCGTAGCTGAGCTGCGGCTTTGCCTCGGTGGCTGCGGTGGCCTCGCTCTGGGCGCCCGCCGGGCGGCGAAGGTATACGGCCCAGGTGACTCCGAAGCAGACCACGTAGTACACGAGGAAGGCGACGAAGGCGCCGGTGCCGGAGCCGACCGAGAGGAACGACTGCCGCAGCGACAGGTTAATGCCGAGACCGCCGAGGGCACCGATCGCGCCGATGAGCGACATGGAGGCCCCGGACAGCCGCCGGGCGTAGACGGCCGCCTCCTCACCGGCCAGTCCCTTGGCTCCGGCCTTGGCACGGTAGATGCCGGGGATCATCTTGTACGTGGAGCCGTTGCCCACGCCGGTGAGGATGAACAGCGCGATGAATCCGGCGATGAACAGCGGCAGCGACTCCTGCACGGACGCGGTGACGACGACCCCGGTGGCGACGGCCATCAGCGCGAAGTTCCACAGTGTGACCTTGGCCCCGCCGATCCGGTCGGCCAGCTGGCCGCCGACGGGCCGGATCAGTGAGCCGAGCAGCGGGCCGATGAAGGTGAGCGAGGCGGCCTGCAGCGGCGTGCGGCCGAACTGGTTCTGCAGCACGAGGCCGAAGGCGAAGCTGTAGCCGATGAACGAGCCGAAGGTGCCGATGTAGAGGAAGGACATGATCCAGGTGTGTCCCTCCTTCAAAGCATCCTTGGCCGCGCCGGTGTCGTTGCGCACCGGCCCGAGGTTGTCCATGTACCGGGCGCTCAGCACTGTCGCGGCGACGATGAGCGGCACGTAGACGGCCAACAGCACCCGAGGGCTGGCGGCTCCGACGATGCCGATGACGGCAAGCCCGAGCAGCTGGACCACGGCGACGCCGATGTTGCCGCCGCCCGCGTTCATGCCCAGGGCCCAGCCCTTGAGGCGCAGCGGGTAGAAGTTGTTGATGTTGGTCATGGAGGAGGCGAAGTTCGCCCCGCCGACGCCGGTGAGGATCGCGACCGCCATGAAGGTGGTGTACGAGGTACCCGGCTCCATCACGATCAGCAGTGCCGTGGTCGGTGCCAGCAGCAGGCCCGCGCTGAAGATCGTCCAGTTCCGGCCGCCGAAGCGCGCGACGGCGAACCCGTAGGGCACGCGCAGGATGGCGCCGACCAGGGAGGCGACGGCCACGAGGAAGAACTTGCCGGCGGGGTCGATGCCGTACTCGGGCCCCATGAAAAGGGCGAGTACGGAGAACATGCTCCACACGGAGAATCCGATGTGCTCGGAGAGCACCGAGAAGGTCAGGTTCCGGCGGGCGATGTGCTTGCCCTCCGCCTCCCAGAAGGTCTCGTCCTCGGGGTTCCACTGTTCGATCCAGCGGGACCCCTTATGGGGTGCGCTGGTGGTGCTCGGGGCTGTCATGACGCCTCCACGGTTCTCCGGTGCTCAGGTGTCGTACGCGGGGTCCGTACTTGGGGTGATGAGTCCCGAAGGTAGGGATGGCGCGTTTCCGGTCTGTGCCTGTGAGTGACCGCCGGGGAACGTTGCTCTCACGAGGGGGCGGGGGCGGCGGTGAGGTCGAGAGGGGGGCGGCGTGGGTTCGGGGTGCGCCGGGTCGGGTTCGTACGGTGCTGAGTGCGCTACTGAGGGAGAGTACGTGGCTCGGGGGTGACCGCGTTCAACAAGTGAAATCGCCCCGCCTGTGGGGCGGGGCGCCGGTTCAATGCTCGTCTGCTCAGTGCTGAGGGGGTTGCGGCTGGCCGTAGGGGTTGTTGGGTTGGGCGTACGGCTGGGGCGGGGACTGGGGGTGCGCGTAGGGGCCGGGGGCCGGCTGGCCTGCTTGGCCCGGCTGACTGCCGTACGGTCCGGGGGCGGGGGCTTGCTGACCGCCGTACGGTCCGGGGGCGGGAGCGTGGGCCTGCGGAGCCGCGTACGGCTGCTGAGGTGCGTAGGACTGCTGAGGCCGGCCGTACGGCTGTCCCGGCTGGCCCTGCTGCTGGCCGGCGAACGGATTGCCCTGCCCCGCCGGTATGTACTGCTGACCGGCGAACGGATTCGCGTGCCCCGGAAGCTGCGACCCCGGAGGCAGATACCGCACCCTCCCCGTCTCATCCGTAACGGGCGTGAACCCGGCGGCCTGCAACCGCGCCGCGAACTTGGCGTTCCGCTTCCGCGTGACGAAGAACCCGACACCCAGGATCGCCATAAGGAGCACCCACATCCCGATGACGTACGTCACCCCGTCCCCACTGGCCCGCGCGACCCCGATGGCCATACCAACGGTGACGCCGATGGCCCCGAACCCCATCCGCTTCTCGGCACTCTTGCCGGTGAGATCGAAGTTGATCCGAGCCTTCAGCAGCTCCAGCGCATCAGGCACGAAGGGCGGCAGAGACTTCCCGTCCCCGGCTTGCGGATACTGGGCCCAGTTCTGCGCGGCACGAGTCTGAGCCTGCGGACTGGGATCGGGGACTATGAGCATCTTCAGCGAGTTGCCCTGCCCGCCCTGCCGAACATCGGCGTACTGATACCCGAACTGCTCCGCAACGAAGGCAAGCCGAGCCAGCTTCTTCACGGACGCCATGGCACTGGTGAGCTCCACAGGCTCCCCACTCCCCATGAGCCGGAACATCTTCTGCAACTGCCGCTGACTCACGCCAACCCTTCCCCGTACCCATCAGTGACCGCCTGTTTGCACTCGCACCCTATAGGGCACGGGAGTTGGGGCACAGGGGCTGCCGGGCCTGCACGGGTTACAACATTCCGTTCCCTCCGACCTCGAACCACAGCAGCTTCCCGGCACCGCGCCCGAGCAGCTCGTCACCGAGGGGCCGGCCGCCCCACGAGCTCGCGTACTCCTGCACCAGGAGCAGCCCACGCCCGCCTTCCGCATCGGCCAGTGCGGGTGGGACGCGATCGCCCGGAGGCTTGTTGAAGGGCGCGGGGATGTGCGGGTTGCTGTCCCACAGACCGACTCGCAATCGCCCGTCCCCCAGCGCGGTCAGCCGAAGGGAGGCGGGCCCCTTGGTGTACCGGTAGGCGTTGGTGACCAACTCGGAGGTCAACAGCTCCGCTACGTCGAGGACTTCGGACATTCCGTGCCCGTTGAGGGCGGCCCGCACGGTCATACGTGCGACGCGTGCAGCGCGTGGGTCATGGGGCAGGCGAAGGACGTACGACCAGGTGTCGGGCGGGGCTACGGTGACCATGGATGCCTCCGGGAGGAAGAGGAAGGGATCTCGGGATCGCTCAACTGCGGCGCCGGGCGGTGGCATTGCCACGGGTGTGGTGCGCTTCCGGCTTACAGGCGGGGGCAGTTGGGCGGTACGTGACCACCGTAGAGCAGATGGTTAGATGGATCTAACTTTTCCCCCAGGAAGCATCCAGGCTTCACTCGTGTGAGGGAGAAGGGAGGCCGCGTCGCGGCCAGGAAGGAAACGCTTTGCCGCCCACCAGCAATCCGACGCTGAGGCAACGGAGATTCGGTGCCGAGCTGCGCAAACTCCGTGAACGGGCCGGGCTCACAGCCACCGGCGCCGCCAAGCTGCTCGGCGTCAACCAGGCGCGCGTCAGCATGATCGAGACCGGCCGCACACCCATCAGCGCCGACCGGGTCCGCTCCATGGCCAATGTGTACGACTGCTCGGACGACCGGCTCATCGACGCCCTCGTCGCCATGACCGGGCGGCGGACGCGCGGCTGGTGGGAGGAGTACCGCGAGCACCTGCCCGCCGCGCTGATCGACCTCGCCGAACTCGAGCACCACGCCACCGCGCTACGGGCGGCGCTCATCGTCCACATCCCGGCCCTGCTGCAGACAACGGACCACGCCCGAACCCTCTTCCAGCAAGTGGCCCCACCCATGCGCCAGTACGAGATCGAGCACCGCCTCACGCTGCGCATAAAGCGGCAGGGCGTCCTGCACCGGAAGGACCCGCCCTCGTACGCGGCGATCATCCACGAGACGGCACTCCGCATGGGCTTCGGCGGCCCTGCCGTCACTCTCGGCCAGCTCAAGCACCTGATCGACATGAGCGAGCTGCCCAACGCCACCGTCAGAGTGGTCCCCTTCGGAACGGACCACTTCCCGACCACGGGCCAGTCCTTCGACTACGTCGAGGGCCCGGTCCCGCAACTCGACACCGTCCAGCTGGACAACCACCACGGCGCCTGTGAATTCCTCGACGCGGAGGCGCAGTTGAGTAAGTACCGTTCCGTACTGGACCGCATGGAGTCGTGCGCACTCAGCCCCGCCAAGTCACGCGACTTCATCCACCGCCTCATCCGGGAAACGTGAGAGGGGACCACTGTGCACACCACCGACTGGCAGAAGTCCACGTACAGCGGCGACGGCTCGAACTGCCTCTACGTCGCCGCCACTTCCTCCGGAACGATCCACCTACGCGAAGGCGACGAACCCGAGGTCATCCTCATGACAACCGGCCCTCGCCTGGGCGCGCTGATACGAACCCTGAAGACCCAACCATCCCCACGTGTTACGTGAACGATTGGAAGCTTTGGGACACCCGGACGCCTCCCCTGGTGTCCCAAAGCTTCCAATCGCCGACAGGCAAGGCGTGTCCTCGATGTTGAGCGGTGCCCGTGAACTGTCCGCTCTCGGCCCTGCCCGGCCAACCGTCCCCTCGGAGGGGACGGTTGGCCGGGCAGGGCTCCCTCACCGCCGTCAGCGATTGACGGCCTGGATCTCCTGCACGATCACGTCCTGCTCGGCGCCGAACTCGCCGTTCGGAAGCGGCTGTTCCTCATCAACACCCGTACCGACCCAGGAAATCTCCCACGTGACCGTGGCCGTGAGCGGATACGAGCCGTCGCCCGAGGAGCGCAGGTACTTCACGCCGCACGGCGGCGTCTCGTCGGCCTTGCCCTTGGCGTACGGTTCGCCAATCCTGCCGTTGTTGATCTCGCACTCGCCGGAGGCCGGGTAGGTCTCCGCATCCTCGGTACCCGGGTCGATCTTCAGGGAGACCGGCACTGCGGTCGTGGTCGCCTGGATGTCCAGAACTGGAACGGACGCGGTGACCGAGACCGGCTTGAAGTCGGCGCCATCCAGCCAGGCCCAGGTCGGCAGATTGACCTTGGTCGTCCCCTCGGGCGCCAGCGTCACCTCGGTGCCGGGCACCTGGATTTCCTTGTACGCGAGCTGGGCGAGGATCTCCGGAGTGACGGCGTTCTCGATGTTGGCCGGCGGGGGGTCACCCTCGTCCACCCAGAACGGGGGTTCCTGGCACTTGTCCCAGCCGTCCGGGTAGTCCTCGTCGACATACGAGTCCCAGAAATAGCCCTTGCCGGTCTTGTCCTTGTTGAAGTCCTTGTACGGCTCGCCGTTGACGTACCGATTGCGCTGCTCGCTGTCCCACTGGCCACCGGTCGACCCGGCTTCCCAGATCGGCTCCATCTGCTTCTGGAGCTGCTCCGGCGTGTACTTCGGGGCGTACCAGCAGGGGGGCGGGGTCCAGTTGGGCGCGGAGGACGTCACGGGGCCTGCGGACTTTCCTGTGCCGTTCTTTGAACGGTCGAAGACCACCACGCCAGCGGAGAGGGTGTCGCCGTCAGCATCGCCCGACGTCTCCGTGTCCTTCCCAGTGCCGACACCTCCTTTACCAGGAGGAGTCTGTGCGGCAAGAGCAGAGGGAGCGAAGGTCCAACAGGCTGATCCGGCAAGAACCATGACCGCAGCAAGACGAAGAAGTCGGGTCACGGCTGGCACCTGTCAGCCCCACGGGTGGACAAGATCTTCACGAGTTCCCAGACTCCTTCCTTGTTCTTCTGGACTTGCACCGCATAAGCGATGTAACTGTCCTTGTTGACTTCGGTCCCCTTGACCTCACCGGTCTTGATCACCTTGCTGAAGCCCTTGCTCTCGTCACCGCAGTAGGTGAGCGAAGCGCTGTCCTTGGATTTGACCGTGACCTGTCGATCGAAGTAGCGCACGGATCCGGTGATCGTCCAGCCTGCGTCCTTGAACGCCTTGACCCACTCCTCAGCCTCCACAGCGCCCTCGCCCTCGGTGTAGTACTCCAGGGCAGGCAGGCGTGGATTCTGAGCGACAATGGCGGCGTTGAGTGCACGAATGAACTCCGCGTTGTCCTTAAGGACCGCCGCCTGAACAGGGTCACCAGCCTGTTCAGGCGTGAAAGTCAGTGTGACGTCCGAGGGCAGCTCGATCTTCGGCCGCTCGGCGGAATCCGTCGCGCTCTCGCTCGGCGACGCCGACTCTTCGCTGCCGGTGTCGGCACCCGCGATCTTGTCGTTGTCCTTGGAACTGTCGCTGTCGCCGCCGCCACAGGCGGACAGCGTCAAAGCCGCAGCGGCGGTCAGCGTGATCGCTGCGAACAAGGTGGGGCGGCGGTTCACTGACGACTCCCGGTGGGGCGAGGGTTGACATGAGCGGAGTAACGCTATCGATGCGGCGATGGTGATACCAGAGCGAATAACGTCGAGAGCAGCTCCGTACGGGCCCCAAAGCACCCATAAGCCCGCCAAATGACAGCAGGGAGGCTTCTGTTGAGTAATCTCCGAGAAGCGGCACCACCATCGCTTGGCCAGTGCAAACCGTCAGATGGCGTCGTCAGCAACTGGTCGATCTCAACGAAGCAGACACAGCTCCGTAACAGACAGAGGTCCGGTTGACCTCGGGGCTGGCACTTCGCACTCCCCCATTGCGAATCGAGCTCCTCGACAGCCCAGACACCGCGGTCGCCAGAACAGTGGCGCGCGTGGACCGCAGCCTGCCCTCGTCGTTCGAGGGGCTGTTCGCACCTGTTCGGGATAGTTCTCGGTGTGGCCGTGGAACGTGGCCGACTCGGCTCGTTGCTCCCACGGCAGCCGCTGTCCACCCTGACGGCCTATTCTGAGTCGCCGGCGCGAAGGCCAAGCCGGCTATTGAGGGACAGGGGCAGGAATGTCGTTTCGGGCGGCAAATCCGGAGGACCTGGAGCATTTGGCAAAACTCCTGGACGGGCGCGGTGGCGTGGAGGACCGCCTTGACGAGGCTTTCACCCGAGCCGCCCAGTTGGGGGTGAGCGGGCATCTGGCGGCCCTGAAGCCGATGAGGTCCTGGACTCGCAGCGAGGCCCAGGATCTGCGTAAGCGCGCCACCATCGTGCGCCTCGAGAACGGCGACCCGATGGCCGGGCTGCTGTGGGCGGGGTTCACGACGAAGGACCTCGAGAAGTACAAGGGCGAGGGGATCAAGCCGGAGACTCTGCTGCTGGCCAATTCGGTGGCGGCGAGTGACGATCCGAACGCGAAGGACCTGACGCGACAGCCTGGGGAGAAGCTCGGCGACTACGTCGCACGGCTGGAGGCGCATGCGCTCTCGAAGATCCCTGGTCTGGAGCCGCACGAAGAGTCCCTCACCGAGATGATCAAGTTCGGCGCCGACGTGTTCAACGTCGCGGCCGCATCCCAGGTTGTCGCGGCGAGCGGCTTCTCGGGAACCAAGGTGCTGTTGGGCAACGCGGTGAAGACCGGCAAGCTCGGGCCGATGAAGGCTGCGCTCGAGGCACGGTGGACCGCGCCTGGCAGCAACTTCATCCTGGATTGGGCGGGCAGGGGGCTCAAGGCGTACGACCCGCCGATACGCTCGTTGACCGCCCCTGGTAGCTGGCTTCCCGGGCAGCTGGGCAACATGGCCTCCCGGAGTCAGACGTATCAACGAGTCGCCAACGTGCCTCTTAGTTCCGGTTGGCTGGGTGACCGTTGGAGCAGCGGGTGGGACATGCTGCGCCGACGCGGCTTCATGAATTCCAAGTTGCTGGGCTTCACACCGAATCAGGCCATCAACTTCTTCGCCGGGTCGGACGACATGGCCCGCCTACACGGCGGGGTGACACACTCCGGGCAGCAAGTCACGCGCGCGGGACAGGCCAGCCTGTGGAAGGTCGGGAAGGCCGGTGGGTTCAAAGCGGCGGCGAAGACCGCGGGGTTGTGGCGAGGGGCCGGCATCGTCGGGTCGGCGGGCGCGACGGCATTCTCCATAGCCAACATCGCCACTATGGACCACGCCAAGGAGTGGGAGAAGAGCAAGGCCGGCTACCTGGCCAACTACGCGGAGGTCGGGTTCAACGCCTCCTTGACCGCCGCGATGGTCGCACCCAATCCGGTCACGATCGGTCTCGCGGTAGGAACCGGCATCGTCTACGGGGGACTGAAGGTCGTCGAGCACTGGGACGACATCACGGAAGGCGCCGGCAAAGCAGCCGACTGGGTGGGCGACAAGGCGAGCGACATCGGGAATGACATCGCCGACGGCGCCAAGGAGCTAGGGAGCGCACTCAACCCGTTCGACTAGCAACGACGTCAGAGAAACGACCGTAGGAAATGAGCAGTTGCCGCCATGGAAACGAGCAGTGAATCCCTGAAGTTCGAGCTGCTGCCGTACAAGATCAGCACAAAGAAGGAGTTGCCCAAGGCCGGACTCAAAGGGGATGTAGGGCATTTCGGATCCGTGACCGTGGAGCGCTGCCCGCTCTACCGGCCACTCGAAAAGGGAATGGACACTGCTCGGCTGAGCGGTCCCGCCTTCCCGGTGACGACCTTCCGCGGGAAACGCAGGTCGGGACAGCCTTCGCTGTTCAAGGCCGAACTCACCCTTGATGGCCGGCGTGCGGAGCTGCGCTTCAACGCCCGGGCCTTGAGAAAGGAGGACCGGGCACTGCGCATCGCGTACGAGGGCCGAGAGTACGTTTACTCCTCGGAGGACCTCGGCAGAGCGAAGGTTCTGGAGAGAGAGGGCGTTCGGGTCACGATGCGGTCCGGTCAGTACGTTCCGCCGGCCACGACCTTCCGCGCGGGCACGGCCACCGGCCCGGTTGACGCCGTGGACCTGGCGATCGCCATCGTGCTGGAGGAGGTGGACACTGAAGTCCTCACCCTGAGCGGCGCCGTGTTCTCGTCCCCATTCGCCCTGATGCAAAAATTCTCGGACCAGGCGGAGTAGCGGACTCTGCCAAGCCCCGTTCAGCGCAGGCTCAGCTCCTCCTTCTCCGGCAGCAGGTCGGTCAGCTTCCGCCAGATCTCCCCCGCCTCCGAGCGAACCAGGTGCAGGGGGCTCTCCGGGGTGACCTGGCCAGGGAGGATCGGCTCCTCCGGCTGCTCACGGATCCAGTAACCCCGGGGCCCGCAGTCCCAGACCGCCAGACTGCGGAGCATCGGCGCATGCTCGCCGTCGTGCTGTCCGTCCCAGGCGACGGTGACACGCCAGTACGCGTTCAGGGCGAGGATCAGCTCCGTCAGGGTGACCGCCATCTCCCCGGCGGTGCCGGCGTCCGCCAGCTCCTTGTGAATCGCGGCCCGGTCCTCCTCGGGTTCTCCGGATGGGGCGGACAGCACGGTGAAGGCGGCATCCAGCGCCTTCATGGTCGAAACGACGCGAGGCGTCGTCGGCTGCTCGTCGGCATCGCGACGCCGCAGATGGACCATGCGGGCGAGTTCGAAGACGAGCGTGCTCGGTTCGACCGGGATGTACTCCGACTCCTCCTCGCCCGGCCAGCCTTCGTGCGCGATCACCGTGTTCTGACCGACGATGATGCCGTGGTGCACGGGGCCGGGCTCGCCGGTGATCTCGACGCTGATGCTGAGAACGGGGGCGTCCAGTGCCTCCACCAACTCACGCAAAAGAGGTGAGAGTTGCCCCTCCTGGCCGACCAGACCCAATTCCTGCAACTCTCCGAGGGACGGGAAGAGCTCCGGGCTCGGGGTCTCCCCTTCGGCAAGACGGGCGAGTACTCGGACGTGTCGATCGGCCAGACGCAGACGGGACCTTGAGCTGTCGTACGCAGGCATGAGCCAATCCTCCGCAAGTGGGGTGGCATGAGGCTAACCCAACGGGGAATCGTGGCGACCGGGGTGGGTGCGGCCAGGTAGCGGGCTCGCCGCCCCTACCCGTACGCGGCCCCTACCGCGCCCGGGCCCTCCCCCGTGACCCCGACCCTGACCGCGCCCGCCCCCGACTCCCGCCCTTCTTCGCCCCGTCCGGCCAAAGCCGAGGCCCCCGCTTCGCCGCCAAGTCCTCGACCCAGCCCACGCTCACGATCATCAGGCCGATCAGGGGCCATACCAGGGCGAACATCCAAAGGGTGTACGTCGTGCTCAACGCGTCGGACAAGCGGTCGTCCATGAACGGGAGTTTGTAGAGGGTGTCCAGTAGGGGGACCGTCGCCATGATCAGGAGGTTGTGCCAGAGGTAGATCGTTACGGCGCGGTTGTTCGACAGGGTGATCAGTTTGTCCCAGCGGGCCAGGCGGCCCGGGAGTTCCTGCCAGGACGGGGAGTACTGGAGCAGGATCGCTACGAAGCCCAGGGACCAGGCGGCCTGGGCCAGGGGGATGTCGTTCAGGTCCCAGCCGTCGGGGCCCAGGTGGCCGGAGGCCCACCACAGGCCGAAGGCCATCAGGAGGGAGGCGACGGAGACCACCGCGTAGCGCGGGATCTTCTTCAGTACGCCTTCCTGGTGGGCCATGCCCAGGATCCAGCAGCTGCCGTACACCGCGAAGTCCGTTACCGCGTTGCCCGTTTCGCCGGGGATCTTCACGATTCCCGTGCCCACCACCGCTGTCAGCGCCAGCGGGGCCAGCAGCGTTGCCCACGGGACTCGGCGGAACGCCCACAGCAGCAGGGGGGAGGCGATCACGAACCAGAGGTACGCGCGCAGGTACCAGAGCGGGCCCGCTGCCTGGACCGCCCAAGTCTGTTCCAGCACGCCCGACTCGGAGCCGATCTGCCACGGGTAGGGCGGGGCGCCGATCGGGATGATGTAGTTGACCAGACCCAGCCAGCCCAGGCCGCCGTCGTCCTTGGACGGGTTCCAGCCGCCCACGAACATCATCGCGAGCACGACCGCGCTGAACGCCCAGAGCGGAGGCAGGAGTCGGCGGATACGGCTGCGGATCACGCCCCACGCCGGGCGGCTCAGCGAGCGCGCCATCAGGGCGCCCGCAAGCGCGAACATCACGCCCATCGACGGGAAGAGGACCGTCAGCCAGGCCCAGCCGAAGATGTGGTAGACGACCACGCGGACCAGGGCTATGGAGCGCAGGAGGTCGAGATAGCGGTCACGGCCCGGGCGGGAAGGGGAGGGCTTGGTCTTGGGTTTGGTGTCGGACGGCGCCTCGGCGGCCGGTGCATAAGAAGCGGCCTCGGGCGCCAGCTCCGCCGGCACGTCCGGCACCTCAGACAGCGGCTGCGTCTCGTCCCACCTCGGCTGGGGAATCGCCTGCGTGGCCTGCGGCGCGTGTGGAGCGTGCGGGGCCTGCGGGGCCTGCGGGGTGTGCCCATTCCCGTACGACTGCCCGTACGCCCCTTCGTGCGACTGCCCGTACGGCTGCCCGTGCGACTGCCCGTACGTCTCCTCATACGACGTCCAGTACGAGTTCTCGTACGGCGACGCACCCGCCCCCGTGCCCTCTTCCGCCCCCTCCGTATACCCCTGCGTCATCCCACGGGCCTCCGCTCATCGCCGCGCGCCACCCGCTGCCCGGGCACCGCCCCGGGCACCGAACCACCCGGTGCCGACCCCACGACGCCGGTGCGCCGCAGCTTCTGCCACCGCAGCCGGCCGCCGGTGAGAGCCGTGATCCAGGACTGCAGCAGGACGACGTACATCAGCTGGCGGTACAGGAGCTGCTGCAACGGCAGCGAGATGAGATGGGTCATGCGTTCGCGGTCCAGGCGGAAGGCGTACGCCGCGCAGACCGCCTGGATGGCCAGGACGCCCAGCCAGGCGACGATCGTCTTTCCGGTGGGGCCGAAGACGAGCCCGTACAGGAGGAATACGTCGATCAGGGGGGCCAGCAGCGGCGCCACCACCATGAACAGGGAGACCAGCGGCAGGCCCACGCGGCCGAAGCGGCCCGAGGGGCCCTTCTCGATGATCGAGCGGCGGTGCTTCCATATCGCCTGCATCGTGCCGTACGACCAGCGGTAGCGCTGGGACCACAACTGCTGGACGGACTCGGGTGCTTCGGTCCATGCGCGGGCGTTCTCCGCGTAGACGACGCGCCAGCCGTCGCGGTGCATCGCCATCGTGATGTCGGTGTCCTCGGCGAGCGTGTCGTCGCTCATGCCGCCGACGCGTTCCAGGGCGGAGCGGCGGAAGGCACCGACCGCACCCGGGATCGTCGGCATGCAGCGCAGGATGTCGTACATACGGCGGTCGAGGTTGAAGCCCATCACGTACTCGATGTGCTGCCAGGCGCCGATGAGGGAGTTCTTGTTGCCGACCTTCGCGTTGCCGGCCACCGCGCCGACGCTCGGGTCGGCGAAGGGCTGGACGAGTTCACGGACGGTGGCCGGTTCGAAGACCGTGTCGCCGTCCATCATCACGATGAGGTTGTAACGGGCGTTCGCTATGCCGCGGTTGAGGGCGGCGGGCTTGCCCGCATTCAGCTGGCGCACGACGCGTACGTTCGGCAGCCGCAGGCCCTCCACGATGCGGGCCGTGCCGTCGCTCGAACCGTCGTCGATGACGATGACCTCGATGGGATGCTCGCTGGCCATCAGCGAACGCACCGTGTTCTCGATGCACTTGGCTTCGTTGTACGCGGGAACCAGCACCGATACCGGTTCGGTGACCGGTCCGCGGCGGCCACCCCAGCGGAAGCCCTTGCGGCGTACGCGGTGGGCGTGGACGACGGAGAGCAGCAGCATCAGGCCGAAGCGGGCGAAGACGAGAACGCCGATGATCGCGAGGCCGACGACCAGGACACCGGTCGTCTTCTCCGAGGCCTGGACCGCGTACACCCACGCCTTGCCCTTCCACAGCTCGAGGCCGGTGACCTTGGTGTGGGCGCTGTGTGCGCCGAGAGCCTCGGTGAGGTTCTCGAACTCGTAGTCCCGTTCCTTCATCTGGGGCAGGAACTTGTCGAGTGCGGCGACGGTCTGCGAGCGGTCGCCACCGGAGTCGTGCATCAGGACGATCGCGCCCTTGTCGCCCTTGGGTGTGGCGCGGCGGATGATCTCGTCGACGCCCGGCCTGCGCCAGTCCTCGCTGTCGGTGTTGTTGACGATGGTGATGTAGCCCTGGCTGCCGATGTACTCGGTGACCGGCCAGGACTTGTTGTCCATGGCGTCGGCGAAGGAGGAGTACGGCGGCCTGAAGAGCGAGGAACGGATGCCCGCCGCGCCCGCGAGCGCCAGCTGGTTCTGGGAGAGCTCCCAGTCGATGCGGCGCTTGGACTGGAGAGAGAGGTCGGGGTGGTTGAAGGTGTGCAGGCCGATCTCGTGGCCCTCATCGACCATGCGCTCGACGAGGTCCGGGTAGCGCGAGGCCATGGTGCCGGTGATGAAGAACACCGCGTGCGCGTCGTGCTTCTTCAGCACGTCGAGGATCTTGGGCGTCCACTCGGGGTGCGGACCGTCGTCGAAGGTGAGGACCATACGACGGTCCAGTATGTCCCGGCTGTCGGTGCCGCCACGACGGGTGTCGATGACCGGGCCGCCCTTCAGGACCTCCTGGGGGACCCGGTCGTTGGACGCGGGACTGTTGATGCGGTAGTCCGCGAGGATCTCGCTGTGGACGAAGCCGCGCAGCATCAGCATCGCCATCAGGGCGACGAGGATGAGCGAGGGCAGCAGGTAGCGCAGGGGCAGGCGACGACGACGTACTGCGCCGGAGGCCTTGCCGCGATGGCGGGAGTGGGATGCCATCACAGGACGTACTCCGGAGAAGACGGGGCGGCGGGCTGCTCGATCAGGCCGGTCGGGTCGATGACGTCGATGACGCCGATCGGGTCTACGGGCGTAGTGCCACCCGCCGGCGGCGGGGCGGCGACCGGGCCGCCGTCCGCCGGGGGATCGACCGTGGGGTCCTCCGTCGGCGTCGGGTCGGGGTCCGGGTCCTGCGTCGGCGTCGTGGGCTCGTTGGTCGGATCGTTGGTGGGGTCGGAGCCGGTCGGGTCGTCGCTCGGATCCGGCTTTGTCGTCGGGTCCGTCGGCTTGGGCTTGGTGGGCTCGTCCGACCCCGTGGGCTTGACCGACCTGCTCGGCGAGGAGTCGGCGTCCGGCGCCGACGTCCTACCGGGGTCGACCGACGGGCTCAGCCCGGACGAGGGGTTCGCCGTGTCGGACGGGTCCGCGGACGCGGGCGGCAACGTCGGGGAGTCGACCTTGCTGGCAGGCTTGTCGCCCTCCTTGCCCGGCACCGGGAGCCAGGGCGCACTGGAGTTGCCCGACAGCAGCGTGGCGATGATGACGACGGCGTAGACCGCGCAGGTGAGGCCGACGGCCATGCCGATACGGCGGTATCTGCGGCTGCGCCGGCCCGTCTCGTCGACGAAGACCGGTCCGTCCGAACCCTCCTGGGCGCTCTGACCACCCCGGGGCCCCTTGGCCTGCTGGACCAGCCAGTCCTCCAGGTGCGCGCCGGCGACGTCGAGTTGGACCGTGACCTCGTCCGGGTCATGGTGGTGCTCGGTCTCCAGCCGGGCGAAACGCTGCGTCTCGCCTACGCGCCGGCCGGCGTCCGCCTGCTGACCGCCGCCTATGTGCTGCTCGTTGTCGTCGCCGTCTCGGCTGTTTCGCTGTTTGGGCATGGATATATCGCCAGAACCACCAAGAAAAGAATCCCCCGCATCTCGACGGGTCGACGGATAGGCTCCGCCTCTGTCCGGCCGGTCGCTACGACCCCCAGCCGCTTGGGCGTCTTCCCGCCACTTCTCCACGCGCACGCACATCCCCCCACGGGACTGATCGGGCGCGTACGAGTCCGGGCACTACGTACCTACTTGTCCGGATCGAGCCCCCACTCGATCCAGGCGCCCCCCTATTACCACACTGCACCCGGCCCTCGAATGTAGCGCACGTAGGAGTTGTGTGTGTGCCACGTGTCAGGTGCATTGCGTCATGACGACCGCATCGGTGGCCGGAATCCATGCATCGGCAGGCCGCCGGAGCCACCCTTCCTCCTCGGCGAGCTCCGCTGCAGCGGCACGGAGTGCCTCCATACCTGGGTGCATCAGCCCTCTTCTCCACACCAGTGACACGGATGACAGGGGCACGGGGTCGACGAGGGGCTTACGTATCAATTTGGGCACGGCCGGAAAATCGACCGTGGCGAGGACGGGATTCCGCGTCTTGGCCATGATCCGCTGGAACTCCCGGGTCCCCACGGCGAGCGGCGCAGGTGGCGCGATCTCGATGCCGCGCCCCTCGAAGAGCTGCCGCGCCAGGTCGGTCCACTCCGGCGTACGGGGGTTCCCGGCGCCGGCGTAGACGGACTCCCCCGCCAGCGCGTCCAGCGGTACAACGTCCAGGTCGGCCAGCGGATGGTCCTCGGGCAGCAGGATCGCCATCGGCTCGTACCGTACGGGCTGCTGCTCCAGACGCGCGCGGATGGCCGGGTCCAGTCCCGCGAACCGGCCGAAGGACGCGTCGAGCCGGCCGGCCAGCAGTTCGGCCGCGGCTCCGGTGAGGCCGCTCTCGAAGCGGGCCATCAGCTCGCAGTCGGGGGCGAGTTCACGGGCCCGCGGCAGGATGCGCTCACCGACCAGGCCCGGGCTGTTCACATCCACGAGCAGGGGGCGCTGCCCGTCGTCCGCGGCCCGCCCGAATTCGGCCAGCAGCGCGTCCTGAGCCTCCAGCACGCGACGCGCGTACGGGAGCAGCCGCTCGCCGTCGGCCGTGAGCGCGACCCGCCGCGTATTGCGTACGAAAAGGTCCGCCTTCAAGTCCCGTTCCAGACGCCGGATATCTCGGCTCAGGGCTTGCTGGGCGACATACAGCCGGGCGGCGGCACGGGTGAAGTGGAGCTCCTCGGCGACGGCGAGGAAGGCGCGAAGGAGGCGGGTGTCGACCGCACCGGGACCAGGAGAGGACGGCATCAGGCGAACTTACAACCCAGGTGCGTGAATCGGTACGGAGTAAGTGTTGGACCCCTGGTCAGGGCACCGGCGACGGTTGCTCCATGCCGCAACAGTCTCCTGATCGACGTACGACAGATCGCTGTACGCCACATCGCCGTACGACAGATCGCCCTACGACCGTCCTCACCGTCACCGCCGACAGCCTGGTGGCCGCCGACTTCGGCCCTCGGCGGAAGGCGCCCGGCCCGAGGCGCAAGTCCGGCGCAGGCACCCCCTACCGCCGCCTGTTCACGATCCCGGGCACCCTCGCCTTCACCATCGGGAATCTGATCGCCCGTCTCCCCATGGGCATGTTCAGTATCAGCGCCGTCATCATGATCGCGGGAGCGCGGGATTCGTACGCTCTCGCCGGCGCCGTCACAGCGACAGGGCTGGCGGCGACGGCGGCCGTCGCGCCCTGGACGGCGCGGCTGGTCGACCGTTACGGGCAGGCGCGGATCGCCGTGCCCGCGACGGCGATCGCGGCACTGGGCTCGCTCGCGCTGCTGCTCTGTGTGCGTTACGGGGCGCCCGACTGGACGCTCTTCGCCGCCTACGCCGCGACGGCGACGACGCCCAACACCGGGGGCATGTCCCGGGCACGCTGGGCCCACCTGCTGAAGGGCGATCCGGCGGGTCTGCACACCGCGAACTCCTTCGAACAGGCCGCGGACGAGCTGTGTTTCATGCTCGGTCCGGTGCTGGCCGCGTTCCTGTGCGGGACGTTTTTCCCGGAGGCGGGCACGTTGGTAGGGGCGGTGCTGATGCTGACGGGCGTACTCCTCTTCGCGGCCCAGCGTGCCACGGAGCCACCGGTGCGGGGTCGTCCCCGTACGGCCTCGAAATCCCTCCCACACGCACCCGGCATGCCCCCTCTCCTGATCGGATTCCTCGCCACCGGCGCCGTCTTCGGGTCGATGGAGGTGGTCACGATCGCGTTCGCGGACGCACAGGGACACAGGTCGGCCGCGGGCGTGATACTCGCACTGCAGGCGGCCGGTTCGGGCGCGGCCGGTCTGCTGTACGGGGCGCTGAAGCCGCCGGGACCGGCCGAGCGGCGCTATCCGTGGAGCCTCGCCGCGATGGCCGTCCTCATGTCGGGCCCACTGCTGGCCGCCATGCTCACGGGGTCGCTGGTGGTCCTCGCCGGTGCGCTGCTGGTGGCCGGGATGGCGACGGCCCCGACGATGGTCACGGCCATGACACTGATCCAGCGCCGCACGCCCGAGGGCCGGTTGAACGAGGGGATGACGCTTGCGGTGACGGGTCTGCTCGGCGGAATCGCGTGCGGTTCGGCGGCCGGCGGGTGGATGGTCGAGCGCGCGTCGGCCGCCGCCGGGTACGGGATCCCTGTCGCCGCGGCCACGGTCGCTCTGCTGATCGCGCTCGTGACAAGGCGACTGGATTGTCAGACCCGCGCCCTAGGGTGACCGCCATGGACACCACGGACACGGGGCAGGTGCGGCTGGAGCCCTGGTCGGAAGGCGACTTCTGGCTGCTCCAGCGAACCAACAGCCCTGAGATGACGGAGCACTTGGGCGGCCCCGAGAGCGAAGAGAAGCTTGCGGCGCGACACCAGCGCTACCTCGGCATCGAGCGGGGGCAGATGTACCGGGTCGCGCTGGCGGACACCGGCGAGACGGTGGGCGCGATCGGCTTCTGGGAGCGGGTGTGGCGTGACAGGGCGGTGTGGGAGACGGGCTGGGGCGTGTTGCCCGAGTTCCAAGGACGGGGTCTCGCGGTGAAGGCTGCTCGGGCGGTGGTGGAGGCCGCGCGGGGTGCGGGCGAGCACCGGTACCTTCACGCGTTCCCGAGCGTGGACCATCCCGCGTCGAACGCGGTGTGCCGCCGGGCCGGGTTCGAGCTGCAGGGTGAGGTCGAGTTCGAGTACCCGAAGGGCCACTGGATCATGTCGAACGACTGGCGGGTGGATCTCGGCAGAGGCTGACGGGGTTGACGGATGAGTCGGCAGACTGCGCGGGTGACGCGGCAGTTCCCCGGGCGTTGAGAACCGTCAGTCCTGCACGACGATGTTCCTGCCCGCGCCGCCGGAGAGCGTGTCCGTGCCGGCGCCGCCGTACAACTCGTCATCCCCGGTGTCCGTTGAGGCGCCGTTCATCGGAGGCCGGCCGACCCGGCACGACCGAAACCCCCACCTCCACTTCGCCCCAATCCACGCCCACCCCATTGACGCGCCCCCAACCCCCACATACCTTCGCCCGTCGAAGCGCTTCGACGTCACGTATCGAATCGATTCGATGAGCGCTGCGTGATGTCTCGATACCCATCCGACTCCCCTGGAGGCACAGGATGTTGACGGCACGAAGGCGTGTTGTGGCGGTGGCCGCGGCGGCTCTGAGCGGAGCCCTGCTGCTGGCCTCCTGCGGCGATTCGGACAGCGGGTCCTCCGATGGGAAGACGCTGCGGCTATGGCACTACGAAGCGCCCAACAGTGCGATGGGCGTGGCGTGGAACGAAGCCATCAAGGAGTTCGAGAGGACGCATCCGGGCGTGAAGGTGAAGTTCGAGGAGAAGGGCTTCGAACAGATCCAGAAGACGGCCCCGATGGTCCTCAACTCCAGCGATGCGCCCGACCTCATGGAGTACAACAAGGGCAACGCGACGGCCGGACTCCTTTCCAAGCAGGGGCTCCTCACCGACCTCACCGGCGAAGCCACCAAGCGCGGCTGGGACAAGAAGCTCAGCTCCGGCGTGCGCACCACCAGCCAGTACAGCGCCGACGGCGTGATGGGTTCCGGCAACTGGTACGGGATCCCCAACTACGCCGAGTACACGATGGTCTTCTACAACAAGGACCTCTTCAAGAAGCACGGGATCACCGAGCCCACCACGTTCGACGAACTCACCGCCGCCATGGACAAGTTCGTCGACAAGGGCGTCACCCCGCTCTCCAACGCCGGCGCCGAGTACGTGGCGCATCAGTACCTCTACCAGCTCGCGCTCACCAAGGCGGACCGCGCCTGGGTCGACAAGTACGAGCTGTACAAGGGCAAGACGGACTTCCACGACGAGGCCTGGACGTACGGCGCGGAGACCTTCGCGGACTGGGTGAAGAAGGGCTACATCAGCAAGAAGTCCAGCGGCGCGAAGGCGGAGGACGCGGGCACGGCGTTCATCTCCGGTGAGTACCCCATCCTGTTCTCCGGCAGCTGGTGGTACGGCCGTTTCGCCGAGGAGAACAACTTCGACTGGGGCACGTTCCTGTGGCCCGGGTCGGACATGACCCTCGGCTCCGGCGGCAACCTCTGGGTCGTGCCCAAGGGCGCCGAGAACAAGGAGCTGGCGTACGACTTCATCGACATCACGATGTCGGAGAAGATCCAGAACCTGCTGGGCAACAAGGGCGGAGTGCCGGTGGCCGCCGACGCGTCGGCCATCACGGACCCGAAGGCCAAGAAGCTGATCGGCGACTTCAACACCCTGTCGGAGAGGGACGGTCTGGCCTTCTATCCCGACTGGCCCGTCCCCGGCTTCTACGACGTCCTCGTCTCCGAGACGCAGAAGCTGATCACCGGGAGCGGGTCGCCGGACGACTACCTCACGGCGCTTCAGGAGGCGTACGACAAGGACGTACCGAAGCAATGACGGTGACCGTCGAACGGGGCGGGCGGGTCGTCGAAAAGCACTCCGGGACCAGGCTCCCGCGCCGCCCCCGTGACTCGTACGCCCTGTTCCTGCTCCCCGGAGTACTCGCCTTCCTCGCGGTCGTCGTCGTGCCGTTCCTGATGAACACGGGGGTGAGCTTCACCGACTGGCAGGGCGTGGGCTCTCCGGAGTGGTCCGGGCTCGCCAACTACCGCGAGCTGATGGACGACAGCGAGTTCTGGGCCTCCTTCCGGCACAGCCTCTTCATGGTCGTCGCCATGGCGGCCGTACCGACGGTCATCGGACTGATCCTCGCCGCCGCCCTGTTCGACTTCGTCGGCAAGCACTTCGGGACGAGGACGGCCGCCGTGCTGCGCGCCTGCTTCTATCTTCCGCAGGTGCTGCCGATCGCGGTCGCGGGCATCGTGTGGAGCTGGATCCTGGCGCCGGACAACGGTTCGCTGAACGAGCTGCTGAAGGCCATCGGTCTCGAAAGCTTCCAGCAGGACTGGCTCGGCGACCCCGACTTCGCGCTCTACAGCGTCATGGGCGTCATGGTCTGGGTGCAGATCGGCTTCCCGCTGGTCGTCTTCATGTCCGGACTCCAGCGTGTGGACCCGCAGTTGTACGAGGCCGCCGAGCTGGACGGCGCCGGATGGTGGCGGCGGTTCTGGCACATCACGCTGCCGCAGATCCGCCCGGAGATCTATGTGGTCCTCCTGTGGTGCACGATCGCCGCGCTCAAGGTGTTCGGCGCCGTGTACGTGCTCACCAAGGGCGGGCCCGGCGGGGCCACCAATGTGCCCTCGTACTTCTCCTTCACCACGTTCTTCGAGAAGACGCAGGTCGGCTATGGCGCCGCGATCTCGACCGTACTGACCGTGATCATCCTGGCGCTGGCCCTGATCGGCCTCAAGCTCCAGACCCGCGCGGAGGACGCCGAGGAAGGGCTCATCAATTGACCGAGGCAGAGCTCGTGACCGAGGCAGGGCTCGTGACCGAGGAGAGGCTCCGCAGATGACGACAGCCATACGCCGCTATCCCGTCCTCGTCGCCCTCGTCATCGCCGCCGCCTTCATGGTGCTGCCGTTCCTGATCGTCGCGGTCAACGCGGTGAAGTCCCCGGCCGAGTACTCGTCGAACGGCCCCCTGAGCCTTCCCGACGGCCTCTATCTCGACGGCCTGAAGGACTTCTGGGAGCGCGTCGACTTCGGGCAGAAGCTCGTCAACTCGATCCTGATCAGCGGCAGTGTGGCCGTAGGGGCCGCCGTGCTGTCCGTCCTCAACGCGTACGCGATCGGCATCGGCCGGATCAAGGGCCGCACCTGGGTGCTGGCGTTCTTCGTGCTGGCGAACATGCTGCCGCAGGAGGCGCTGGTCTACCCGATCTACTACCTGAGCAAGGAAGCCGGCATCTACGACACCCGGCTGAGCGTGATCATCGTCTTCACGGTGATCCAGGCGGCCTTCGGTACGTATCTGCTGTCGTCCATTCTCGGGCAGTTCCCGCGCGAGATCATCGAGGCTGCCCGGATCGACGGGGCGAACAAGTGGCAGGTGCTGTGGCGGATCGTGGTCCCCGTCAGCCGGCCGACCATCGGAGTGCTGCTGGTCCTCTTCTTCATCTGGACCTGGAACGAGTTCCTGCTGCCACTGGTCATGCTGATCTCGAACGACAACCAGACGGTGTCGGTGGCGCTCGGTGTGCTCCAGGGCCAGCGCCTGATGGACGCCACGATGACGAACGCGGCCGCCCTCCTCGGCGTACTGCCCGCCATCGTCTTCTTCCTCGTCTTCCAGCGGACACTCACCCGCGGTATCGCCGTGGGTGCCGTCAAGTAAGGGGTGTGCCGGTGAAGTTCAGCGACGGCTACTGGCTGCTGCGCGAGGGCGTGACCGCGGCCCATCCGGTCGAGGTCCTCGATGTCACCGCCGAGCAGGGCACGTTGGAGATCCACGCGCCGACCCAGCCCATCCGCCACCGCGGCGACCTGTTGAAGGGACCGGTCGTGACGATCAGCGCGCATGCGCCGATGCCCGATGTCATCGGCGTGACGTTCACACACTTCGAGGGCGAGGAGCCACGCGGGCCCGAGTTCGAGGTGAGTAAGGAGGAGGTCGCGGCGACGGCCTCGTACGACGACGAGTACGCGACCCTCACCGCGGGCGCCCTGTCCGTGAAGGTCTCCCGCGACGGCCCCTGGCACATCGACTTCCTCGCCGACGGCCGCACCCTCACCAGCAGTGGCCGCAAGGGCATGGGCATCATGCGGGACGCCGAGGGGGGCCACTATCTGCGGGAGCAGCTGAACCTCGGCGTGGGCACGAACGTCTTCGGCCTCGGGGAGCGCTTCGGGCCGCTGGTCAAGAACGGCCAGGTCGTCGACATGTGGAACGCCGACGGCGGCACGGCCACGGAACAGGCCTACAAGAACGTCCCGTTCTATCTGACGAACGCGGGCTACGGCGTCTTCGTCGACCATCCGGGACGGGTGTCGTTCGAGGTCGGCTCGGAGACGGTCTCGCGGGTCCAGTTCAGCGCCGAGACACAGCAGTTGACGTACTACGTCATCTACGGGCCGACGCCCAAGGACATCCTGCGCAAGTACACGGCGCTCACCGGCCGTCCCGCCCTGCCGCCCGCCTGGTCGTTCGGGCTGTGGCTGTCGACGTCCTTCACCACCTCGTACGACGAGGCCACCGTCACCTCCTTCATCGAGGGCATGGAGGAGCGCGAACTGCCGCTGTCCGTCTTCCACTTCGACTGTTTCTGGATGCGCGAGTTCAACTGGTGCGACTTCCAGTGGGATCCGCGGGTCTTCCCCGACCCGGAGGGCATGCTCAAGCGGCTCAAGGAACGCGGACTGCACATCAGCGTGTGGATCAATCCCTACATCGCGCAGCGTTCCCCGCTGTTCGCGGAGGGGCGGACCCTCGGGCATCTGCTGAAGAAGCCGGACGGCAGCGTCTGGCAGTGGGACCTGTGGCAGCCGGGAATGGCACTGGTCGACTTCACGAGCCCGGCCGCCCGCGACTGGTACGCGTCGAAACTTCGGGCACTGCTCGCGCAGGGCGTCGACTGCTTCAAGACCGACTTCGGCGAGCGGGTCCCGGTGGACGTGGCGTACGCGGACGGCGGCGACCCGGAGCGGATGCACAACTACTACACGTACCTCTACAACCGCACCGTCTTCGACGTGCTGCGCGAGCACCGCGGCGAGCAGGAGGCCGTGGTCTTCGCGCGGTCGGCGACGGTCGGCAGCCAGAAGTTCCCGGTGCACTGGGGCGGCGACTGCGAGGCGACGTACGAGTCGATGGCGGAGTCGCTGCGCGGCGGACTCTCCCTCGGCCTGTCCGGCTTCGGCTACTGGAGCCATGACATCGGCGGCTTCGAGGGCACGCCGACGCCCGCCCTGTTCAAGCGGTGGATCGCCTTCGGACTGCTGTCCTCGCACAGCAGGCTGCACGGCTCGTCGTCGTATCGCGTGCCGTGGCTGTTCGACGAGGAAGCCGTCGATGTGCTGCGGCTGTTCACCAGGCTCAAGCTCCGCCTCATGCCGTATCTGTACGAGGCTGCCCGCGCCGCCCACGCGGAGGGGGTGCCGATGATGCGGGCGATGGTCCTGGAGTTCCCGGACGATCCCGGGTGCGCGCATCTGGAGCGGCAGTACATGCTCGGTTCCGATCTGCTGGTCGCGCCCGTGTTCTCGGACGAGGGCGAGGTGTCGTACTACGTCCCCGAGGGCACCTGGACCCATTTCCTCAGCGGGCAGACCGTCACCGGGCCGCGCTGGGCGCGCGAGAAGCACGGGTTCTCTAGCGTTCCGTTGCTGGTCAGGCCGGGTGCGGTGATTCCGGTCGGTGACGTCGAGGACCGGCCCGACTATCCGTACGCGGATGGTGTCACCCTGCACGCGTACGGCCTGGAACGCGGCGCACAGGTCACGGTGCCTGTGGACGGCGTGACCTTCACGGTCGTACGCGAAGGGGACACGCTGCGGGCCTCGTCGAGCGATCCCGCGGCGCCCTGGGGACTGTCCGCCGGCGGACGGACGGTACGGGCCAAGGCCGGGACAGGATTTGTGTCGCTGGAACTGAACTCCCCGGAACAGGAAGGGACATGGTGAAGATCACCGACGTGGCGCGGCACGCGGGTGTCTCCCCCAGCACCGTTTCGTACGCGCTGAGCGGCAAGCGCCCGATCTCCGAGGAGACCCGGCAGCGGATCGAGGAAAGCATCCGCGAGCTGGGCTACCGGCCGCACGCGGGCGCGCGGGCGCTGGCCAGCAGCCGGTCCAATGTGCTCGCGCTGGTGGTGCCGTTGAGGGCGGGCATCCATGTGCCGGTGGTGATGCAGTTCGCGGTGTCCGTGGTGACGACGGCGCGCCGGCACGATCACGACGTACTGCTGCTCACCCAGGAGGAGGGCGAGGACGGGCTGCGGCGGGTCGCGGACACGGCGCTCGTGGACGCGCTCATCGTGATGGACGTCCAGCTCCACGACGGGCGGCTGCCGTTGCTGCGCGCTCTGGACCGGCCCTCGGTGCTGATCGGGTTCCCGGCCGAGCCCGACGGGCTCACCTGCATCGACCTGGACTTCCAGGCGGCGGGCGAGGTGTGCGTCGAGCATCTGGCGGGCCTCGGCCACCGGGTGATCGCACTCGTGGGCTCACCGCCCGAGGTGTACGTACGGGAGACGGGCTTCGCCCAGCGGGTCGTACGGGGCTTCACCGCGGCGGCGGACCGGCACGGGCTGTCCTCCTCGGTGCACCCGTGCGAGGCGGAGCCCGCGGCGGCCCGCCAGGTCGCCGAGCAACTCCTCCGCGAACGCCCGGCGTTGACAGGTGTCGTCGTCCACAACGAGCCGATCGTCGAACCTCTCATCGACGCCTTCGAGCAGCTCGGCCTGCGTGTCCCCGGCGACCTCTCCGTCACCGCGATCTGCCCGGACGAGCTGGCCGCCCGCGTCCGCGTCCCCGTCACCTCGGTCGCCATACCGTCCGCCGAGGTGGGTACAGGAGCGGTCGAACTGCTGATGAAGAAGCTGGGCGGCGCGTCCGTACCGGAGGCGACGCTGCTGCCGCCGCGGCTGACGGTGCGGGAGAGCACGGGGCGGCGGCCCTGACGAGCGCTGACGAAAGCCCGCGGCTCGAGCGATACGACGAAGGCCCGGTGGTCGTCATGACCACCGGGCCTTCGTCTCACATGGGATGAGGCGGTCTGGGGGGCATGCCCCCAGACGCTTGTGGAGATGGCGGGAATCGAACCCGCGTCCAACGGTGCAGAACCAGGGCTTCTCCGTGTGCAGTTCGCTGCGCTTTTCTCGGCCCCGGCGATCACGCGAACAAGTCGCCGACAGGCCCAGTCACTATTTGATTTCCCTCTATGCCCCGTGACCGGGCTTAGAGGTTTAGTTCCCTAGCTGATGCCAGGATCCGGGTCGGGAACGAGCCCGGGCTGACACTCCCATCAGAGAGGCTTCGCTTCGCTACTTAAATCAGGCAGCGAGGGCGAAAGCCTGGGGAGAATCGCTCTTAGAATTGGCGATTATTTTTTTCGGCCTGTGGTTTACGAGATCATGGCCGCTTCCTCGACACGCTTCCCCTGCTTCGACATCCGCTGTCGAAACCGATCATCCCCATGTTGATTTTTCAATCCCCTCCGGAGAGGGGCCCGCACCCGCTGTGGGGTGCAGCTGCCATCGTACGTGACCAACGCACGTCGGTGCCAACCTATTCCCGGGGCCGGGACCCGGGAACCCGCTACGCCTGCTGCCGCCGCCGTACCGCCGACACCGCGCGCTCCGTCTCCCGCCGGTCCTGCTTCTCGCGCAGGGTCTGGCGCTTGTCGTACTCCTTCTTGCCCTTCGCCAGCGCGATCTCGATCTTGGCTCGGCCGTCCTTGAAGTACAGCGCGAGGGGCACGATGGTGTGGCCCGTCTCCTGGGACTTCTGCTCCAGCTTGTCGATCTCCTCGCGGTGCATCAGGAGCTTGCGCTTGCGCCGGGCGCTGTGGTTGGTCCACGTGCCCTGGCTGTACTCGGGGACGTGCACGTTGTAGAGCCACGCCTCGTGCCCCTCCAGGGACACGAACCCGTCGACCAGCGACGCCCGGCCCTGGCGCAGGGACTTCACCTCGGTTCCCATGAGGACCAGGCCGGCCTCGTAGGTGTCGAGGATGTGGTAGTCGTGCCGCGCCTTCTTGTTCTGCGCGATCAGCTTGCGCCCTTTTTCCTTAGCCATAGTGCGGCCATTTTCGCACTACGAGGGGTCCCCGAGGCCACTCAATACCGTCTCGGCCCGTTCCAGGACGCCTTCCTCGACCTCCAGGTCGGGGCTGATGCCGCTGCCGTCGACCCTGCGCCCGGAGGGAGTGCGGTAGTGCCCGACGGTCAGTTCGGCGACGGAACCGTCGGGGAGGCGGCTCGGCATCTGGACCGAGCCCTTGCCGAAGGTCCTGGAGCCCACGACGACCGCGCGTCCACGGTCCTGCAGGGCACCCGTGAGGAGCTCGGCCGCGCTCATCGTGCCGCCGTCGACGAGCGCGACCAGGGGTCTGGAGGTGTCGCCGCCCGGCTCGGCGTGCAGGGCGCGCTGATCGCCGCGTACGTCGTACGTCGCCACCAGGCCGCCGTCGAGGAAGGCGGAGGCGGCGGTGACGGCCTCGGTGACCAGGCCGCCGGAGTTCGCGCGCAGGTCGAGAACGATCCGGGCGCCGGCAGGGGTCCCGGCCACGGCGGCCCGTACGAGTTCGCCGGAGCCCTTGGTGAAGGCGGCGACCTTGATCACGGTGACGTCGCCGGCGAGTTCGCGTACCGTCACGGACTCCGTGGAAAGCCTCGCCCGGCGCACCGTCTCGGTCCACGCGCGCTTGCCGCGCTCCAGGCCCAGGGAGACGGCCGTACCGGCGGCGTCGCCGGTGGCGTCGCCGCGGAGTAACGCGACGACCTCGGTCACCGGCCGGCCGTCGACGCGCTTGCCGTCGACGCTGCGCAGCCGGTCGCCCTTGCGGATCCCGGCGGCTTCCGCGGGCGAGCCGTCCCGCACGCGGGCCACCGCGATACGTCCGTCGCGCTCGCGGCGGGCCCACAGGCCGACGCCGGTGTAGGCGCCGTCGAGGGCCTCCTCGAACTCCTCGTACTCGCCCTCGGAGTACACCGCGCCCCAGCGGTCGCCGCTGCGGCTCACCGCGCGCTCAGCCGCCTCCACGGGCGACTTGCCGTCGGCCATCGCCTCGGCTGCGGCCTCGGAGACATCATCCTGGCGACTGCCGGAGTCGGCGGACCCGGCGGCGGACCCGGCGGACTCGGCGGCGGACCCGACCGTCGCGGTTCGGGCGCCCTGGGAAGAGGATTTCTGGTCGGATGCGCTGAAAGAGCCGGTCGCGGCACCTGTGGCGAGGACGCTCGCGAAGACCAACGTCAGGGCCGCCCCGCGGCGGATACGGCGGGGCGGACAGAACAGGTCTCGACCTGACATGCCGGTGAGTCTAGGACAAGGCAAGGGGCCGTACGCCTCGTCGGCAGTACGGCCCCATTGGTATGCGTCACACCTTCAGGTACTTGCGCAACGCGAAGAACGCGGCAAGCGCGGGCATCAGCAGACTTGTGGCGAGGATGAGCGGAAGATACTTCAACACCGCGTCCCAGCCGATGAAGTTGATCAGAGTCAGCTTCTCCGACAGGGCGAGTCCGTGATCGATGATGAAGTATCTGGCGATCACCAGGAACCCGCACGCGACCGTTCCGCCGATGAGTCCGGCGACGGCGGCCTCCATGATGAACGGGGCCTGGATGTAGAAGCCGGAGGCTCCCACGAGACGCATGATGCCGGTCTCCCGGCGGCGGCTGAACGCCGAGACGCGCACCGTGTTGACGATCAGCATCAGCGCGACGACGAGCATCATCGCCATCAGCGCGCGGGCCGCCCAGTTCATGCCGTTGAGCAGCTCGAAGAGGTTGTCCAGGATGCCCTTCTGGTCCTGCACCGACTGAACCCCGTCACGGCCGTCGAAGGCGGTGGCGATGACCTGGTACTTCTCCGGGTCCGTCAGCTTGATGCGGAAGGACTCCTGCATCTGGTCCGGCGTGAGCGAGCTGGCCAGCGGGGAGTCGCCGAACTGCTCTTTGTAGTGCTTGTACGCCTGGTCCGACGACTCGTGCGCGACGGTGTCGACGACGGACATCTTCTCGAGGTCGGTCTCGATCTGCTTCTTCTGCTCGGTGGTGACCGCTCCCCTGGCGCAGTTGGGGTCGGACTCCGCGTCGCTCTTGTTGCAGAGGAAGATCGAGACGTTGACCTTGTCGTACCAGTAGCCCTTCATCGTGCTGACCTGATCGCTCATCAGGAGCGAGCCGCCGAACAGGGCGAGGGAGAGGGCTACGGAGACGATGACCGCGAAGGTCATCGTCAGATTGCGGCGGAGACCGACGCCGATCTCCGACAGGACGAACTGGGCGCGCATGGCGTCTACTCAGGCCTTTCCATGGACAGCTGCGGGCGGGGAGGGCCTGTGTCGGAAGTGGCGTCGTCCGCCCGAAGGGCGGGCCTCGCGGCGTCTGGTGCGTGCGATCGCAAGGCGCCGGAAGGTCCTCGTAGCGGAGCTACTAGGGCCTTTCGGCAACGCGGCGAGCGTGCGTGCCAGACGCCGCGAGGCAGGCGCCACTTCCGACACAGGCCCTAGTGCTGGTAGCCGTAGACGCCGCGTGCCTGGTCGCGGACGAGGCGGCCCTGCTCCAGCTCGATGACGCGCTTGCGCATCTGGTCCACGATGTTCTGGTCGTGGGTCGCCATCAGGACGGTGGTGCCCGTCCGGTTGATGCGGTCGAGCAGCTTCATGATGCCGACGGAGGTCTGCGGGTCGAGGTTTCCGGTCGGCTCGTCGGCGATGAGCAGCTTCGGCCGGTTGACGAAGGCGCGCGCGATGGCGACACGCTGCTGCTCACCACCGGAGAGTTCGCCCGGCATCCGGTCCTCCTTGCCGCCGAGCCCGACGAGGTCGAGCACCTGGGGCACGGATTTACGGATCTCGCCGCGGGACTTGCCGATGACCTCCTGCGCGAACGCGACGTTCTCGCCGACCGTCTTGTTCGGCAGCAGCCGGAAGTCCTGGAACACCGTCCCCAACTGGCGGCGCATGTGCGGCACTTTCCAGTTGGACAGGCGCGCGAGGTCCTTGCCCAGGACGTGGACCTGGCCGTGGCTGGTGCGCTCCTCGCGCAGGATCAGCCGCAGGAAGGTGGACTTTCCGGAGCCGGAGGAGCCCACCAGGAACACGAACTCGCCGCGCTCGACCTCCAGGGAGACATCCCTGAGTGCGGGGCGGGTCTGCTTTGGGTAGACCTTGGAGACGTTGTCGAATCGGATCACGGATGCACCACGAGTCAGCGGGGGTAGGTGAGCGTGACCATACGCGAACCCGGCGGGCGGGCGCAGTCGCCGGTCGGGGTTGCGCGAGGGTTGCACGTTTTGTCGCACATGGGAAGGGCTCGAATGCGCCAGGACCGCGAAGGATAAGGGGACGCGAGCCTAAATCCGGGGAACCTGGCACAGTGGAGGGGAACGTTCTCGTTCCTGAGAGCGTTGAGAGCGTTGTCTACGTGGAACCGGTGCAAGGAGGGCGAGCGCATGACGTACGACCGGTTGGTGTGCGCGAACTGTGCCGCGCCCGTGAATGAAGGCCGCTGCCCCGTCTGCCGTGCGAACAGGGAGCGGCTGCAGCAGGAGAGCCCGTTCGCGGGCCTGAACCCCATGGCGCTGATCGCGCTGCTGGCCGTGCTGATCGCGGCCGTGGCCCTGCTGGCGCACCAGACCGCGTAGCGAGCGGCGAGGCACTTCGTACAGCAAGCAGCACAGCAAGAGGCATGACGTGTACGGCGAGAAGGGCCCGGAGTCCTGGTACTGGACTGGTACTGGACTCCGGGCCCTTCTCGTGTTCGTACGCCTACGGCGGGTCAGCCTCTGACAGGCGTCAGGCGGCGGCGCCGCGGCCGTTCATGAGGCGGGGCAGCATGCGGAAGCCGATACCGCCGGCGATCATCGTGGCCGCACCGACCAGCAGGAAGGTGGTCTCGGCGGCGCCGGTCTCGGCGAGCTCGCCGCCACCGCCGGTGCCCTGGGCGGAGGTGTCCGAGGCGCCCGTGCCGGTACCCGTACCGCTGCCGGTGTCGGTCAGGCTCTCCTTGCCCTCACCCTGCTCGACGGGCTGCGAGCCGCCGTCGGGGTCGGTGTCGTTGCCGCCACCGCCGTTACCACCGCCGTTACCGTTGCCACCGCCGTTGCCATTGCCCGGGTCCTCGGTGGGCTCGTCGGTGGGAGGCTCATCGGTCGGCGGCTCGTCGGTGGGAGGCTCGTCCGTCGGCGGCTCGTCGGTCGGCGGCTCGTCGGTGGGAGGCTCGTCCGTCGGCGGCTCGTCGGTCGGGATCTCCGTAGGCGGGTCGGTCGGGTCCTCGACACCGAGGCCGACACCGACACCGTTCTTGTCGGCGCTGGCGCCGACGCTCAGACCGCCCACCTCGACGCCGACGTCAAGGGCCGAAGCGGCACCCGCGGCGGTCAGCGAAGCACCGGCGGCGATCACCGCACCGGCGGCCACCCGCGCGACACGGATCCGCGTCTTCTTGGTCATCTGCCTGCTACCCCCAGATAGCTCATCGTGAATGGAGCAGCGCCTGGGGCGACGACATCAGGGACGCTCTCGAAGCCCCCCGGTTCACATGCGCCCCAGAGATACGCATGCCGCGCGTCAGCCTTCCTGTTCTTCAAAGCATCGTCAAGGTCGTTGCGACCGTGATGTCCAGATCAAGGTCATATGACGGCCGATACTCAATGTGAGTGTGACGTAAAACCCAGACATTGGACTGCAGAAAGGGCAACTGCCGTCCATAAGACGGCAGTTGCCCTGTCGACAAAACGACGCCTGCGAAAGTCGCTTACTTCGCCTGCTGCTTGCGCCAGCGAATTCCGGCCTCCAGGAAGCCATCGATCTCGCCATTGAACACAGCCTCCGGATTGCCCACCTCGTACTCCGTGCGCAGATCCTTGACCATCTGGTACGGGTGCAGGACGTACGAACGCATCTGGTTGCCCCAGGAGTTGCCGCCGTCGCCCTTGAGGGCGTCCATCTTGGCCTGCTCCTCCTGCCGGCGCCGCTCCAGCAGCTTCGCCTGCAGTACGTTCATGGCGGTCGCCTTGTTCTGGATCTGCGACCGCTCGTTCTGGCAGGAGACGACGATTCCCGTGGGGATGTGGGTCAACCGCACCGCGGAGTCAGTGGTGTTGACGCCCTGACCGCCGGGACCGGACGAGCGGTACACATCCACCCGCAGCTCGGACTCGTCGATCTCGATGTGGTCGGTCTTCTCGACGACGGGCAGCACCTCCACGCCCGCGAACGAGGTCTGCCGACGCCCCTGGTTGTCGAACGGCGAGATCCTGACGAGCCGGTGCGTGCCCTGCTCCACCGACAACGTCCCGTAGGCGTAAGGCACCTGGACGGCGAAGGTGGTCGACTTGATGCCGGCCTCCTCCGCGTACGAGGTTTCGTAGACCTCGGTCTTGTAGCCCTGCTGTTCGGCCCAGCGCAGGTACATGCGCTGGAGCTTCTCGGCGAAGTCCGCGGCGTCGACGCCGCCGGCTTCCGCGCGGATGTTGACGAGTGCCTCGCGGGAGTCGTACTCCCCCGACAGCAGCGTCCGGACCTCCATCTCGTCCAACGCCTTCCTGACGGCGGTGAGCTCCGTCTCGGCCTCGGCGCGGGTGTCCGGGTCGTCCTCCTCCTCGGCCATCTCGAAGAGCACTCCCAGATCGTCGATCCGGCTGCGCAGGGCTTCCGCCTTGCGGACCTCCGCCTGGAGGTGGCTCAGCTTGCTGGTGATCTTCTGCGCCGCTTCCGGGTCGTCCCACAGGGACGGCGCTGCCGCCTGCTCCTCGAGCACGGCGATATCTGCCCTCAGCGTGTCGAGGTCCAGGACGGCCTCGATCGACTCCATGGTCGCGGAGAGGGATTTGAGCTCTTCGGATACATCGACAACTGCCACACCCCCAGCGTACTGGCTCCGCCAAGTGGGGCAGGCCGGTGAGCGGAGGCCGGCGTGCGGGCGTTCTTTTCCCCAGCCCCGCCCCTTCCCGAAAACTGGGGGCTGCGGGCTGTCAGGGGTTGCTCGCGCAGTTCCCCGTGCCCTGGGCGGGTGGGGGCTTGGGCCGTCGTGCGGCCCGCGCCCCGTCAGGGGCGCGGGGAACTGTGCGACCAGCCGCAACGGACCCGCAGCTGCCAACGCACCCCCAACCCCCCTGCCCCGTAGGCACCCCGCCGAGGGGGGCGGCGGTTACGGCGAAGCCGGAGCCGATGTCCCCGTTTCCTGCGGCTTCGCGTCCGCGTTGTCGCCCGTCGTGGCGAGCCACGTGCCGATGCCGACCGCCGCCGCGAGGGCGACGGCCACCGCGCTGAGCGTGAGGCGTCGGCGCCGGGCCGCGGCACGGTTGCGGGCGGAGCCGGGCCGCGGGGCACCGGCGGCGCGGGGCGCGCGGGCGGTGCCCCTGGCGCCGCCCGCCAGCTCGTCCGGCCCCGGCACGCGCATGCTCGTATGCGTGTCACGGTTCGAGTCCGGCGCGGCACGCCCCGGCACCAGCGGCACAGCACCCCGCCGCACCCGCTCGACGTCGCGCCGAGCCTCCGGCTCCGCGGGCGCCGCGTCGGACTCCGGCTCCGGCTCGTCCACATCCAGCGGCGGCATCCCCGCCAGTTCGGGCAGCTGCTCCCGCAGCCGCGCCCCCAGCTCGGACGCCCGCAACCTTGACGCCGGCGCCTTCGCCAGACACTGCACGAGCAGCTGCCACAGCTCGTCGGGAATGCCGGGAAGCGGTACCACCGTCTCCGTGACATGCCGCCGCAGCACCGCTCCGGGGTGACCGCCGCCGAACGGTGTGAACCCGGCCAGCAGCTCGTACAGCACGGTCGCCAGCGCGTAGATGTCGACGGCCGCCCGAGGGGGCAGCCCCTCGATGATCTCGGGAGCCAGATAGTCCGGCGTACCGATGATCTTCGTCGCCCGGGTCCGCCGCGGCGAGTCGATGAGCTTGGCCACACCGAAGTCCGTCAGCAACGCCGGATGCGAGCCGCCGGGCCCGAGCGGTCCCTGCATGTCGAGCAGTATGTTCTCCGGCTTGACGTCCCGGTGGACGACACCGGCCGCGTGCGCGGCAGCCAGCCCGTCCGCGACGTCCGCGACGATCGCGACCGCGGCCTCGGGAGCCAGCCGCCGCTCGCGGTCGAGACGGGTGCGCAGATCCGTCCCCCGTACGAGATCCATGACCAGCGCCAGGTCGTTGCCGTCGACCACCAGGTCACGTACGGAGACGACATGCGGATGATCGAGCCCGAGCAGCGCCGTCCGTTCCTGAACGAAGCGCCCCACGAGCTCCTGGTCGGAGGCGAGGTCCTCACGCAACAGCTTGATGGCGACGGGCCCCTCCGGCCCCTCGCCCAGCCACACCGTGCCGGCGCTGCCCCGCCCCAGAATCTGGTGCGCGGTGTACCGGCTTCCGATCTTCCGTGCCAAGACTGCTCCTACGGACGCGTGTTGTCGCTAAAGCTACGCGCCCACAGACCCAACCTTCACTCCGGAGACAGAAATCACCCGCCAGGTGTCGACAAATCCCCAGAACCGCACCGCGGTTCTGGGGATTCGAAGTGGAGCCGAGGAGGCCAGTACAGGCATGAACGGGCTACACGAAGGGTCTACTGGCCGGAACCAGAACCCGATCCCGAGCTCAAGTCCCCCACCCAGTCCGTCGCCGTCTGGAACCAGTCCGTGAGCTGCTCCCAGTACCCCTTGGTCGTCCCGATCCAGCCCTGGAGGGGGCTCAGTTCCCAGATCAGCCACCCCGCCACAACGAGAATGATGATCGTGAACAGGCACCCCTTGAGGCACCCGAGCCCAGGGATCTTCATCGGGTTGGCGCTGCGCCGGCGCGGCTCACGCGGCGGCCGGGGCTCGCGAGGAGGCCTCGACGCGGGCTGCTGGGGCGGCGGCGGCGCGGGAGCGTATCGCTGCGGCTGCTGCTGGGGCTGTCGCTGAGGCGCGTACTGCTGCGGCTGGCCCTGGGGCGGATAGCCCTGCTGAGGTCGCTGCTGGGGCCGCTGTCGCGGCTGCGGCTGCGGGCGGGCGACCTGTCGCTGGGGACGTCGCCGGAGCGGGTCCTCGCCGGGGTCGAGATACGACTGGACCTGCGTCTGCTCGTTGCGGTCGCGGGCCGCGCGCAGTTGGTTCTGCCAGGGGTGCGGATCCTCCGGGCCGCCGGACGGCGGCTGGTTCGGCGGCACCGGCGGCATCACCGAGGTGGGGTCGGAGGCGCCGCGGTGAGGCAGTACGGAGGTGGGGTCGGCGTCACCGGTGCCGGTGTGCGGCAGGACGCTGGTCGCGCCGTTCGGGTCGTACGAGCCGGCGCCGTGCGGCAGCACCTGGGTGGGGTCGGCGGCGCCCGCCATGCCCGGGACGGTGGCGGGTGCCGGGTCCGGGGCGAGCAGCGCGGCCACGCCCTCGGCGGCGGCGATCTGCGCGGAGGTCGCGTGCACGCCGACGCCCTCGGCGACCGTACGCAGGCCGCGGGCGAGGTTCTCGGCGCTGGGTCGTTCGTCCGGGTTCTTGCGCAGGCAGCGCTCGATGACCGTCCACAGGGGGTCGGGGATCGTGGAGGGGCGGCGCGGTTCGGCGCTGAGGTGCTGGTGGAGCACCTCCAGAGCGGACCCGCCGCCGAACGGCGGACGGCCGGTGACCAGCTCGTACAGCATAATTCCGGCGCCGTAGATGTCGACGGCGGAGGTCTGCGGGCGGCCCTCGGCGCCCTCGGGGGCGACGTACGCGGGTGTGCCGACGAACTCGTGGGTGCGGGTCAGGCCGGGCGAGTCGGCGAGCCGGGCGATGCCGAAGTCGGTCAGCAGCGGGTGCATCTGGCCGCCGTCCTGCTTGAGCAGGACGTTCGCCGGCTTCAGGTCGCGGTGGACTACGCCGTCGGCGTGGCTGGAGGCGAGCGCGTCGGCGACCTGGGCGGTGAGGAGGGCGGCGGCCATGGGGCTGAAGGGGCCGTTCTCACGCAGGTAGCGGTGCAGGTCGGGGCCTTCGACCAGGTCCATGACGAGGGCGAGGAGGTCGCCTTCGACGACGAGATCGCGCACCCGGACGATGTTCGGGTGGGTGAGGCGGAGCAGGACAGAGCGCTCCCGCAGGAACCGCATCACGACATCCGCGTCGTTGGCGAGTTCCTCCTTCAGGACCTTGATCGCCACCGTCTCGCCGGGCTGGCCCGGAACGGCCGCCTCGGCTCCCGCGGTCTCCCTCTGGCGGGCTCGCCAGACGGTGCCTGTGGCGCCGCGCCCAAGCGGCTCCTCAAGGAGGTACTTGCTCCCTACCGGCCGCACGTCATGCGCTCCCTGCTGCTTGCTTGGCTGGTCCGTCACCCTTGCTCGGGTGTTCCGCCCCACTGTAGTGCCGCTGAACTGGCACCGGGTTGTCGTCATCCTGTGGATGCCGTCCTGTGGATTACGTGGGGCGATCCCTTCCGTTTCAGGCAAAGACGCTCACTCCTGGGCGGTTGGTTGCCGGATCTTGGCGTGATCGATCCCAATGGGGCATTGGTCAGGCACTTTTGCGGGCAGAGCCGACCAATCAAGATCACTTGTTCGTGGGATGCGGGCGCGTTGTCAGTGGCAGGTGCGAGGATGCTTCCCGTACTGGCCGACGTGCCCGAGTGCGGTGGGGGGAGCTGCGGTGGGGATCGCAGCGCAGCCTCGTCGCGGGCGCCCGCGCAGAAGGGACCGCTGACGGCGATGCAGATCCGGCTGACCGTCGTAGACCCGCTGGGGACGCGCCCCGAGGGGCGTGCCGCGTCCTGTGACGTGCTGGTGACGGCGCCCGCCGGGACCGCGCTCGCCGCGGTGGCCTCCGGCCTCGCCTCGGCGGTCGGGGGCGAGGGTCCCGGTGTGCTGTACGCGGGAGCGGAGCGGCTGGACGCGCAGCGCTGCACGCTCGGTGAGCCGCCGCTGATCGACGGCGCAGTGCTGTGCCTGGGCGCCCCGTCGGAGCCCGGCCCCGAGGTCCACGCGGCCGAAGCCCGGCTCCATGTCGTCGCCGGTCCGGACGCGGGCGGCGTCCATCTGCTGCACGGTGGCCGTATCGACATAGGCCGCTCCGCCGACGCGGACGTGCCCCTGGACGACCCGGACGTCTCCCGCCTGCACTGCGCCGTCACGGTCGCGGCGGACGGGCGGGTGTCGGTCGCGGACCTCGGCTCCACGAACGGCACGACGCTGGACGGCGCGCGCGTGGGCGAGCGCCCGGTGCGCTTGGCGCCAGGGGCGCTGCTGCGGGTGGGTGAGTCGGCGTTGCGGCTGGCCCGCGCAGGCGATGCGGAGGCGGTACGGGAGACGGTGCCGGACGGGGAGGGGCATGTACGGGTGCTGGGGGCGCCCGAGGAGCCGCCGCCGCTGCCCGCGCCCGCCGGAACCGTGCCGCCCGCGCGCGTGGGGGACGGTTCCGGCGCCGGTTCCGCCGCCTTGAAGACGAGCGACACCCACCATGGCTTCGGTACGGCGGGGTGGGGAGCCGCGGAAGGCACTTCCTCCGGGGCGCAGGGGCACGGCTCCGTGGAACCGCCGGTCGTGCCCGGACAGGGCGGGGCACCCGAGGTCGAGAGCAACGGGAGGGCAGAGAGCACCCGGAAGGACACGCCGACGAGGGGTACGACGGTGCCGCGCGAGGCTCGCAAACGCGGCGGGCTCTCGGCGTGGGCCCGGCGGCTGGCGGGCGGCCGGGGCGAACAGTCTGGTTCGTCGGCGTACGAGGGGTCCGAAGAGGATGCAGCGGCCGCAGCGCCGTCTCCCGAGCCCGTCACGGAGGGCGCCCGTGAGCCGGAGCGGTGGCCCGACCCTGCGGCGTTGCTCCTGGCCGCGCTCGGGCCGGGGCCGCGGCTTTGGGAGCGTGGCCCCGGGCACCCCGAGACGCTCGCGGTGCGGCTCGGTACAGCGGACCGGAGCGCGCCGGACGGTTCCGGGCTGCTGCCCGCGGTGCCGGTGACCACCGGCTTGCGTGAGGTCGGGGCGCTGGGCATCGCGGGGCCGCGGCCCCGCCTCTCCGGGCTCGCGCGCGCGGTGGTGGCACAGCTGGCCGCGCTGCACTCCCCCGACTCGCTGGAGATCGTCCTGCTCAGCGCGGACCGCTCGCGCCCCCTGGAAGAGCGCATCGCCGAGTGGTCCTGGCTCGGCTGGCTCCCCCACGTCCGCCCCGCCCACGGCCAGGACTGCCACCTGCTCCTTGCCTACGACCGTGAACAGACCACATCCCGCACGGAGGAACTGCTCCGCCGCCTGGAGGACCACACGACGGACACCGCCCGCAGGACGGGGCTCCGTCCCTCTTACGCGGCCACGGCGGCGGCCCACGGGGCCCAGGCCCATATCGCAGCCGCACCGGAGACGACCGGTGCGATCCCGGGGGCTCGCCGGGCGGGCGACGGCGAGGCGGGGGGCGGGTACGGCAGCGGACCGTCCGCCGACCGCGACCACACTGGTCACCCATTGGCCGGCCAAGGCGGTGGGGGTCGCGGCTACGACGACGCTGCGACCGACCGCTCCGGGGCGACTGCGGACGGCGTCCGCCCGGGCCGCTCGACGGGGAACCGCGCCAGTGGCGAGCCCGGTCACGACGACCCCGCAACCAGCCGCCCCGAGTCAACAGCCGCAGGCGCCCACGCAGATCACCAGTCGAGCGATCCAACCGGCGCCAGTCGCGGCACCGACGCGAGCGCCCCCACCGCCCCGTCCGCTGACGGCGCCCGCCCGGGTCAGGCATCGGGCAACCGCGCCAGTGGCAAGCGCGGCTCGGGCAGCGGCACGGGCACGCGCCCCAGGGCTACCGCCGAGGTGGCCCACCCGGATCACCAGCCGGACGCCCGAAGCGGTGCTGGGCGCGACGACGCCGGCCACCGCCCCCGTCCGTCCGCCGAAGGCGCTCGCCCAGGAGACCGGCCGGACGACCACGGCTCCGCCCCCGGCTACGGCGGCGGAGCCGCCGAGCGCACCTCCAACCCGGCCCAGCGCTTCGGCGGTGAGCGCGGCCACGGCTACGACGACACTCTGAGCCACCGCCCCGAACCGTCCGCCGAAGGCGCCCGGCCGGGACACCGTTCGGGCAACCACGTCAGCGCCCACCCAGGACACCCGCCAACCGACCCAACTGCCCCCGGCGACCCCGGCTCCAGCACCGCGCCCCCCGACCAGGACTCCGCCCCCGGTTCCAGGCCCCCCAGCCCCACCCCCACACGCGACCGCGACGCCACCCACCTGGGAATCCCCCTCGGCGGCGGACAAGTCGACGGCACCCCCCGAAGCCGTGGCCGCGACCGCCGCCCCTCCTGGGCCCAGGCCGACGAAGCCGGCGACGGCGCCTGGCCCGGCCCGTACACCGTGGTCGTCGTGGACGGTGACCCCGGGCCCGCCGCCGTGCGGGAAGCCGTATCGCGGCTGGCGGTTGAGGGGCCGGGGGTCGGGATTCATGTCGTGTGCCTCGCCGAGACGGCGGCCGCGTCGCCGGCCTCGCCGGTGACGGAGACGTATGAGGCGGCCTGTGCGGCTTCGTCGGTGTTCCGGGACTGCGGAGCCGTCGCCCTGCTCAGCGGGGACGTGGCCACGGCGCTGCGGCTGATGCGTGTCGCACCGGGCGCCCTCGCCGGCGCCACCCGCACCCAGGCCGCGGAACTCCCCCGCGGACCCGTCGGCCATGGCACCGTGGCCTCCGTCGACGCGGTGTCCATGGCCTGGGCCGAGCGGTTCGCACGGGCGCTGGCCCCGTTGCGTACGGACACCGTCCCCGGTGAGCGGCACGCGCGCGTGTCCGCGCCGTTGCCCCAAGCGGCGCGGCTGCTCGACGAGTTGGGGCTGGCCCGGGCCACCCCCGCGTCCCTGATGGCCCGCTGGGCGGACGCGGCCGACGACACAGAAGCGCTCGGCGGGCGCGCGGTCGCCGTGCTCGGCGCCGGGCCACGCGGGCCGGCGAGCGTGGACCTCGCCCAGGAGGGCCCGCATCTGCTGATCGAGGGGCCCTCGGGCAGCGGGCGTACGGAGCTGCTGCGCTCCGTCGCCGCGTCGCTCGCCGCCGCGGAGCGCCCCGACCGGCTGGGCATCGTGCTCATCGACGGGTGGGACAGCACGGGCGGCGGCACCGCCGCGCGCGGTGACGGTCTGCGGGTCTGCACCGACCTGCCCCATGTCACCACGCATCTCGCGGCCCACGACCCGGTCCGTATGCGGGAGTTCGCGCAGTCCCTCACCGCCGAGCTGAAGCGCCGGGCCGAGCTCCTCGGCCGCCTCGACTTCACCGAGTGGCACGGACGGCAGCAGCTCCGGGGCCGCATCGTGGGCCAGCGCTCGGCGAACGGGTCCGCCATCGCACCCCCCGGAGCGACCCCCGGCGCCGCGGACCTGGACGCACCCCCCAGCTCCACCCTCCGCCTGCGCCCTGCCGCCGAGCGGCAGCGGGCGGCGGCGGACGCAGGTCCCCCGCTCCCCCGGCTGGCCGTCATCGTCGACGATTTCGACGCGCTCCTGTCCCCCGCACTGGGCTCGCCGGGGCGCCCGGCGGCGGGATCCGTCGTACGGGCCCTGGAGGCCGTCGCACGAAGCGGTCACCGGCTCGGCGTGCATCTGGTGGCGGCCGGCGCGGGCGGTCCCCGTACGGCCGAGACGGAGCTGGCCCGGCAGGCCGCCCTGCGCATCGCCCTCGAAGCCCCCTTGTCCGGCCCGGAGGACCCCGCCCCCGGCCGCGGACGCCTCACCGGTCCCCGCGGCCGGTCAACTCCCTTCCAGGGAGGCCGCGTCACGGGCCGCATCCCCCGCACGTCAACGCTGCGCCCCACGGTCGTCCCCCTCGAGTGGGACCGAATGGGCGACCCGCCCGCCCGTCGCCCCGTACGCGAGTTGGGCAACGGCCCGACCGACCTGGCCCTCCTCGCCAGCGCCTTGGAGAGAGCCGCCCGCTCCGTATCGGCCACGGAGGTGCCCTCACTGCTGTGAAGTCGCTCTGAGAGTCGCCCTGGAGTCTCCATGAAGCTGCAATTCCGCACTGCCCGGAAGCCGCAATTCCGTACAGCCCTCAACCACCTGACGACTCCTTACGACCACACACGACTCCACACAAGACTCCATTCGACTTCATCCGCATGAGCGCACGTCACGACGCGGTTACGATCACGCACTTGACACCGCAGGCGCTCTTGCCGCCGCCAACCGGGCAGGCGTACACCGGGAGCGCACGGGAACAGCAGCGCTCGGACGTTCGACGGAGAACGGGGCAGTCATGCGCAGCACTCTTCGTACACGCAGGCCGAACAGGAAAGGCGGGGCCGCGAAGGCCGTAGCCGCCGTCGTCGCGGGGGCGATGGCGCTCGCGCTCACCGCATGCGGCGGCGACGGCAACGACGATTCAGGAAGCGACGGCGGCGAGACGGACAACGCGGCCACCGTGAAGCTCCCCAAGCTCGACGGTCAGAAACTGGAGGTCGCGGCCGTCTGGACCGGCCCGGAGCAGGAGAACTTCACCAAGGTTCTGGAAGAGTTCGAGAAGCGGACGGGCGCCGAGGTCAGCTTCGTACCGACCGGCAACAACACCTCCACCTTCCTGGGCACGAAGATCCAGGGCGGCAAGCCGCCGAACGTGGCGTTCCTGCCACAGGTCGGCGTGCTCCACCAGTTCGCCGACAAGGGCTGGGTCAAGCCGCTGGGCGCCGAGGCACAGGCGCAGCTCGACAAGAACTTCTCGGCGGGCTGGAAGGACCTGGGCGCGTACAAGGACAAGCAGTACGGCGTCTATGCGAAGACCGCCAACAAGTCCCTGGTCTGGTACAACACCGCCGCGTATGAGGCCGCCGGGATCACCGAGGAGCCGAAGACCTGGGACGATTTCGTCCAGACGGCGCAGACCCTGTCGGACGCGGGTTCACCTGCGGTCTCCATCGCCGGGCAGGACGGCTGGACCCTCACCGACTGGTTCGAGAACGTCTATCTCTCGCAGGCCGGACCGGAGAAGTACGACCAGCTCGCCCAGCACAAGATCAAGTGGACGGATCCCTCCGTGAAGGAGGCCCTGACCACGCTGGCCGAGCTGTGGGGCAAGGACGAGCTGATCGCGGGCGGCCGGGACGGCGCGCTGCGCACGGAGTTCCCCAAGTCGGTGACGAACACCTTCTCCGGTGACACCCCGGCCGCGATGGTCTTCGAGGCGGACTTCGTCGCGGCGAACATCAACGCCGACACGGACGCCAAGATCGGCACGGACGCCAAGGTCTTCCCGTTCCCAGCGGTCGGTGGCGAGTCACCGGTGGTCAGCGGCGGTGACGTGGCCGTGGCCCTGAAGGACGACAAGGGCTCGCAGGCCCTGCTGACCTTCCTCGCGTCGACCGACGCGGCCGAGATCTGGGCCGCGCAGGGCGGCTTCATCTCCCCCAACAAGGAGATGGACCTGGAGACGTACAAGGACGATGTGACCCGGGACATCGCCAAGGCGCTGCTCGCCGCGGGCGACGACTTCCGCTTCGACATGTCCGACCAGGCTCCCGCCGCCTTCGGCGGCACGCAGGGCCAGGGAGAGTGGAAGGCCCTGCAGGACTTCCTGAAGGACCCGTCGAACGTCGAGGGCATTCAGCAACAGCTCGAAACGGCCGCCGCCAAGGCGTACGAGGGCTGACGGCAGCCTATGTCGTCCCAGGTGGCGATGGCGGGGGGCTCCTCGGGTCCGGTGCCCCCCGCCCGGAAGCGCAAGAGTGTGATGGGTACCCGGCCGTGGGTGGCGGGACTGTTCCTGCTGCCCGCGCTGCTGCTGCTCGGCGCGCTCGTGGTCTACCCGATCGGGTACTCGGTCTGGCGCAGTCTGTACGACGCCGACGGCTCGGCCTTCGTCGGCATGGAGAACTACGGCGACCTGTTCAGCGACGACGCCACGTTCACCGCGGTCAAGAACACCGCGATCTGGGTGGCGGTCGCCCCGGCCCTGGTCACCGGGCTCGGCCTGATCTTCGCCGTGCTGATGGAGCGGGTTCGCTGGTCGACGGCGTTCAAGATGGTCATCTTCATGCCGATGGCGATCTCCATGCTCGCGGCGGGCATCATCTTCCGGCTCGTCTACGAGGCGGATCCCGACCAGGGCGTGGCCAACGCCGTGGTGGTGGGGGTGCACGACACCTTCGCCGAGTCGTCCGTCTATCCCAACGCGCGCCCCTCGCCGGAGAGTGATCTCAAGGCGTCCGGAGGCGGCGCCTTCACGACGACGGACACGGTGAGGGCGGGGGCTCCGGCCCTGCTCCCGCTGGTCGGCATCGCCCCGAACAAGCTGCCCGGCGATCCCGTGGACGCCATGCCCGCCGAATCCGCGGGCGACGAGGTGTCCGGCACGGTCTGGCTGGACTTCAGGCTGGGCGGCGGCGGCGAGAAGGGCGCCATCGACGCGCGCGAGAAGGGCCTCTCGGGCATCAAGGTCGAAGCGGTCAAGGGCGGCGAGGTCGTGGCGTCCGCAGAGGCTGCCGACGACGGTACGTTCAGGCTGCCCGCAGCGGCTGACGGTGCCCAACTCCGGCTGCCCGCCTCGAACTTCGCGGCTCCCTACAACGGCGTCGACTGGCTCGGCCCGAGCCTGGTCACACCGGCCATCATCGGTGCGTACGCCTGGATGTGGGCGGGCTTCGCGATGGTGCTCATCGCGGCGGGTCTCGCCGGAGTGGACCGCAACCTCCTGGAGGCGGCCCGGGTCGACGGGGCCAACGAGTGGCAGGTGTTCCGCAGGGTCACGGTCCCCCTGCTCGCGCCGGTCCTCGTGGTCGTGCTGATCACCCTGATGATCAACGTGATGAAGATCTTCGACCTGGTCTTCATCATCGCTCCGCAGCCCAGCCAGGACGAGGCCAACGTCCTGGCCCTGCAACTGGTCAACGCGTCCTTCGGCGGCGGCAACAACCAGGGGCTCGGCAGCGCGATCGGCATCGTCCTGCTGCTGCTGGTCATGCCCGTGATGATCGTCAACATCCGCCGACTGCGAAGGGAGCGCCGACGGTGACCGCACCCTCCGTACCCGTGAAAGAACCGAAGGAACCACTGGCGGCGGCCGAACCGGCCGGGCCCACCGAGCGTTCGCTCGCCTCGCGGCTCGCGAGCGGCGCGGCCGGCGGTGTGATGCGGGTCTTCCTCATCCTGGTCGCGCTGCTCTGGGTGACACCGACGGTCGGACTGCTCGCCTCGTCGTTCCGCGACCCGACGGACATCGCCGAGTCCGGCTGGTGGGACGTCTTCAGCAAACCGACCCAGCTCACCACCGAGAGCTACTCGACCCTGCTCGGCAAGGAGGAGATCACCGACTCCCTGCTCAACACGATCTGGATCACCGTTCCGGCCACGGCCCTGGTGATCGTCATCGGGGCGATGGCCGGATACGCCTTCGCCTGGATGGACTTCAAGGGCCGCGACTGGTGGTTCGTGGTCGTGGTGGCACTGCTGGTGGTGCCCATCCAGATCGCCCTGATCCCGCTGGCCGACCTCTTCGGCGACCTCGGGATCTTCGGCAGCATCCTCGGTGTCGTCCTCTTCCACGTGGGCTTCGGCCTGCCGTTCGCGATCTTCCTGCTGCGGAACTTCTTCGCGGAGATCCCTCGTGAACTGCTCGAAGCGGCACGGCTCGACGGGGCGGGCGAGGTCCGGCTGTTCGCCACGGTGGTCCTTCCGCTCGGCGCACCCGCCATCGCGTCGCTCGGCATCTTCCAGTTCCTGTGGGTGTGGAACGACATGCTGGTGGCGCTGATCTTCTCGGACTCCGACTCACGGCCGCTGACGGTCGCGCTGACGGAACAGACCCGGCAGTTCTCCGGCAACATCGAGACGCTCGCGCCCGGCGCCTTCATCTCCATGGTCATCCCGCTGGCCGTGTTCTTCGCGTTCCAGCGGCAGTTCGTGTCCGGTGTGATGGCGGGCGCGGTGAAGTAGCCCTTCAGAGTGATCTGTTGAGGGGTGGCTGGTACCGGCCGCCCCTCAACTCACTCCCGACGTCCCCCATATGCCACATCTGGCGTAACCACGTCACCCCTTCGGCCGTTTCCGGGCAGTCTGCCGCGCCGACCCATGGATGTGACGTGCCCCGGTTCAGTGTCATCGTCCCCGCGTACAAGGTGCAGGCCCACCTGCACGAATGTCTCGCATCCGTCCTCGAACAGTCCTACCCGGACCTCGAGTTGATCGCCGTCGACGACTGCTCGCCGGACGCCTGCGGCTCGATCATCGACGAGTTCGCCGCCCGCGATCCGCGCGTACGGCCCGTCCACCTCGAGGAGAACAAGGGCCGCGGCCAGGCCCGCAACGCCGGTCTGGAGCGTGCGAAGGGCGACTACCTGGTCTTCCTGGACGGCGCCGACAGCCTCACCCCGCACGCCCTGCGCGCGCTCGCCGGCCGGCTGAAGGAGACCGAGGACCCGGACGTCCTGGTCTACGACTTCGCGCGCACCTTCTGGACGGGCGAAACGGTACGCAACGTCCAGGCGGCCCAGCTCACCGAGCGCGGCCCGGCGCCGTTCCGCCTCGACGACCGGCCCGGGCTGCTCAAGGTCCTCATGGTGGTGGGGAACAAGGCGTACCGCCGGGAGTTCATCGAGCGGGAGGGCTTCACGTTCCCGCCCGGCCACTACGAGGACACCCCCTGGACGTACTCAGTCCTGATGGCCTCCGAGACCATCGCGACGCTCGACCACGTCTGTGTCCACTACCGCCAACGACGTCAGGGGAGCATGCCCAGCACACCCGGCACGACCACCGGCCGGGGCCACTTCGACATCTTCGACCAGTACGACCGTGTCTTCGCCCACCTCGATACGCACCCGGAGCTGGCGCACTGGCGCCCCGTCCTGTTCCGCCGCATGGTCGACCATCTCTCGGCCGTGTTCCTGGGACGCGACCGGCTGCCGCGCGGCTCCCGTCCCGAGTTCCTGCGCAGGGCCCGCGCCCACTACGCCCGCTATCGCGTGCCGGGCGCCCGCCTCCCGGCCCGCAACTGGCTGCGGCACGTACTCATCCGCCTGGGCAGCCACCGCACGTATCGCACGCTGTGGGCGGCGGCGCAGCTGAAGAGACGGGTGGCGGAAGGCCTCACGGCGGCGTTCCGCGGCGTACGGGCCGTGACGCTGCGGCTGCACTACCGCCTCCAGCTCCGGCTTCCCGTACAGGCCGACCGCGCCGTGTTCTCCAACGGGAACGGACGCGGCTACGGCTGCAACCCGGCAGCGCTGGAGGACGCGTTCCGGACATACGCGCCGGACATCCGCACCGCGTGGATCGCGGCGCCCGAGCACCACCACACCGTCCCGACCGCGACCCGCAAGCTGAGCCCGGACACGGCCGCGTACTGGACGGCGCTCGCCCGCTCCAAGTACCTGGTCAGCAACGTCGCCTTCGAACGCAAGCTGGTCAAGCGGCCGGGTCAGATCCTGGTCCAGACGCAGTCCGGCACCCCGCTCAAGCGCATGGGCCTGGATCTCCAGGACCGCCCGGCGGCGGCCCGCGGAACGGACTTCGCCGAGCTGCTGCGCGGAGTCGACCAGTGGGACTACTGCCTGTCCGGCAACCGCCACTCCACGCTCGTCTGGGAGCGCGTCTTCCCCTCCGGCTATACGACGCTCCAGTACGGCCAGCCCCGCAACGACGTGTTTCAGCGGGCGACTTCGGCGGACGTGGCCCGGCTGCGCGAAACACTCGGCATCCCGGAAGGCTCGGTCGCGATCCTGTACGCGCCCACGCACCGCGACTACCGCCGCTCCCAGCGCCACATGCTCGACCTGGAGCGCGTCCTGCGCCAACTCGGCCCGCACTTCGTACTGTTGACCCGCGCGCACCCTTCGTACGAGCAGCCGCTGGCCCGCAGCGGCGGCCGGCTGATCGATGTGTCGGAGCATCCGGGCATCGAGTCCCTGTGCCTGGCCTCCGACGCGCTGATCACCGACTACTCCTCCCTGATGTTCGACTACGCGAATCTCGACCGGCCGATCGTGATCCACGCGGACGACTGGGCGGCGTACGAGGCGGCACGTGGCACGTACTTCGATCTGCGCACGTTCCCGCCGGGAGTGGTCGCGCGCAGCGAGGACGAACTCATCGACATCTTCGCGACCGGCCACTGGCGCGGTTCGCGCTCCGCGCAGCTGAGGGCCGCGTTCCGGGAGCGTTTCTGCCCGTACGACGACGGACGGGCCGCCGAGCGTGTCGTACGCCGGGTGGTGCTCGGTGAGACCGCCGGGCTGCCGGCCGTGGTGCCGCTCGACGAGCGTCATCCGGTGCCGTCGGTGGAAGACGGCATTCCATTGGTGCTCGATTCCTCCCGAACCGGCGACAATCCGACCGCCTCACCACTGGCAACTGTTTCGACACCCGGAGTTTCCGTTCCCGTCGTTGACAGTCCCTGAAGCCCTCGGATCCCATCCCTGAACACAGAAAGTCCATAGACCCCGCTGTACGGAGTACACATGACCTCCAGCTCCACCGAGCTGCCCCGTCCCAAAACGCTGTCGGACGTCAAGGGCTGGTTCCGTGCCGTCGATCAGCAGTTGTTCGACTGGTTCCTGTCCCGGCAGCTCGACAGCCAGCAGACCGGCGATCTGCTGGAGCTCGGCGCCTACATGGGAAAGAGCGCCATCTTCATGGGCTCTTATCTGCGTGACGAGGACAAGTTCACGGTGTGCGACCTGTTCGATTCCCCCGCGGAGGACACGGCCAACAGCAAGGAGATGAACAAGTCGTACTCGACGCTGACCCGGCGGGCCTTCGAGGCCAACTACCTCGCGTTCCACGAGGAGTTGCCCGAGATCATCCAGGCGCCGAGCCAGGTGGTCGCCGACCGCGTCCCGGACAAGAGCTGCCGTTTCGCGCACATCGACGCCTCGCACCTGTACGAGCACGTGAACGCGGACATCGAGGCGGTGCGCGACATATTGCTGCCCGACGGTGTGGTCGTCCTCGACGACTTCCGCGCCGAGCACTGCCCGGGCGTCGCCGCGGCCACCTGGGGGGCGATTCCCACGTACGACCTGCGCCCCATCTGCATCACGGGCACCAAGTTCTACGGCACCTGGGGCGACCCCGAGCCGCTGCGCGACGCCCTGCTGGAATGGCTGGCGGGCCGTGACGACATGTGGCACGAGGTGCAGCAGGTCGCGGGGTACGGGCTGATCCGTATCACCGGCCAAAAGGCGACCGAGCCGAAGCAGCCGGTGTCCAAGTACGCGGGCGAAGAGCCGGAGCCGGTCGTCGAGGCGCCCAAGCCCGCCCCGAAGCCCGCGCCGGCTCCGCGCGCCGCCGCCACGCGGCCCGCCACCGTCAGCACCGCCAAGCGGCGGCCGAGCCGCACCAGGCGGATCGCCAAGGACCTGCTGCCGCCGATCATCACGAGGGCGCTGGTCAAGGCCCGTAAGGGCTGAGGCCTCTCGGTGGGGCGGGCCACGGCTCGCCCCACCGGATGCGGTGGCGCGGGCTCCCAACAGCAACACCACGTCAATGAAAGAGCCGTATGCCCCGCTTCAAGGCGCGTACCTGGGTGATCGTTCTCGCCACCGTCTTCGCACTGCTCCAACTCGCCAACGTCACCGGGCGGGACACTCCCGACAGCAGGAACTACCTGTCGTACGCCCTGAGTCTGCGCGGTGACAGCAAGCGCGAGGCGGCTGCCGCCACCATCGACTACGTCTGCGCGGGCCGGCACGCCGAGGCGCGCCGCGAGCGGAGCGTCGACGTGGTGCGCTTCCGCTCCCCGGGTCCGGTCGGACGGATTCCCGAGGAGTGCCGGCGCGAGCTGTGGCCGGAGGTGGACCGGCGGCTGCGGGCCGGTGAGACGACCGCGCACACGGTGCCGTTCAACTCCGAACGGTTCATGCGGATCTTCGAGGCGCGGCCCGGGTATCCCGCGCTGCTGGCGCCGTTCGTCGCGGTGTTCGGCGTGACCTGGGGCGTCTGGCTGTCGAGCGTGTTCGTGGCCGCGGCCGGAGGCGTTCTCGTCTTCCTTGTCCTGCGCGCCCTGCGCGCCCCGACCGCCGTCGCCCTGACCGGGCAGGCCCTGTACTACGCCCTGCCGGTCGGCACGACCGCCATGCGCCCCATGACAGAGGGTCTCCAACTGGCCCTGACCCTGGCGGCCTTGTGGGGCTGCGCACTGGCACTCGGCGGCCGGACGCACGCGGGCGCCGCACTGATCGGCGGCTCGCTGCTGCTGCTCTTCACGGTGAAGCACTCGCAGGCAATGTTCCTCGGGCTGTGCCTGGTGGCGGCGTGCGCGGTGATCGCCGTACGGAGAAGGCGACTTGACCCCGCTCTGCGGGTGATCGCCGTGGTGGCGGGCTGCGCGGCCCTGGGGACCGTGTCGGCCGCCGGGCTGCTGAACCACCCCTCCACGAACGAGAGTCTCCAGGACCTCCTCGCCCATCACTTCACGCTGCCCGACCGCGCGGACCCGTGGCCGGAGTTCTGGCGACTGGAGCTCAACTTCTGGGTGGAGTGGCTGCGTCGGCAGTTCTGGCAGCCGCTGTTCATCGCGGCGCTGGCCGCCGGGGCGTGGGGTGTGCTGCGGCAACGTCCGGCCTACGCGGCGTTCCTGATCGCGGCGGCCTTCAGCGGGGTCGTCAACCAGGCGGGGCACCCGGACATCGCCATCGGCGTCCGGCTGATCGTGGTGGCGTGGGTGCTGCCGGTGATCGGGCTTCCGCTGCTGCTGGAGCGGGCCGCGTCGACGATGGCGGCGCTTGAAACGCCGGATGCCCGGCCCGCGTCGAGTGCGGACCGGGCGCCTGACCGGGTTTGACCTGCTGACCAGGGTCAGGGGCTACCCGACTACTCGACTACTCGACAACGAGCTCGACCGGGATGTTGCCGCGGGTGGCGTTGGAGTACGGGCAGACCTGGTGGGCCTGCTCGATCAGCTTGCGGCCGGCCTCGGCGTCCACGGAGTCGGGCAACTCCACGCGCAGCGTGACCGCGAGGCCGAAGCCCTCGCCCTGCTTGCCGATGCCGACCTCGGCGGTCACCGCCGCGTCGCTGACGTCGACCTTCGCCTGCCGGCCGACCAGACCGAGGGCGCTGGCGAAGCAGGCGGAGTAGCCCGCGGCGAACAGCTGCTCCGGGTTCGTGCCCTGACCGCTGCCGCCCATCTCCTTCGGGATGCCCAGCTCGAGGTCGAGGCGGCCGTCGTTGGTGAAGGCGCGGCCTTCACGGCCGTGGGTGGCGGTGGCGACAGCGGTGTAGAGCGCGTCCATGGGAAACGTCCCTCTCATCATCAGGGTCAAGATCAAGGTCGTATCGGCAGGCCTTTGGGGTGCCTGCCTTACGACTACAAGTAGAGCACACAATTAAGTTGCACGCAATCAAATGGCGTACTTGCGTTACCCTGGAGGCATGACCGCTCCGACACCGACTCCGACTCCGGCTCCCGCCGCCACGGACACCGCAGCCGACGCGCTGCGCGATGCCGAGGCCCTTCGCGATGCCGGGGACTTTCTGCGTCTCGACCAGCAGATCTGCTTCTCCCTGAACGCCGCCTCGCGCGCCTTCGGCGGCGTGTACCGGGTCGTCCTGAAGGACCTGGGGCTCACCTACCCCCAGTACCTGGTCATGCTCGTGCTGTGGGAGCACGGCGAGCTGCCCGTGAAGAAGCTGGGCGAGCATCTGCGACTCGACTCCGGGACGCTGTCGCCGCTGCTCAAGCGCCTGGAGGCGACCGGTCTCGTACGGCGTGAGCGCAGCGCCCGCGACGAGCGGTCGGTGGTCGTCGGGCTCACGAACGAGGGCGGCGCACTGCGCGAGCGGGCACTCGCCGTACCGCGCCGGATCGCCGCCGCGACGAGCTTCGACCTGGACGAGATCCGCGACCTGCGGGCCCGGCTCGACAAGCTCACGGCGGCGCTGGACGCGGCGGATCTGGAGAACGGCTGACCGCTGAGACGCCGCTCCTGAGGGAGCTCGCGCTCATTACTGCCGGCTTTCCCCACGGGACAACAAGCACCTCATAACGGAGAATCAGCAACAAAGCCTCTGTTTCTCCCCGTGGAAGCCAGGCACACCATGCAAGCCATACGCCCTCACCGGCCGCAGGTCTGCGTCATAGTCATCGGTTACGACGACGCCGCCCATGTGACGGACGCGGTGCGCTCCGCCCTCGCGCAGGGCCCGGCCGTCCGCGAGGTGATAGCCGTCGACGACTGCTCGGCGGACGGCAGCCCGGACCTCCTCGACCGGCTCGCGCACGGCGAACCGCGCCTGAAGGTCGTACGCCGCAAGGTCAACAGCGGAGGCTGCGGCAGCCCCCGCAACGACGGGATCGACGCCGCGACGGCCCCGTACGTGATGTTCCTGGACAGCGACGACGTACTGCCGCCCAGCGCGGTGGACACGCTCCTCTCCGCCGCCATCGGCCACGGCACGGAGGTCGCAGCCGGCCTGTGCATACGCCGCGAGCTGCCCTCCGGGCGCGAGGTCCCTTGGCGGCCCGAGCTCTACGCGAGACCCGTCCTCGTCCCCCACCCATCGCTCCGCACCCGCCTGGTCCACGACACGCTCTGCGTCAACAAGCTGTACCGCACCGGCTTCCTGCGCGAGCACGGCATCCGCTTCCCCGAAGGGCGCTTCCCGTACGAGGACTTCGTGTTCACCGCGCGCGTACTCGCCGCCGGGCCGCGCCTCGCGCTGGTCCCCGACCCGGTGTACGTCTGGCAGGTACGCCGTTCCGCCGGGCGGCTGTCGATCTCGCTCGACCGGGCGGGCATGGACAACTGGCGGTTCAGGCTGACGGCCCACGGCATGGCGTACGACATCCTCCTCGCCGCCGGTGAGAAGCGGCTCGCCCGGGCGGCGCGCGCCGCGTTCCTGGACCGCAGCCTGCGGATGTACGCGCGCGAGCTCGGCCTGCGCGGCACCGAGTACCGGCGCGAGTGGTGGGCGCTCACGCGCGCGTACCTCGCGACGTTCGACGCGGGTGACTTCGCGTCCGCCCCCGCGCCCGGGCGGGTCGTCGCGCAGGTCGTCATGGCCTCCGAGGAGCCGCGCTACCTGGACCGCATCAGGGAGCTCGCGTCGCGTCCGGCCCGGCTGACGCCGCCATATCCACGGGCGTCGGACGGCACCCCGCTCTGGTCCGCCGACCTGCCCCAAGTGACCCTGGAACACCTGCTGTTCCGGCCTGTACGACTCCTCCCTGTCGCCGTCGACGCGGAACTGCGGCCACGCGCGCGTGCCACCCGGCTTCGGCTGCGGCTGCATGAGCTGTACGGGCGGATGGCGGAGGCCGGGCCGGCGGGCATGGACGTCGAGTTCGTACACCGGGAGGAGGGGCGGGTGGGGCTCGGTCTCACGGCGCCGCTTCTGCCCGGCGCGGGCGAGGCCGACTCCGGGCTGAACTCGGGGTTCGACTCCTCGGTCGTCGCATCGGTCGACGCCTCGGTCGACGCCTCGGTCGACGCCTGGTGGGCCGAGGTGCCGGTCGACCTCTCCGCGCTCGGCTCCGGCACCTGGGATCTGCGGCTGCGGCTGCGGTTCCACGACGGCTCGGCCCGCGACACCACCGCGCACGCGGTCGCGGGGCCCGGACTGCTGCGTCGTACGGCGGTGCCGAGCGGGCGGCACGGCGTGTTGCTGGTCCAGCCGTACGCGACCCATTCGGGCTCGCTGGCGTTGCGGCTCGCGCCCGGTCGGCGGGGAATGGCCGCCGTGCTGCGCCGCCGGCTGAGGCGGCTGTTTCACTGATGCACAACGGGGCCCAGTGACCGACGATGGGCTTAGTGGCTCACTGACCTACGCATCCGCACTTTCACCGACAGACGATCACCGACAGACGAGGGGACGGCCGTACATGACCTGGCTGATCACCGGCGGCGCCGGCTACATCGGGGCGCACGTCGTCCGCGCGATGACCGAGGCGGGCGAACAGGCCGTGGTGTACGACGACTTGTCCACCGGGATCGCCGAGCGCGTCCCCGACGGGGTCCCGATGGTCGTCGGCTCGACCCTGGACGCGGAGCGGGTGACCCGCGTGCTCACGGACCACGCCGTCACCGGTGTCGTTCACCTGGCGGCGAAGAAGCAGGTCGGCGAGTCGGTCGAGCTGCCGCTGCACTACTACCGCGAGAACGTCGAGGGTCTGCGCGTGCTGTTGCAGGCGGTCACGACCGCAGCGGTGCCCTCCTTCGTCTTCTCGTCCTCGGCCGCGGTGTACGGCATGCCGGACGTCGACCTGGTGACCGAGGAGACGCCCTGCATGCCGATGAGCCCGTACGGCGAGACCAAGCTGGCAGGCGAGTGGCTGACCCGCGCCACGGGCCGCGCACACAGCCTGTCGACGGCCTCCCTGCGCTACTTCAACGTGGCGGGCGCGGCGACGCCGGAGCTGGCCGACGTCGGGGTCTTCAACATCGTGCCGATGGTCTTCGAAAAGCTGACGGAGGGCGCGCCGCCACGGATCTTCGGCGACGACTATCCGACTCCGGACGGCACGTGCGTACGCGACTACATCCACGTGGTCGACCTGGCCGAGGCCCACGTGGCAGCGGCCCGCCGCCTGTCCGCGTCCCCCGGCACGGACCTGACCCTCAACATCGGCCGCGGCGAGGGCGTGTCGGTCCGCGAGATGATCGACCTGATCAACGACCTCACGGGCTACGACCTGCCCCCGGTCGTCACGCCCCGCCGCCCCGGCGACCCGCCCCGCGTCGTGGCGTCGGCTGCCCGCATCGCCGACGAACTGGGCTGGAAGGCGAGGTACGACGTGGCCGACATGATCACGTCGGCTTGGGAGGGATGGGTACGGTTGTATCCGGGGGCGCAGCGCGGCTGAGAGAGTCCTGAAGTGGCCAGGTCGGTCAGGGACTTGACGCCGGGCTGCGAACCGGTGTCCCTGAATCCGCCTAAATTCGAGGCCTCTCGGTCGGCCTGGCGATAGGGTCCACACGTGCGTTGATCTTCCGGGCGGCGGCCGATAGTCACCGCGGACGGTGCGGGGCGCCCCCGACAGCGGGGCCGCCCCGACAGGCATACCCGTCACCATCCCACCGGAGATCACGCAGTGACTGCTCAGCAGCCCCTCACTTACGAGGCGTTCGTCGAACTCGCCCTCGCTGATTCCGCCGTCGTCGGCCTCGTTCTCAAAGGGTCCCAGGCCCACGAAGGCCTGACCACCAAGCATTCCGACCACGACCTGTACGTCGTCCTCGCCGATGACGCGGCAACGGACACCACCCGGTTCACAGGCCACCGTACCCCCGAGCTCGACCTCGTCGTCGTCCCTCTCAGCGAGTTCCGCACGGCCGGAATGCCCGGCTTCGAGCGCTACGCCCTCGCCCGCGCCCGGATCGTGCTCGACCGGCTCGACGGAGGCATCGCCCAGCTCCTGGCCGACAAGGCACGTCTCGACGTCGATGAAGCCTTCCGGGACTCCCGCAACTGGCTCGACGCCTATGCCAACTCCCTCTACCGCTCCGTCAAGAACGACCGCGACGGCCATTCACTCGCCGCCCGCCTGGACGCCGCCGACAGCATTCGATTCCTGCTGGAGCTGCTCTTCGCTCTCGATCGTCGCCCCCGCCCCTACAACAAGTACCTGGAGTGGGAACTCGCCCGATACCCGCTGCCCGGCTGGGACACCGACATGCTGCTCGGTGCTGTCGCCCACATCTCAGGAACAGGCGACGTGCCCCTGCAACAACACCTCTTCGCCCGTGTCGAGGCAGCGGCCCGGCAGGCCGGACACGGTGCGGTGCTGGATGCATGGGGCGAGGACCTCGACCTGATGCGACCGCGGTAGAGGGACGCCGGCGGAGGGCGGACTGCGGTCGGCACCCAGCCCGGTAACCCTGTCGAAGTTGGTCCGCCCGCCGCTGCGTTCGTCGGGACAGTCCCAACGTGACTGCTCTGACACGTGGCTTGGTCAGGCGACTTCGGTGCGGAAACCGTCCATTTCGGCCACGACCTTCAGGCTTTCCGGTTTCTGCTTCAGGATCGTGTACAGAAGGTCAGCGTTGGTACGGTCCGTGGGGGCGGGGAGGAACCAGACTCGCCCGCCGGGTTGCGTGATTTCGATCCGTACGTCGCCCCCGATGGCCTGGATGTAGGCGGCGAGGTCGAAGATGAACTGGGCTAGGGGGATCAGCTCGTCCGAGGTACTGGTCTCCAGCTCGTCGATGCGGGAAAGATCGACACGGGGAGGGCTGAAGGCGCCGGATTCCAGGTTGATGACCCGGGCGAGTTCGACACCCATACGGCGGGCGACGTCTTCGCGGGTGGCGCTGGCTCGCTCGCGGAGTTCGACGAGCCGGGCACCTCGTTCTTCTGCAGCCAGGCGCTCGGCTTCCCGCTTGACCCCTTCGCGGTCGGCCGGGTCGTCGAAGAATTCGGCGAGCAGGTCATCAGGGGTGTCGTAGACGCCCGCTTCGTGGGTGTTCATCGTCGGCCCTCCTCCGTCTCCTTCAAGTGTCGCTCATATCGCTCTTCGGCGATCGGAATCGACTCGTCGTACCAGCCGGTCCAGTTTCCTGCCTTGTTACCGGCGGCGAGCACAACCGCTTGGCGCTGAGGGTCGAACACGTACAGCATGCGAATGGATACCCGGCTGCCGGAGCGCGGCCGGAGCTCCTTCATGGCGTACTGGGACCCGGTGATCCGATCGGCTGTCGGGCGCCCCCAGTCCTGGCCCCCGTTCTTGCAGCCGAGTCAGTGCGGCGGTGATGTGCTTCAGCGTGTCTGGGTCGTCCCGCCTGAGCTGGTGCAGCCAGCCACGGACCTCCGGGACGATGACCAGCCGATAGATGTATGGATTCGGTGGTTCCAAGGAGCGCTCCCCCTGTTGGTCGTTCAAACCTCGATCTCCCGCTCGGCCTCACGCAAAATCGTGTTGATCTCCGCCATGGCGGCGCGGAACGCGGCTTCGCCAGCCGTCTCGTCCCGAGCGATCCGCTCAGCTTCATGCAAGCGACCCGCCTGTGCCGGATCTCGCTCGATCGCCACGAAGACGCCCCAGCGTTTCAGGAAGAGCTGAAGCGGAGCCGTACCCCCGGTCTGGCTGGCCTGGTCGAACGCCCGCCCGGCCTCCAAGTCGAACTGCGGCAGGTCCACGAGGCTCACCCGCTTTACCGCCTCGCGCAACGCGTGCCTGGCCAGGGGCGGCATCGGGGTGATCGGCCCATCGTGATGGACCGGCTGTGCGCTCATCCCTCGATCCCTTCTCGCCCGAGGCCGGATGGGCCGGGCGCCCCGAGTTCGAACCAGACGCCCTTCCCTCCCGGGGGCGGGCCGACGCAGTGTGCGGCGTCGGGTTCCGTGCCCCATCTCCCCTCGGTGAGCGCGTCCACGAGCCACATGCCGCGCCCGCTCTCGCCGTGACGGCCCTCTCTCAGAACGGGTGGCTGGACATCTCCGTCGTAGACGGTGACCCGGACCGCAGCGAGCGGTTCACCGACTGCCAGCCGTAACACAGCGTCGACTCCTTTGGCGTGTACGCAGGCGTTGGTGACGAGTTCGGAGGTGCAGAGGGCCGCGTCGTCGACGAGGTCGCCGAGTTGCTGGGAGCGCAGGACGGAGGCGACGAAGTCGCGGGCGACGCGAGGGGTGGTGTCCAGGGAGGGGCAGAAGAGGGTGTATTCGGGCATGGAGGATCAACTCCGTTGCAGAGATGGGGAAATGTAGGGAGGAGGGAACGGGAGGAGGTAGGGCGCCGGTCGGTGTCATTGCCCGTGGGGTCGACTTCACACGGGTGCGCTTCCAACTGGCGTTGGGCATGGGTGAGTTGAGCAGCCGACGACTGCCACGACGCAGCGTGTCGGCTTCAGCACTGAAAGTAGGGGGCAATGTATAGCCGGAGCAACCTATAGCCACGAATTGGTGACGGCTCTCGCGCCCGTGCCATGCTGGCGCGGCAAACCAGTTCAGCGGGCGACCAGGAAGAAGGGGCGATGCCGCCAAGGAGCAATCCCACGGCCCGACAAGAGCGCCTGGGTGCCGAACTCCGCAAGATGCGCGAACGCGCTGGGATCTCCGCACGCGCCGCTGCCGCGCTACTCGGGTCGAACCCCATGCATCAGAGTCACGTCGAGACCGGGCGCAGCGGCATCAGCGAAGACAGGCTCCGGCGCCTCGCCGCCCACTGCGCGTGCGATGACGCCGCGTACGTAGACGCCTTGGTAGCCGTGGCTACCGAACGCGGAAAAGGGTGGTGGGAGGAGTACCGAGGCATCGTCGCCCCTTCGGGACTGAACCTGGCCGAGCTGGAACAGCACGCCGAGAGTGTCCATACGTTCCAAATGGCGCATGTCCCGGGCCTGTTCCAGACCGAGGATCACATGCGGGCCATGTTCCGCTACGTGTCTCCGGACTGGCCGCAGGAGGACCTGAACGCACACGTCGCGTTCCGCTCTCGACGCCAGCAGATCATCACCGGTGAACGTGCCACTCCGTACGAGGCGGTTATCCATGAAGCTGCCCTGCGCATCCTCGTGGGCGGCCGAAAGACGACCCGCGCCCAGCTTGAACACATCCTGGAACTCTCGGACCTGGATAACGTGACCGTGCGCGTCCTGCCCTTCGCCACTGAGGATTTCGCCGGAGCAGGGCACTCCATGCTCTACGTACGCGGCGCGGTCCCCCAACTCGACACAGTCCAACTGGACACCGCGCACGGCGGCGAGTTCCTCGACAGCGAACCGCGGCTCAAGCAGTACCGGAAACGCTACGAGAGGGTCGTATCCACGGCCCTCGAACCGGGACCCTCCCGTGACTTCATCACCCAGATCCTCCAGGAACTCTGAAAGGCGCCCCCTTGTCCACTCCTCTCACCTGGCAGAAGTCCTCGTTCTCGGGCGGCGGTTCGGGCGAGGACTGCGTCGAACTCGCCACCGCCGACACCGCGATACACCTCCGCGAGAGCGACCACCCCGCAACACTCCTCACCACCAGTCCCGCCCCCCTGCGCGCCCTCCTCTCAACCCTCAAGTCCGGGCACCTCACCTCGCGATGAGGACAGGTTGGAAGAAGCCAATGCTCTCAGGTCTCTCCCAACTGACCTCGGAGAAGCCCGCGTCGGTGACGAACCGCGTCAACTGCCGCTGGCCAAGCGCCCAGTACGTGGCGCGCCGTACTCGGACCTGCCAGTCGTCCCCGTCCGGTACGAGTTGGAAGTGCTCCAAGTCGTAGTGCTCTCCGTCGTCGTGCCAGTCCCAGAGCTGGAAGCCGACGGTCCGGCCGGCCTCGGTCCGGGACACGCTCGGTGGGGTGGCGGCGGGGCGGGAGGCGAGGATCTCGTCGTAGCGGCGAATGCTGAGCAGGAGCAGGCCGCCTTTGTGGAGGACGCGTCGCATGGCGGCCAGGGCGGTACGGACGTCCTCCTCGGTGAGTAGATGGGGAAGCGAGTTGTCGGCACACACGACGACGTCGAAATGACCGTCACCGAAAGGAAGTTGGCGCATGTCAGCCACGGCCGCCGGAAGCCGCACTCCCCGCGCGGCCGCCTCCCGCACCGCCCGGCCAACCGCCGCCCTGCTGATGTCGCTGCCGGTGACCCGATGCCCCCGGAGCGCCAGCCCGATGGCCTGCGTACCGATCCCGCACGCGCAGTCCAGGACAGCCCTGGACCCCTCCCCCAGCCTCGCCCGGATGATCGCGTCCAGGCTGCCGCCCTGCCGGACCACGCTGGCGTCCCAGTCGGCGTAGATCAGGTGGTAGTCGTCGGCAAGCTGGTCGTAAAAGCGCGCCACGGGGTGCTCGGCCATGCGCTCACGCTAGCCGCGGTGGCGGAAACGCGTTCGCCGCGGGTGGGACGGCTGTCCCAGTCCGCGGCGAGCGTTGCTGACGGGCTCCGTCAGAGTTTGTCCATGCGGGTGTAGGGGCTGACGATTCGGGCCTGGCGGGCACCGAAGTCGACGAGCATCGCGACGCCGTCCTCGACGCCGACGATCGTGCCCAGGCCGAACTGGTCGTGCGACACTCGGTCGCCCAGAGCGAAGTGCTTGGCGACCGGGGCAACCGGAGCTTTGAAGGGACTGGTGGGCAGATGGCGCCGGGGCGCGGAAGGCTTCGTCATCGTGAAACCAGTATGCGCCAGCGCGGGCCCGAGGTGTGAGTCACGGATGACAACGATCCGGCGCCCGGTGTGCAACGCGGGCCACCGCGCGCCCCATCACAGGCCCGTGACAAGGCCCACACCGCCTACAACGCCTTGAGCGCCGCCGCTGTGGCCCGCGCCAGCTTCTCCAGGTAGCCCTTCGGCAGTTTCGGGTCGCGGATCACCACCGAGCGCCAGTACAGCGGGCCGGAGATGAGGTCGAGGGCCATCTCGTCGTCGATACCCATACGGACCTCGCCGCGCCGCTCGGCCGCCGCGACGATGCCGCTTGCGACGCCCTCCTGGCCTTCTCGCAGGGCCTTCTGCATGGCTTCCGCGATGTCCGGGTTGCGGGCCGCCTCCGCCTGCAGGTCGGGAATGATCTGCGAGGCCAAGGGGTGGCGGAGGGCGCGGGCCGTGACCTCGTACAGCAGCCTCAGGTCGCCCTCCAGGGTTCCGGTGTCCGGTGCCGGCAAGCCCTGGACCGCGATCGCCGACACCAGGTCGAGCACCAGGTGCAGCTTGGAACGCCACCGGCGGTAGACCGCTGTCTTGCCTACGCCCGCGCGGCGCGCGATGCCCTCGATGGACATCCGGGCGTAGCCGACGGCCGCGAGTTCCTCGAAGACGGCCGACCGGATGGCTTCCGTCACATCCTCGCGGAGTACGGCCGCCCCAGCCGGAGCTCTTCGGCGTGGCTGCTGGGAGCCCTGGGCGGCTCCGTCGGCGTTTCCGGCAGCTTTCCCGTCGGGGTTCTTCGTCATGCCGCACAGCATAGGGGCGTTACGACGAAACGGTTGCGTTCCGACGCTGGACCTGTCTACGCTCACGTTGCGACGATACGGTCCCGTCCCGACGTAACGCCAAGCGCAAGGAGCGCACGTGAGTCAGGTCCTCGACACCGCGCCCCCGGCGCCGGCCCCACCCGACGCCCCGCCCGCCGACGACCCCGCAGCACTCGCCGCCCGCTACGGCCTCACAGTCAGCGGCGCCCGCCCCACCCTGCCCGCGTACGTCCGCCGGCTGTGGGCGCGGCGGCACTTCATCACGGCGTACGCGACGGCCAGGCTCACCGCGCAGTACAGCCAGGCGAAGCTCGGGCAGGTCTGGCAGGTGGCGACGCCGTTGCTGAACGCGGCGGTCTACTACCTCGTCTTCGGCAAGCTGATGGGCACCAGCCGGGGAGTGCCCGACTACGTCCCGTTCCTGGTCACGGGCGTGTTCGTGTGGACGTTCACGCAGAGTTCGATCATGGCGGGCACGCGGGCGATCTCGGGCAGCCTGGGCCTGGTCAGGGCGCTGCACTTCCCGCGTGCCGCACTGCCGGTGTCGTACGCGCTGCAACAGCTCCAGCAGTTGCTGTTCTCGATGGCTGCGCTGATCGTGATCCTGCTCTGCTTCGGGGTGCCGGTCGCGGCGTCGTGGCTGCTGGCGGTCCCGGCTCTGGCACTTCAGTTCGTGTTCAACGCGGGCGTGGCGATGATCATGGCGCGGATGGGGGCGAAGACGCCGGACATCGCGCAGCTGATGCCGTTCCTGCTGCGTACCTGGATGTACGTCTCGGGTGTCATGTGGAGCATCGACAGAGTGCTCAGCGCTCACCAGGACCTGCCGCGCGTCGTGCTGCTCGCGCTGGAGTGCAATCCGGCCGCGATCTACATCGACCTCATGCGGTTCGCGCTGATCGACAGCTTCCAGGAAGGCCGGTTGCCGCAGCACGTGTGGCCGCTCGCGATCGGCTGGGCGTTCCTCGCGGGCGTCGGCGGCTTCATCTACTTCTGGAAGGCCGAGGAGACGTACGGACGTGGCTGAGCAAGCAGAGAACCCAGAGAACGCTGAGAACCACGAGAAGATCCCCACCGTCATCGCCGACCGCGTCGACATCGTCTACCGCGTCAACGGCACCGGCGCCGGCCGCGGCTCCGCCACCGCCGCGCTCAACCGCATCCTCCGCGGCAAGAAGACGGAGCAGGCGGCGGGCGTACGCAAGGTCCACGCGGTCAGGAGCGTGTCCTTCACCGCGTACAAGGGGGAGGCCATCGGGCTGATCGGAACGAACGGGTCCGGCAAGTCGACCCTGCTCAAGGCGGTCGCGGGGCTGCTGCCCGTGGAGAGCGGCCGTATCTTCACGCATGGCCAGCCGTCCCTGCTCGGCGTGAACGCCGCTCTGATGAACGACCTCACGGGTGAGCGCAATGTCCGCCTCGGAGGGCTCGCCATGGGGATGTCCCGCGAGCAGATCCGTGAGCGGTACGAGGAGATCGTCGACTTCTCCGGGATCAATGAGAAGGGGGACTTCATTACGTTGCCCATGCGCACGTATTCCTCCGGGATGGCAGCACGGCTCCGGTTCTCGATCGCCGCCGCGAAGGATCACGACGTGCTGATGATCGACGAGGCGCTGGCCACCGGAGACCGCTCCTTCCAGAGGCGGTCCGAGGCCCGGATCCGGGAGCTGCGGAAGCATGCGGGCACGGTGTTCCTGGTCAGTCACAACAACAAGTCGATCCGGGACACGTGTGACCGGGTGCTGTGGCTCGAAAGAGGCGAGCTCCGGATGGACGGGCCGACCTCCGCAGTGCTGGCCGCCTATGAGGAGTTCACCGCTGGCCGCCCACCAGGGCACCCCAATGGCCGTTGACAGCTCACTCCCCCCGAGCCGCATTGCTGCTGTCGGTACGCCCCTGATCGCCACGGGATTGGCATTCTGGGCACAGCTCATGACGCCCCCCGCAGGTGAGCACACTTCCCCAGCCGTTACATGTCTGGCAATCGGCAGCCAAGGCAGCGTTGGCACGCGGGGTCGGGTCGGGGGTGGCAGCCAGGGCATGCCCCATGAATCTCTCCTCGGGTCGAACTCGCGACGACAGCGCCGCCTCACACGGACATGCCCAGTTTAGTCCGAATGATGCCTGAATGCACCCGTTTACCTTGATTTAATGACCGTTTATTTCTGGTTTGATCCCCAGCGTCACATGTGATCATGGAATCGGCCCTCTCCCGAAGCCGCCGCCAAGTGATCTCAACGTTTGTCCGCGAGGGCCTGCGGGATCCGACACCAGGCGATGTCCGGACGGGCTCCTGACCCGGCCCATGTCGGTGCCGGCCGCTACCGTCACGGGCGTCCATCTGCTGTTGCTACTCGGACGGCGCCTCGCCCAGCGTGGAACCCGGGCGCGGCCCGTTACCGTACGTGTGGTCACGTGGCCGCTCAGTTTCGCTAGGTACCAGAGCCCTACACGCGCCAGAACCGCCGTCCGTACCCGCGCGTGGAGCGTGCCCGCCGGCATTTCGGGCGGGCGACCACGATGAAGCACGTGCCCGCCAGCGCGTGGGTGGAGTGATGGATCACCGTTGGGCTAGCCTGTGACGGTGCGACAGCCAGACAGGACATGGCCGGTGCCACCGCGGCCGACCGCTTCGGGCGCAGGCTTCTGTTCATCCTGAGCGTTTGTGTGTTCACCCTCGCCTCCGTGGTCCCGGCCTTGTCCCAGGGCTCACCGTCCTGGCAGGCGCCCGTGCCCTGCAGGGAAATCGCCGCCGCGACGGTGACCGTGACCTCGCTCGCCCTGGTGAGCGCAGCGTTCGCCAGCAGCGAGGAGCGGGCGAAGGAAGCGGTGACGGAAGGGGCGGGCCTGGAGTCCCCCTCAGCGCTCCAGGAAAGCGAACAACTCCTCCCAACGCCGTACGATCTCATCCGTTCTGTAGCGCTGGATGTTCGCCCTCGCCGCGTCCCCCATCCGGTCCCGCAACTCCTGGTCGGACATCAACGTGCCCAGTCTGCGGGCCAGTTCGCCTGTGTTGCCGAGGCCCGCGAGCAGACCGTCCTCCCCGTCCCGGACGATCTCGCGCACCCCGGGCGCGCAGTCGAACGCGGCGCACGGCAGGCCCGTAGCCATCGCCTCCATCAGAGCGAGCGGGAAACCCTCACCCCGCGACGACTGGACGAAGACCGAGCCGCCGCGCAACGCGCCCGCCGCATTGCCCGTACTCCCCATCCACTCAACACAGTTGTCGAGCCCCAGTGCCGTGCACTGCTTCTTCAGTACCTCCTCGTCCTCGCCGGAGCCGTAGATCCGCAGGGTCCAGCCGGGGTGCTGCGGGGCGACCTCGGACCAGGTGTCGAGGAGCATGTCGATGCCCTTCTGGTCGTGCAGACGCCCCATGCTGACGACCACGTTCGCGGTGCGCGGCGAGGGGGTGGCGGGCATGAAGGGCAGCGGATTCGGCATGTACGAGACGTTGTTGAGGCCCTGTCCGATCCACAGGTCCGCGTCCTCGCGGGTCAGGGCGAGCAGGCGGTCGACGTCGCGGTAGTGCCTGAGCACGCGCCGGAAGCGCCCGGCCGCCTTGGAATACGCGAACGACTCGTGGGTCATGCCGATGACCGTCAGTCCCCGAGTGTCGGCCGGTCCCCGTGTGCCGGCCAGTCCCCGTGTGTCGGCCGGTCCCCCTGTGCCGGCCAGTTCCACCCACTCCATGGCCCACACCTGCGTGACGATCACGACCGCGCCGGGCCGCGCCGCCCGGAACAGCGCCGTCAGCCTGGCGGCCTGTTCGCGCATGCTCGTCCGGCGGGCCCGGCCGGGGCGGGGCGGCTGGGCGTCGTACAAGGTCGTTGTGGGGTACGGGAGTTCGTCGCCCAGTTCCTGCTCGACCTCGGCCGGAGTGATGCCGACGACGTGCACGCGATGCCCGCGCCCGGTGAACAGCCGGGCCATCTGGTGCGACCAACTCGTCACTCCGCCCAGCTCGTTGACGCTGTTGGAGACGAAGAAGACGTCCCGCTCGGGGTGCCCGGTCACGCGCGCCTCCACTAGGGCCTCCACTGGGAGAAGAACTGCTCGACGACGCTCTGCGCCGCGTTCCCCTTGTCGTACTCGCCGAAGTCCGCGACGAACCGCTCCCGTGCCGCCGCGTACTTGACCACCTGTCTCTCCAACGAGCCGAGGACGGCGTGCAGTTCGTCCTCGGTGCGCACGACGGGTCCGGGTGCCCGTTCCAGCAGGTCGAAGTAGGTCCCGCGGCCCTCGTACACGTACTCCTCGTAGTCGTAAGCGAAGAAGAACATCGGCCGGTCGAGGAGGGCGTAGTCGAACATCACGGACGAGTAGTCGGTGATCAGGCCGTCGGCGAGCGCCAGTAGCGGGGTCACGTCGTGGTGTGTCGATACGTCGATGACACGGCCCCGCACGGACGGCGGGAGCACCACGTGGTTGAGGTAATGCGGGCGGACGAGGAGGACGTGGCGGTCGCCGAAGGTGTCCGCGAAACGCTCCACGTCGAAGGGCAGCTCGAAGCGGCCCTTCCCGCGTCCGCGGAAGGTGGGCGCGTACAGCAGGACCCTTCTGTCCTCCGGGATGCCCAACTCGGCGGCCAGCGGCGGTCGTTCGGTGGCCCGGCGGGCTCGTACGAGCGCGTCGTTGCGCGGGTAGCCCACCCGCAGCAGTGTCTTCTCCTGGAGGCGGAAGGCGCGGGCGAGCGTGCGGACGTCGTGCTCGGTGCGGATCAGGAAGCGGTCGAAACGGTCCAGTGTGCGCTGCTGCTCCTCCTGCCCGCGACGGAACCTGAGCTTCCACTCCGGCTCGTCGAAGCCCATCCGCTTGAGCGCCGAGCCGTGCCAGGTCTGGATGTACGTGGTCTGCGGCCGCTTGGTGAGCTTCAGCGGATAGCTCTGGTTGTCGATCCAGAACTCGGCCCGGGCCAGCGCCTGGAGATAGGGCAGCGACCAACGGCGTACGAGCGTGGCGTCGGACGGGAAGCCCACCGGGCTGCCGGTGTACGACCACACCGCCTCGAACTCCAGGCCCTGGCGCCGCATTTCCTCGTAGATGGCCCGCGGGCTGTCGCTGTACTGCCGGCCCAGGTGACTCTCGAAGACGACCAGGCGCTTCTTCACGGGCAGCCGGCTGAACGCCTCGTGGTACAGCCGGATCTTGGTGTCACCGGAGGTCAGCTTCTTGCGCACCGCTTTCGCCTTCCGGTATCCGGACTTGGCGAGCCGGCCTGGCGGCCCCTGCACGCCACGTGCGACGAACCTGTCCACCTGCTCGCGGGACACCAGCCGGAAGCAGAGATGGCCGCGCGAGGAGATGTCGGGCTCTATGTGGTGGGCGGCCAGCCGGGTGAGCCGGGGCCGGACGGGCAACTGCCCGGCGGCCAGGCCTGGTTCGGAGGCGGTGAGCCGGGTCGTGGTGCGGGCGCCGTCGACGTCGAGATGGAGCCGTACATCCCATACGGCGTCCACGATGCCCAGCGGACGCAGCCCGCGCGCAAGGTCCGCCGAAGCCTCCCAGGCGATGGTCTCGCCCTCGTGCCGCAGGGTGGTTACGGGGAACCGGAAGGTCTGGAAGCGCAGGCCCTTGCGGCGGGCGTAGAACTCCAGCTCGCCGGTGAGCCGCGCGCCGGGCGGGATGATGCCGAGCGGGTTGGTGATGCGCCCGGCGAGACGGACCGTGCCGGCCGCTTCCGCGTAGCCGGTCAGGGCGTTGCGCAGGAACATCTTCTGGAGCGGCTTGGTGTGGTAGCCGAGTTCGGTGACGTCCAGGACCTGCCGCCCGAAACCGTCGCCGTCGGGATGACCGGCGTCGCACCAGTAGATCCGCCCGTCGCGTTCGAGGAGCGGCGAGGAGATCTTGTCGCGGTTGGTGAGCGTGTCCACGGCCGGGAGGAGGTGGTCCCAGTCGCTCGCCCGCAGCAGATGGGCGCAGATGGCATGGATGGGTTCCACCTCGTCGAACGCGGAGCGGTCGATCGAGTCGAGGTAGTCGCGGGCGATCGCGGCGAACTCCTGCCGGTAGGCGGCGTCCCGGAACGGCAGTTCACGCAGGTGCAGCACCAGATCGTGCTTGAGGAACTTGACGTCCTTGTGGAACTTCAGCTCCAACAGGCCCTGTTCCGCGAACAGTTGGTCGACCCGGCGATGGATCTCCATCCGTTGTGCGAAGTTGGCGATCTCGTCGCGCCGGTTGCTGATCGACTTCGTGGCGGCCTTTTCGACGACGTTCCAGTCGTACACGCGGTTGGGGATCAGGGTGATGCGGCGGGCGGCCGCATACGCCCGCGCCGAGAAGAGCAGGTCCTCGTAGTGGATGCCGACGGGGAAGCGCAGGTCCCGGTCCAGCAGGAACTGCCGGCGGTAGCACTTGTTCGTCGACAGGGTGTCGAAGACCAGCAGGTCGGGCAGCTCGGCGATCGACTCCAGGGTGCGGGTGCGCGCGTACAGCCAGGGGTACCACTTGACCTCCTTGCGGCTGCGCGCATCCACATACACGCGGACGCACAGCCCGGAGACGAGGTCGGCGCCGGTGGTCTCGGCCGCTTCCAGGAGGTTCCGGCAGGCATTGCGTTCCAGTACGTCGTCGCTGTCGAGGAAGACGACATACGTACCGCGCGCCTGCGCGAGGCCGTGGTTGCGCGGCGCGCCGCAGCCGCCGCTGTTCTCCGGGAGCCGGTAGGCGCGTACGCGATCGGGATGCTCGGCGGACAGCCGCCGGGCCGTCTCGTACGAGCCGTCCGTGCTGCGGTCGTCCACGATCACGACCTCGACGCCGCGCAGCGTCTGCGCCAGCACGGAGCGGACGGCCGTCGGCAGGCGGGACGCGTCGTTGTAGACGATGACGACGACGGTGACGTCGGGTACGGCGGCAGTGGCGCCGGGCGGCCGGGACGGATCCAGGTTCACCCCATTGATCCTAAATGTCCCGGTCGCCCCCGTCCTCGTACGTACCGCCGTACGTACGGCCTACAAATGCGTACGCAACAACGTCCTCATCGTCCGCATCGCCACCGACAGGTTCGCCAGGTCGAAGGACTCCGAGCTCTGGATCTCCTCCAGGGTCGTACGAGCCCGGCCCAGGATCGCCGCGTTCTTCTGCTCCCAGGCCTTGAAGCGCTGCTCCGGTGTGGCCGCGCCGTTTCCGAAGGCGAGGACGTCGGAGGTGAGCGCCGCGTGGGCCGCGTACAGGTCCTCGCGGATGGAGGCGCGGGCCATGGACTGCCAGCGGTCGGCGCGCGGGAGCTCGATGATGCGGTCCATGAGCTGGCTGACGCGGAGGCGGTCGGCGAGGTCGTAGTACACCTCGGCGACCTCCATCGGGTCCTTGCCGGTGCGGTCGGCCACCGCGACGACGTCGAGCGCCGGGAAGGCCGCGGAGAAACCGGCGACGCGCTGGGCGAGCTCGTCCGGGACACCGGAGGCCGACAGCTCGTCGTAGATCCGCTCGTACCACTCCAGGTCCGCGCCGCGCACGAGCTTTGGCAGCTCGGCCCAGACCCGTGCGACTCCCTCGCTGAAGAAGTCGATCGTCTCGGCGAGCTCGAGCGGCTGCGGCCGGTTGTTGAGCAGCCAGCGGGTGCCGCGCTCGACGAGACGGCGGGAGTGCAGGCGGATACGGGTCTGGACGGCCGCTTCGACCCTGTTGTCGAGCGCCTCGACCTCGTCCCACACCTCGCTCAGCCCGAAGATCGCGCGGGCCGCGGTCTGCGCCCGGACGATCTCCTCGAGGGAGGCTCCGGTCTCCTCGCGCAGTCGGTGCAGGAAGCTCGTACCGCCGGTGTTGACCGTGTCGTTGACCAGCACCGTCGTGGTGATCTCGCGGCGCAGCGGGTGGCTGTCGATCTGCGACAGGAACTGCTCGCGCAGCGCGGTCGGGAAGTACGCGTGCAGCAGGCCGCGCAGGTACAGGTCGTCGGGCAGCGAGGTGTGCAGCAGCTCGTCGGCGACCGTGATCTTCGTGTACGCGAGGAGGACGGCCGTCTCCGGCTGGGTCAGACCGTGCCCGGTGTTGAGGCGCTCACGGATCTGGCGCTCGGTTGGCATGAACTCCAGGGCCCGGTCGAGGTGCCCGGCGCGCACCAGGTGGCGTAGATAGCGGTGCTGGGCGTGGAGCATGTCCGGGGACTGGGCGAGCGCGTTGGCAAGCGCCACGTTCTGGGCGTAGTTGTTGCGCAGGACCAGTTGGCCGACCTCGTCGGTCATCTCGGCGAGCAGCTTGTTGCGCTGCTTGACGGTCATGTCGCCGTCCGCGACGACCGTGTTGAGCAGGATCTTGATGTTCACCTCGTGGTCGGAGGTGTCCACGCCCGCGCTGTTGTCGATGGCGTCGGTGTTGACCTTGCCGCCATGCTGCGCGAACTCGATCCGGCCGAGCTGGGTCAGACCCAGGTTGCCGCCCTCGCCGACGACCTTGACCCTGAGGTCGGCGCCGTCCACGCGGATCGCGTCGTTGGCCTTGTCCCCGACGTCCGCGTGCGTCTCGGTCGACGCCTTCACGTACGTACCGATGCCGCCGTTCCACAGCAGGTCGACCGGTGCCTTGAGAATCGCCCGCATCAGATCGGCCGGGGTCATCTTGGCGACGCGGTCCTCGATGCCGAGGGCCTGACGGATGTGGCTGTTGAGCGGGATGGACTTGGCGCTGCGCGGGAAGATGCCGCCGCCCTGTGACAGCAGCTCCTTGTTGTAGTCGGCCCAGGAGCTGCGGGGCAGCTCGAAGAGGCGGCGGCGCTCGGCATAGGAGGTGGCCGCGTCCGGGTCCGGGTCGATGACGATGTGCCGGTGGTCGAAGGCGGCGACCAGGCGGATGTGCTCGGACAGCAGCATGCCGTTGCCGAACACGTCCCCGGACATGTCGCCGACCCCGACGACGGTGAAGTCGTCGGTCTGCGTGTTCACGCCCAGCTCCCGGAAGTGCCGCTCCACGGACTCCCAGGCGCCGCGGGCGGTGATGCCCATCTTCTTGTGGTCGTAGCCGGCGCTGCCGCCCGAGGCGAAGGCGTCGCCGAGCCAGAAGTTGTAGTTCTGCGCGACCTCGTTGGCGATGTCCGAGAAGGTCGCGGTGCCCTTGTCGGCGGCGACGACGAGGTAGGTGTCGTCCTCGTCGTGCCGTACGACGTCGGCGGGCGGTACGACCTCACCGGCCACCATGTTGTCGGTGATGTCGAGCAGCGCCGAGATGAAGGTCTTGTAGCTGCGGATGCCCTCGGCCAGCCAGGCGTCGCGGTCCACGGACGGGTCCGGCAGATGCTTGGCGACGAAGCCGCCCTTCGCGCCGACCGGCACGATGACGGTGTTCTTGACCATCTGCGCCTTGACCAGGCCGAGGATCTCCGTCCGGAAGTCCTCACGGCGGTCGGACCAGCGCAGACCGCCTCGCGCGACCTTCCCGAACCGCAGGTGGACGCCCTCGACACGCGGTGAGTACACCCAGATCTCGTACGCCGGACGCGGCGCGGGAAGGTCGGGGATGGCCGTCGGGTCGAACTTCATGGAGACGTACTCGTGCGGCTTCGCGCCCGCCGCCTCCTGGAAGAAGTTGGTGCGCAGGGTCGCCTTGATGACGGTCAGGAACGACCGCAGGATCCGGTCCTCGTCGAGGGAGGCGACCTGGTCGAGGGCGGCGTCCAGCTCCTCGAGGAGGGCGTCGGTCAGTTCCGTACCCGCCCGCTGTCGGTCCGGGGACATCCGCGCCTCGAAGAGGGAGACGAGCAGCCGGGTGGTGTGGACGTTGTTGCGGAGGGTGTCCTCCATGTAGTCCTGGCTGAAGGTGGAGCCGGCCTGGCGCAGGTACTTCGCGTACGCACGCAGCACCATCGCCTGCCGCCAGCTCAGGCCGGCGCTCAGGACGAGGGAGTTGAAGCCGTCGTTCTCGGCCTGCCCGGTCCAGGTAGCCGAGAAGGCGTCCTGGAAGCGCTCGCGGGCGTCGTCGGCGAGATAGTCGCCGCTGCCCTTGGGCGGGGGCACGCGCAGGCCGAAGTCGTAGATCCATGCGGAGGTGCGGTCCGAGCAGCGCAGCTCGTACGGGCGCTCGTCGGTGACCTCGACGCCGAGCCGGGTGAGCACCGGCAGGACGGCGGAGAGGGAGACCGGCGCTCCGGTGCGGTAGATCTTGAAGCGGCGCTCGCCGGGCCCGGCGCCCACCGGCTCGTACAGGCTGAGCGCGAAGTCCTTGCCGTCGCCGAGCTGCTCCAGGTGCAGCAGGTCGGCGACCGCCGCGCGCGGGTTGTGGTCGGCCTTGTAGCCCTCGGGGATGGCGTTGCCGTACCGGCGCAGCAGTTCGGCCGCGCGCTCCTCGCCGCACTCGGCGTTCAGCGCCTCGGCGAAACCGTCGGCCCAGGAACGGGCGGCCTCCACGAGCCGCGCCTCGATGCGCTCCTTGTCGGCGTCGGACAGCTCCGGCAGCTCGGTGCCCTGCGGAACGCGGACCACGAAGTGCAGCCGGGACAGGATCGACTCAGTGTTCCAGGCCGTGAAGTCGACGCTGGTGCCGCCGAGCTCCTCCTTGAGGATGTCGATGATCCTCAGGCGTACGGCCGTGGTGTAGCGGTCGCGCGGCAGGTAGACGAGGGCCGAGTAGTAGCGGCCGTACTCGTCCTGGCGCAGGTAGAGGCGGAGCCGCCGGCGCTCCTGCAGGTAGAGGACGGAGGTGACGATGGAGCGCAGCTCGTCGACCGGGGTCTGGAACAGCTCGTCGCGCGGGTACGTCTCCAGGATCTGGAGCAGATCGCGCCCGTCGTGGCTGTTGGGCGAGAAGCCCGCGCCCTTGAGGACCTCCTGGACCTTGCGGCGGATCACCGGCACACGGCGTACGGATTCGGTGTACGCGGCGGAGGAGAAGAGCCCGAGGAAGCGCCGCTCACCGATGACGTTCCCGTTCTCGTCGAACCTCTTCACGCCGATGTAGTCGAGGTAGGACGGACGGTGCACGGTGGAGCGGCTGTTGGCCTTGGTGAGGATGAGGAGCTTGTGCTCGCGAGCCTTGGCGCGCGCGTCGGCGGGGAGCCGGCTGAAGGAGTGCGAGTGACCGTGGGCGTCGTCGCCGCTGTGGTGCGGGTCGGCGCGCAGAATGCCGAGGCCGGTGCCGGGTACGGCGGCGAGGGAGTCGTCCTCCGTCAGTTCGTACTCGCGGTAGCCGAGGAAGGTGAAGTGGTCGGCGGCCAGCCAGCGCAGCAGCTCGCGGGCCTCCTCGACCTCCTGGTCGCGCAGATCGTCGGCGGTGGGCTCGGCCGGCAGGTCGTCGGCGATGCGCAGCGCGGCGTCCCGCATCTTCTCCCAGTCCTCGACGGCCTCGCGGGCGTCGGAGAGCACGCGCAGCAGATCGGCGGTGATCTGCTTCAGGTCGGCGCGGTCGGTCTCGCGGTCGATCTCGACGTGGATCCAGGACTCGATGTGAGCGTCGTGCGGCAGGTCCTCGGCGGCGGGCCGGGTGGGCTGGACCTCGATGAGCTTGCCGGTGACATCGCGCCGTACGACGAACTGGGGGTGGATCACGACGTGAATGCCGCGCCCCTGCCGGGACAGCTCGTTGGTCACGGAGTCGACGAGGAAGGGCATGTCGTCGGTGACCACCTCGACGACGGAATGGCTGCAGGTCCAGCCGTTCTCCTCGACGGTCGGGGTGTGGACCCGCACATTGGCCGTGCCCTGGGGTCGGTTTTCGGCCAGCCGGTAGTGGGAGAAGGCGGCTCCGAAGACATCGACCGGGTCACGGTCGGTGAGATCCTCCGGGGCGGTGTGCAGGTAGTAGCGCTGGAGGAACGCGAGCACGGTGGCGTGGTCCGGGGTGGCGGAGGTGCCCTCGTCCTTCGTCCCGGTCGGTAGATGCACCCCGGCCGGGCTGTTCTCAGCTACCCGGGCGGCCCGTTCGAGCAGCTCGGCCTTGGCTTCGTCCAGCTTGGTCTGCATTGTCCTCTGGCTCCTGTCGCGCGCCGTTGCGTGACGCCGAAAAACGTGAAGTGACATAGCGCCGCGACGCGGGGTGTCCGGTCTGCTTCGACGCTATGCCGCGATGTGAGAGGGGCGGGGCGTTATCGGCCATGTTCGGCACCGCCGGAGACTGTGAGACTGCTCTCGGTGACCCGTACCGCCCGCGAAGACCAGCGACCGCCCGGCCACGGATGTCGTCCGTGCGGTCCGGGCGCAAAGCGGGAAGACGGACGCTCCCGCGACATATCGCGCTGATCACGTGACAAGGCTATCGCTCCCCACGGGGGCTCCGTCATGAGCCGCATGTGTACAAAAGAGGGGGTGGGATTTTGACAGTCTGCACAGTGCGCGCGGGCTTACGAGCGGGCGCTCGGGGCTTGGGGGCGTGGAGGAGTGGGCGACTCGGGACTCCCCGGAAGGCGAGGCGCCCCGTGAGGGGCGCGGGGCTGTGTCAATGTGCGGCTCCGCCGCGCGGGCTCGACCAGCCTCCTCCCCCCACCGGCCCGCACTTCATCACCGCGCCTCCAGCGGAGCGTCCCGGTGGCGCGGGAAGTCGTGCGGCTTGAGGGTTGGGAGTAAGAACCCACCCGTCCACACATCCGCAGCCGAGCACCCGAGTCCCCCAGGTCAACGCAAACCCCAGCGCGCAGCCCCCTTGGCAAAAGCCCGACGCGGAGGCACGTTGGGCGGGACGGATCCCGGCGAAGGGAGCGGAGCGACCATGAGTGCGAAGATCCTGATCGTCACCGGAGACGCAGCGGAGTCACTGGAGGTCCTGTACCCCTACCAGCGCCTGCGTGAAGAGGGCTACGACGTCCACATCGCCGCCCCTGCCCGCAAGCAACTCCGCTTCGTCGTCCACGACTTCGAACCCGGCTTCGACACGTACACGGAGAAGCCCGGCTACACCTGGCCCGCCGACCTGGCCTTCTCGGAGGTCGACCCCGGCCAGTACGTGGCCCTGGTGATCCCCGGCGGCCGGGCACCCGAGTACCTCCGCAACGACCCCGAACTCCGCAAGATCCTGAAGTCCTTCTTCGACACGGACAAACCCGTCGCCCAGATCTGCCACGGCCCCCTGCTGACCGCGGCGATCGACGGCCTGCGGGGGCGCCGCGTCACGGCGTACCCGGCACTGGAGCTGGACATGCAGGCCGCGGGCGCCAGCTTCCAGGACGCCGAGGCCGTGGTCGACGGAACCCTCGTCTCGTCGCGCGCCTGGCCGGACCATTCCCGCTGGATGCGGGAGTTCCTCACGGTGCTACGAGCGAAGGCTCCGGTGACCTGACCTCGGTGGAGGGCCTACGCAACGGGTGCCACCACCCCCGTACGCCTTTGTACGCCCGTACGCCCCTTCACGCCGCCAACCGCTCCGCCTCCACGACCGCCTCCTCCAGGCTGTCCACGACAGGAACCCCTACCGATTCGAGGCTGGCCCGGCTGTGCGAGCCCCCGGTGTAGAGCACGGCCCGCGCCCCCACGTGCCGGGCCGCGATCGCGTCGTCCGCCGCGTCGCCGATCACGACCGTACGAGCGGGCTCCACGCCGGTCAGCGCCCCCACATGCCGCACCATGTGCTCGGCCTTGCTGCCACCGGACGGCCCGGTCCGCCCGTCGACCCGTATGAAGTGCGGCTCGATCCCGAAGTCCCGTACCAGCGGGACGAGTTCGTCATGTCCGTACATACTCAGCAGTGACTGGCTGCCACCCGCCGAAGCCCACTCGGCGAGCAGCCCCGGCACCCCGTCGGTGAGCCCGCAGCCGACCCGGTGCTCCGTGTAGTACCGGTGGAACGTCTCGTCCATGACCGCCCACTCCGCGTCCGTGGGCAGCCGGCCCATCAGCCGCTCGTAGAACCGCGGCACCGGAACGCAGTACAGCTCCCGGTACTGCTCCAGCGTGATCGGCTCCAGCCCCAGCTCGGCGAACGCCGCGTTCGTCGCCCCGATGATGGCCGTGTTGTCGTGGAACAGGGTCCCGTTCCAGTCCCACACGATGTGCGCTGCTTTGTGCTTCCCCATGCCAAAGAACGTACCCGCCCGCACTGACAAAGCCGCCGGCATTTTCTTCACCGCCGGCGGCAGCTCAGTGCTCAGTCCCCGAGTCCCACCAGGTTCGGGATCTCCTGCGTGGCGAACCACAGCAGCTCGTGGTCCTCGGCCCCGTCCACCACGAACTGCGCGTCGTCGTCGCCCGTGTCCGCCGCGCCCAGCGCGTCCGCCGCCGCCGTGACATCCGCCTCGGCCTCGCCCGAGTCGACGTGCACGGCCGCGGCCTTGGTCAGCGGCACGGGCCCCTCGACCCGCACCTCTCCGAGCGAGCCGGGGTCGAGCCCGCGGTCGGGATCGGCGACCGCGGCTCCCTCAGGGACGTCGAGGGCGACGACGACGCGTCGCCGCACGGAGCCGGGGTCGAGCGCGAGCAGCCGCAGCGAGGCGAGCGCGGCCCGGTTCAGCGCCGCGTACTCCAACTCCTCGATGTCGTCGGACAGATACCACTCGCGCAACGCGGGCGTGACGGCGTACGCGACGAAGGGCCCGGCCCCGAGCTCGCCCGTCTTGTACGCCTCGGCGAGACCGGAGAGGGTCAGGGGGACGTAGACGCGCATGGCTGGCCGCTTTCGTAGTCGGAGGACTCCAGGAGGACTGTCCCGCGCCTCCGGAAGGACCTTCAGGATACGTGCGAGGCGTCCCCTTTCGAGTCCGGTCGACCCCTCGCACGACGTCAACCACACGGCCCGGGTCTCACCCGGTACTCCCCAGCCCCGCCGGGGACCTCGTACGCCCTCGTCACCCTGATAGGTGAAAATTCCGGGCGCCACGGCGTGCAGCCGACGTCCTTGCAGCCGCCCGCTCCGGCGCCGTACAAGATCCCCCAACAGCAAGTTACTGCCCGGTATCTACTCGGGCCCAGCGAGCGGGGACAAAGGCCATGACCAAGGTGATGACCAGGACGAAGCGCAACCCGGGCACCCGCCCACCCAGCCGCCACGACACCCGCCGCCCCGCCGGAACCACCCCACGCACCACACCGGGCAGGGAGACTCCGGGCAGCTCGTCGCGAGGCGAGAACACGGGCAGCGCCACCGGCACGGGGCCCGGCGGGAGCACTGCGAGCACCTCCCGGACCATGCCCGGCGGCAACTCGCCCCGGACGGCGGGCCCTCGCCACAGGGCGCCCGCTCGAAGCCCGCTCAGGACGCCGCCGCAGCCTCGTCCCACCGACCTCTTCGCCGACCTCCTGCTCGCGGTGCTGAGCGGGCAGCGTCCCGTTCACAGCATGCTCCGGCACACGGCAGGCCGCGCGTACGACGAACTGGCCTGGCTCGCCGAACGCGGCCCCCTCCGCACGCGCGGCACCCGCCCGGTCGTACGCGACGTCGGCTACGAGGTCCCCCGCCCGGGCGCGATCGAGGCCTTCGCCCGCATCGGCGCGGGCGACCAGCTCCGCGCGATGGCCTTCCGTCTGGAGAAAGGCCATGACCTCCGCTGGCGCTGCACAGCGGTAGAACTGGGCGGCGCCCGCATGCCCCGTACAGACGACAACTGAGCCGTACGACACGGACAGCCGGCCCCCGCGGCCAACAAGGCCCAGCGCGCCTGAGGAGGCCGCAGGCCGCCCCTAGGAGGAAGCCGCAGGCCTCCTCCTAGGGGCGCGGGGAACTGCGCGACTGGCCACGACGCACCGGCAGCTTCAAACCGCACTTCCAGCCCCGACACCCAACAGCCCGAAGGGCCGGGCACCCCAAGGTGCCCGGCCCTTCACAGCTAACCTCGCCAGACAGGCTCAACCCAGCGGAGCGAACCGTCACTTCTTGCGGCGACGGCCCTTCTGCTGCTTGCGGCGCTCCGCGCGCGTGAGGCCGTCCGACTCGGAGCGCACCGGCTCCTCGTCGCTGGCGAAGTCGCCCTCGACGACACCGCCCTCGCCGTCCACGGTCGGCGCGGAGAAGTGCAGACGGTCCGGCCGCTGCGGGGCCTCGAGCCCCTTGGCGTGGATCTCCGGACGCGCACCCGCGGGCACGGCGTCCTCCTTCTTGTCGAGCGACGGCCTCGCGTCCTCGACCGGAACCTCCTCGACCTGCTGCTCGACCTGGACCTCCAGGTTGAACAGGTAGCCGACGGACTCCTCCTTGATGCCGTCCATCATGGCGGTGAACATGTCGAAACCCTCGCGCTGGTACTCGACCAGCGGGTCCTTCTGGGCCATCGCTCGCAGGCCGATGCCCTCCTGGAGGTAGTCCATCTCGTAGAGGTGCTCGCGCCACTTGCGGTCCAGGACCGACAGCACGACCCGGCGCTCCAGCTCCCGCATGATCTCGGAGCCGAGCTGCGCCTCACGTGCCTCGTACTGCTCGTGAATGTCGTCCTTGATGGACTCGGAGATGAACTCGGCGGTGAGGCCCGCGCGGTCGCCGACCGTCTCCTCGAGCTCCTCGATGGTGACCTTCACCGGGTAGAGCTGCTTGAAGGCGCCCCACAGCCGGTCCAGGTCCCACTCCTCGGAGAAGCCCTCAGCGGTCTCGGCGTCGATGTACGCGTCGATCGTGTCGTCCATGAAGTGCTGGATCTGGTCCTGCAGATCCTCGCCCTCCAGGACACGGCGCCGCTCTCCGTAGATGACCTCGCGCTGCCGGTTGAGGACCTCGTCGTACTTGAGGACGTTCTTACGGGTCTCGAAGTTCTGCTGCTCGACCTGCGACTGGGCGGAGGCGATCGCGCGCGTGACCATCTTGTTCTCGATCGGCACGTCGTCCGGGACGTTCGCCATCGACATCACGCGCTCGACCATCTGGGCCTTGAACAGCCGCATCAGGTCATCGCCCAGGGAGAGGTAGAAGCGGGACTCGCCGGGGTCACCCTGACGGCCGGAACGGCCGCGGAGCTGGTTGTCGATACGACGCGACTCGTGCCGCTCGGTGCCGAGGACGTAGAGGCCGCCGAGGTCCGTGACCTCCTCGAACTCGGCACGCACCGCCTTTTCGGCCCTCTCCAGGGCGGCGGGCAGCGCGGCGGCCCACTCCTCGATGTGCTCCTCGGGGTCGAGGCCGCGCTGGCGCAGCTCCGCCTCGGCGAGGTCTTCGGGGTTGCCGCCGAGCTTGATGTCCGTACCTCGTCCGGCCATGTTCGTGGCGACGGTGACGGCGCCCTTGCGGCCGGCCTGGGCGACGATCGTCGCCTCACGGTCGTGCTGCTTCGCGTTCAGCACTTCGTGCTGGATGCCGCGCTTGCTGAGCTGCTGCGAGAGGTACTCGGACTTCTCGACCGAGGTGGTGCCGACGAGGATCGGCTGGCCCTTCTCGTGCTTCTCGGCGATGTCGTCGACGACCGCGTCGAACTTGGCGACCTCGGTGCGGTAGATCAGGTCCGACTGGTCCGCGCGGATCATCGGCTTGTTGGTCGGGATCGGCACGACACCGAGCTTGTAGATCTGGTGGAACTCGGCGGCCTCGGTCATCGCCGTACCGGTCATGCCGCAGAGCTTGTCGTAGAGGCGGAAGAAGTTCTGCAGGGTGATCGTGGCGAGCGTCTGGTTCTCGTCCTTGATGTCCACCCCTTCCTTCGCCTCGATCGCCTGGTGCATGCCCTCGTTGTAGCGGCGGCCGGCGAGGATACGGCCGGTGTGCTCGTCCACGATCATGACTTCGCCGTCGATGACGACGTAGTCCTTGTCCTTCTTGAAGAGCTCCTTGGCCTTGATGGCGTTGTTCAGGTAGCCCACCAGCGGGGTGTTCACCGACTCGTAGAGGTTGTCGATGCCCAGCCAGTCCTCGACCTTGATGACGCCGGACTCGTGGATGGCGACGGTGCGCTTCTTCTCGTCGACCTCGTAGTCACCGGTCTCTTCGATGCCCTTGAGGGTGTTGCCCGCCTCGCCCTTCTTCAGGCGCGTGACCAGCTTGGCGAAATCGCCGTACCACTTGGTGGCCTGGTCGGCCGGGCCGGAGATGATCAGCGGCGTACGGGCCTCGTCGACGAGGATGGAGTCGACCTCGTCGACGATCGCGAAGTTGTGGCCCCGCTGCACCAGTTCGTCCTTCGACCACGCCATGTTGTCGCGCAGGTAGTCGAAACCGAACTCGTTGTTCGTGCCGTACGTGATGTCGCAGTTGTACTGCTCGCGGCGCTGGGCCGGCGTCATGTTGGCCAGGATGCAGCCGACATTCAGGCCCAGGAACTTGTGGACGCGGCCCATCATCTCGGAGTCGCGCTCGGCCAGGTAGTCGTTGACCGTGATGAGGTGGACGCCCCGGCCGGACAGCGCGTTCAGATACGCGGGCAGGGTGCCGACCAGGGTCTTGCCCTCACCGGTCTTCATCTCGGCGACATAGCCCATATGCAGGGCGGCGCCGCCCATGATCTGGACGTCGTAGTGCCGCTGGCCGAGGACGCGCTTGGCGGCCTCGCGGACGGTCGCGAACGCCTCGGGGAGCAGGTCGTCGAGAGCCTTCGTCAGGACTGCGTCGTGCTTCGACTCGTCGGCCTCGTCGGCGAGCGCCTCGGCGATCCGCTCCTTGTACTCGTCGGTGAGGGCCCGCAGCTCGGCGTCGGAGAGGTCGATGAAGTCCTCTTCGATGGAGTTGACCTGGTCCGCGATGCGGTGCAGTTTGCGCAGGATCTTGCCTTCGCCTGCACGCATGATCTTCGAGAGGACGGACACGGGGGTTTGTCTCCTTGCCGGTCGGGCCGGACGGTCGGGTTCAACAACAGTTTCAAATCACAGCTTGAGCAACGGCCATCGTAAGCGAGGACCCCACCGCGCCGGGAGGTCTGCCCGTGACAGCCACTAGGACAACGGACGGGAGTTGCGGAAGGTGCCGCGACGATGCAACGAAAGGTAACTGTCCCTTCACGCAGGGCAAAAATGATGGCTTCCGTGGGGAACGCCGAGCAGAATCGGGCAATGGACCCCGTCACACTGACCTCCGAGCGTCTCCTGCTGCGTCCGGTGGGACCGCACGACACCGACGCCGTGTACGACGCCTGTCAGGACCCCGACATTCAGCGTTGGATCCCGATCCCCTCGCCCTATCTGCGAGAGCACGCGACGGGCTTCACCGAGCAGATAGTGCCCGACGGCTGGGCAGACTCGTCGATGTTCACGTTCGGCGTCTTCCTGCCGACCGCCGGCGAACTCGTCGGCACGGTCGGCCTCACCATGCGTTCCTCGGGTGTCGGCGAGATCGGTTTCTGGGCGACGAAGCAGTACCGGGGCAACGGCTACATCACCGAGGCCGTGGTCGCCACGTCCCGCTGGGCTTTCACGGACCGGGCGGTCGACCGCGTGGAGTGGCGGGCCGAGGTCGGCAACACGGGCTCCCGTACGGTCGCCGAACGCGCCGGCTTCGCCTTCGAGGGCGTCCTTCGCTCCGGCATCAACAACAAGGGCGTGCGCCGCGACTGCTGGGTCGGCTCTCTGCTTCCGTCCGATCTGGGGCTGCCGTCGACGGCACCGTACCTACCGGCTCCACAGCGGGACTGAGCCCCGATTGCCCGATACCCGGCGCTTCCGGGGGCGATAGTCGCAGGCGAGGCCCGACTGTCAGTGGCACCGCCTATCGTGCGGGCCATGACGAGTCTCCCTCGCCCCACCGTCGAACTCTCCGCCGACGAGGCCCGCCGTATCGCCCTGCGCGCCCAGGGATTCCTCGGTGCCCCCGACCGCAAGGCCGGCGTGCGCGGTGTGCTGCGGCACCTGGGAGCGGTCCAGCTCGACACGATCTCGGTCCTCGCCCGCTCCCACGAACTCATTCCATACGCCCGCCTCGGCGCCGTCGGCCGCAAGACGGTGGACAAGGCCTACTGGACCACCGCATCCGCGGGCGCGCCTCCGGCACGGCCCCACGCCTTCGAGTACTGGTCGCACGCCGCCTGCATCCTCCCCATCGAGGAGTGGCCCCACTTCGCCTTCCGCCGCCGCGCCTACCGCGCCCGCCCGCACTGGAACCACGAGCTCCCGGACGGCACGTACGACCAGGTCATCAAGCAGCTGAGAGCCGAAGGCCCCCTTACAGCCACGGAGTTGGGCGGCGCGAAGAAGACCAGCGAGTGGTGGGACTGGTCGGGCACGAAGGTCGCCGTCGAGCGCGCGTTGATGTACGGCGAGGTGGTGTGCGTCGAGCGGCGCGGCTGGAAGCGGGTGTACGACCTCGCCGAGCGCGCCGTCCCCGACACGCTGCTCCATGACGAGCTGAACGACACCGAGTGCCTGCGCCGTCTGGTCCGGCTCGCGGGCCAGGCGCTGGGCGTCGGCACGCGCGCGGACATCGCCGACTACCACCGCCTCAAGGGCGAGCAGGTCGACGCGGTGATAGCGGACTCCGGACTGGTCCCCGTGACCGTCGAGGCCTGGGGCAAGCCCGCCTGGGCAGATCCGGCGGCCCTGGAGACCACGCCGCGCGGCCGCCACCGTACGACGCTGCTGTCCCCGTTCGACTCGCTGATCTGGGAGCGGGCCCGCACGGAGCGGATCTTCGGCTTCTCTCATCGCCTGGAGGCCTACGTCCCCAAACCGAAGCGGGTGTACGGCTACTTCGCGATGCCGGTCCTCGCCGGCGGCCACCTCGTCGGCCGTGTGGACCCCGCCCGCGAGGGCCGGACACTGGTGGCCAAGCAGATAACCCTCGACGGCCCGAAGGCGGTTCCTGCGGTGGCCCAAGCGCTCGTCGAAGCAGCAAGCTGGGTGGACTGCATGGACGTACGGGTGGAGAGGGTGGACGCACCGGAGCTGCGCGAGCCTCTGACAGAGCTGACCCGCGCACTGGCATAACGGCTCCTGCGGCGCCCCTTCAGGGGCGCGAGGCTATGACATATGCGGCTCCGCCGCGGGGCGCGACCAGCCACGCACGACCTGCGGCTTCCGTACCGGGCGCCAACCCGTACTGCTCTGCGCGCGGAGCGCCTAGCGGATCTCGAGGATCTTCTCCCGCATCGCGTACACCACGGCCTCCATCCTGGAGTGCAGCTGCAGCTTCTCCAGGATGTTCCGCACATGGTTCTTCACGGTGTTCTCCGAGATGAACAACTCCTTGGCGATGTCCCGGTTGTTCATCCCGGTCGCGACCAGCTTGAGAACCTCCAGCTCACGATCAGTGAGCCGAGGTGCCGGCACCAGTCGCCGCTCGTCGGTGCGCTGGATCATCGACTTGAACTCGGTGAGCAGCTTGGACGCCATCGACGGGCTGATCTGCGACTGCCCGTCCGCGACGGCGCGAATGGCCGTGGCCACCTCGTCCGTGGAGATCTCCTTGAGGAGATAGCCGGTCGCGCCCGCCTTGATCGCGTCGTAGAGGTCGGCCTCCTCATCGCTGATCGTCAGCATGATGATCTTCGCGCTGGGCGCCACCTCCTTGATGGATGTGCACGCCTCGATACCGCCGCGCTTGGGCATCCGTACGTCCATCAGCACGATGTCGGGCAGCAGGTCGGCGGCCTTGTCGACCGCCTCGGCCCCGTCACCCGCCTCCCCGACGACCTGGATGCCCTCCTCGGCGGCGAGCACGATCTCCAGGCCGCGGCGGAAAAGGGCATGGTCGTCCACGACAAGGACCCGGATCGGCTCCTTGCGTGGGGAGCCGGCATTCGGGCCGGAGCCCGCGTCCGGGCCCATGCCGACGACGCCGTCGTCGGCATCTTCGTCCTGCATCGGTCCGAAGCTGTCCGCCATCGTTCCTCCCCCTGAAGGCCGTGGCCTGTATTCCTGTGCCATCGCCAACCCAAGGCAATGGCCCACCGGTTGGGGCCCGGTTCGGCCATGATTTCATGCCCGGACGACAGTCCGGTGACGTAGCGGGCCCCGAGGGGGCGCACACCGGTGCCCCTGGGGGCGCACACGCACTCCAGGGGCACCGACTGCGGGTCCCCCGGCGACGGCCGAGGGAGCTCATCGGGCGTGGTCAGCCGCCCAGCGTCCCGCCCGTCGAGGGCTTCTGCGCCTGGGCGACCATCGGGTCTGTGCTGAGGTGGATGACGCCGTAGTCGTATGCGTGCCGCCGGTAGACGACACTCGGTTCCTTGGTCTCGGAGTCGACGAAAAGATAGAAGTCGTGCCCGACCAGCTCCATCTCGTAGAGAGCCTGGTCGAGGGTCATCGGAGAGGCGACGTGAGTCTTCTCGCGCACGACGAGGGGGCCTTCGCCCTTCACCTCGAGGGAGCCGATCTTCTTGGTCGGCACCCCTTCGGGCTCTTCCTCGTGGACGGTCTTGCCGTTCCCGTTCAGTGTCGCCACACCCGGAACGTGGTCGGCCACCTCCGCTGCCGTGAGCCGACGGGCACCACGGCGCGTGTAACGCTTGTCGTGCTGCTTGCGCAGCCGGGCTTCCAGCTTGTCCGCCGCCAGGTCGAGCGCCGCATACGCATCACTGGCCGCTGCCTCCGCCCGGATCACCGGGCCACGAGAGTGAAGCGTGATCTCCACTCGGTCGGACCGGTCGGCCTGTCGCGGGTTCGGCTCCTTGGACACCTCGACGTCGAGGCTGATCACCTTGGCATCGAGCTTCTGGATCTTCTCCAGCTTCAGCTTCTCGGCCACGTGCTTGCGGAACCGCTCTGGCACCTCGGTCTTGCGGCCCTTGACGACGATGTCCACGCAGAACTCCGTTCCCGGATCGCTCCGCATCGGTGCGGAGCAACTCCCTTTTTTGCACCAGGCTCCGGCAAGTCCCAGAGCCTCGGACTTGGTGACTCCACCTCCTCCTCCCCCGTGGGCAAGATCTCCACCCCACCGCCGCGGGTGATTGCAGAAACCCCCAGCATGGCAATCCGATATAGGGGGACAGCAACCCGCCATTCCCTCACAACCGAACATATCTCGCCCGGACGGATGTCGTCACCCTCTACCGCGGGGTACCTCCATTCCAGCGAATTGAACCTCTCGCTACCTGCAACGACGCAACTTCCCAGTCAGTTCCAGTTTATTTCGAAAGATGACGGAGAGGCTGCGACGACGGCCGCACTGAGCAGGTCTCCGGTGCCGTTCGGACCGCCCATTCCCGCGACCGCTTGTGGCATGTCTCCCACGTCCGCAAAAGCGGCGCGCAGCGCCCGCGCCGCCTCCGCCAAGGACGCGCCCGTCGTCATCAGGTCGTCGACGAGTACGGTCCGGCCGCCTTCGGCCAGCAGCCGGGCGCCCCCGGCGGCCACCTCCAGGGCTCCGGCCAGATTGTCCAGCCGCTGCCGGGAGTTGAGCCCCGACTGGTCTGCCACGGCACGCCGCTGCCGGAGCACTGCGAGCACCCGGGCCGGCGTCCCCGCGCGCCGCAGCTCGCCCGCCGCCGCGAGCGCGATCCGCCGCGCCGGGTCGTGCCCCCGCGCCCGCACAGCCCGCCGTGCGGAAGGGGCGGGAACGAGCAGCACCGACGCCCCGCGCCCGCCACCGGACGCGAGCCCCGCCCGCACCGCACCCGCGAGCGCGACACCCAGCGGCCCTGCGAGCACCAGCGCACCCCGTTCCTTGTGGGCGAGGAGCGCCGCCCGCACCTCGTCCTCGTACGGAGCCGCCGCATGCACCACCGGCAGCCCCGGCGGCTCGGGCACCGGTCGCACCCGGCGCGGCGCGGCCCCCATCAGGCGCGTACGGCACGCCGGACAGAGCACCGCACGTGCCCTCCCGCAGCCTCCGCATTCGGCCGGCAGCACCAGGTCGGTCAGGTCCTGCCACCACCCGCGCATGCCCACCACTGTGCCAACGCCTGAGCCGTCAAACCACCCCTGTGGACAACTCCCTGTGGACAGCTGCGGGTCCACCACAGAAAGCAGCTATCCCGGATAAACCGGCGCCGTCCCCGTCTTGACCACCTTCTGCCACTGCGCACCGGACGAAAGCCGCACAATCCCGTCCTCGGAGTGCGCCACCAGCGGCAGCCGTTCGTCCTCGGAGGCGGCGATCTCCTCCACACCGGTGAGCGCGGAAGGCGGCGCGCCGACCGGAGTGGAGCCGTCGACCTGGACGTACCGGATCTGCTGCACGCCGCCCTCCTCCTGGCCGACCACGACCAGGCGGCTGTCCCCGGCCCAGGACATGGCCGCGACCTCCTCCAGCTGCGGTGCGACCGAACGCGGATCGTGGATCGTGACGACAGGCCGTCCATCCGGTCCGTTCTGCGCCTCGATCCGACCCATGAGCAGCGAGGTCTTGCCGTCCTCCTCCACGATCAACGCGATCCGCACGCCGTCGGCGGCCACCCGTACCGCCTCGATCCGCCCTTCGATCCCGGGCGTCCTGACCTCCAGCGGCTCACCCCGGCCCTCCTCCAGCAGGAGCAACCGCGAGTTCTTCGGGTCCCGGTCGGCCACCCACAGGTCACCGCCCGCGTCCCAGCTGGGCGTCGTCAGCCCGTCGTCCTCCGACTTGGCCTTGCTCTGCAGCACTGGGTCCCCGAGCGAAGCACCGGATGCGAGCGACCCCACGTACAGCGAGCGCCCGTCCAGCGAGACCCCTGCCGCGCTCTCCTCGTTCCGCGAGACCGCGGCCGTTCGCAACGCCGTGTCGCCCGCGCCGAGCGCTCCGGGCACCGGTTCGGCCTGCTGTTCGCTGTCGGCGGGTATCCGTACGAGCCGCTTCTCGCCGTCGATGAAGTACTCGTACAGGACACGCTGCCCCGTGCCGTGCGAGGCGATGGTCTCGGCCTTGCCCTCCTTGATCGCGCACAGCTGTGAGCCGTCGGGGCGCTGCAGTTCGACCTCGTCGATGCCCGTGGGCGTCAGGTCCTTCAGGGTGAAGATGAGCTGGGCCGCCATCTCGGCGCACTGGGTCTGCCCGACGCCCTCGGCCTTCTTGTTCAGCGGCACCCTCAGCCTGTTCTGGTCGTCGGGCGTCAGCGTCTTGACGCCCTTCTTCAGTGCCGTACCGGTGGGGAAGCGGGACCTGACGACCGGCTTGAGCCAGCTGGTGGGCCCGTTCAGCAGTGCCTTGACCATCTGTGTCACGGGTTCGACCTGCTGGCGCACATAGACGGGATCGGCCACGGTCCCGAGCCGGTCGGCGGTCGGCGAGTTCGACGCGTAGTAGTACTTGTTGACGGAGACGTAGCGGCGCTGGAAGTCGGAGTTGCCGAGCACCACGCCCTGCGGCGGCACGTCGATGCGCCACTGCTTGTTGCCGTCCGGCCCCTTCTGCTCCGTGAGATGCAACGTCTCTTCGTACGCTCCCTCGGCGGGCTCGTACGCGAACTGCTGGTCCACCTCGGCGACCTTGTCACCGGTCAGCGCGTACGCGTAGTCGCCGGTGGCCTCCCTGCTGCCGCTGTGCTGGGCCAGTGCGGTCGGCCCGTCCGCGAGCACCGTCGTCGAGCGCTCGGGCTGCCAGCTCTTCGAGGCATCCTCGGTGAGGTATTTGCGCGCCGTGTCGAAATCAGGCTCGTCGCTGGTCAGCGCCTCCAGGAAGCCCTGCACGATCTCCTCGGGCTGGGCGTTCTCCCGCGGCGGCATCGCAAACACCCGGACCTGCGCGTCCGGCCGCTGCGAAGCCTTGACGTCGCGCAGATCCCCGCTGTCCGGCATCGAGGCACACCCGGCCAGCAGTACGGCTCCACAGCCGACGTACGTCACCACCCGCATCGGACGCCGTCGGCCACCGCGATCGCGGTCAGCGCCCACGAGATCCCTCCCCTTGCTTCAACTGATCAGGCCCCTCGCCGGTTCCCGCGCCACCCTCGGACGGCGCCTCCCCGGGCTCTTCGCGCTCCCCGGACTCCACGGGCGCCGTGGCCACCGCACGCGCCTCCGCCGCGGGCCGCGGCACCACGCGCGCGCCGTTGCCGGGCAGCGCCGCCGGATCCACCGCGCCCGCCAGCCGCGGTGCCACCGGCGCCCGCGGCGGCATCGGCGGTACTCCGCGCTCGCCGTGCGGCTGGGCCGGCACCGTGGCGAGTTTCTGTGTGCCGTTGAGGGGCAGCCCCGCTTCGTTCAGCCCGCGGTTGCGCCTGGAGTCCTTGGGCTCCAGGGGTATCGGCGAGCCCCGAAGCGGTTCGTCCGCGGTCCGCGGCAGCGTCAGCCGGAACTGCGAGCCGCCGCCCGGCTCGCCCCACGCCTGCAGCCAGCCGCCGTGCAGCCGCGCGTCCTCCAGGGCGATGGACAGCCCAAGGCCCGTACCACCGGTGGTACGCGCGCGTGCCGGGTCGGCCCGCCAGAAGCGGCTGAACACGCGGGTCGCCTCGCCGGGCTTGAGTCCCACTCCGTAGTCGCGCACCGCAACGGCGACCGCGCCGCCCGCCGCAGCGAGCCTGACCACCACGTCCTTGCCCTCGCCGTGCTCCACGGCATTGACGACGAGGTTCCGCAGCACCCGCTCCACCCGCCGAGCATCGGCCTCGGCGACCACCGGCTGCTGATCGCCGACGACCTTGATCTGCGTTCCCTTGCGCTCGGCGAGCGGCTCGGCCCCGCTCACCACCCGGCGTACGACCTCGCGCAGGTCTATCGGCTCGGCCTCCAGGGCCGCCGCGCCCGCGTCGAACCGGCTGATCTCCAGCAGATCCGCGAGCAACGTCTCGAACCGGTCGAGCTGGTCCGCGAGCAGCTCGGCCGACCGCGCGGTCACCGGATCGAAGTCCACGCGCGCGTCATGGATGACATCGGCGGCCATCCGTACGGTCGTCAGCGGCGTACGCAGCTCGTGCGACACGTCGGACACGAACCGCCGCTGCATCCGCGACAGGTCCTCCAGCTGCTGGATCTTCAACTGAAGGTTCTGCGCCATCTTGTTGAAGGCCTCACCGAGCCGTGCGATGTCGTCCTCGCCGGTGACCTTCATACGTTCCTGAAGACGGCCGGCGGACAGCCGCTCGGCGATGCCCGCGGCCATCCGTACGGGCGTGACGACCTGCCGCACCACGAGCCAGGCGATCGCGCCCAGCAGCACCACGACGAACAGTCCGGCCGTCGCGAGCGTCCCCTTGACCAGGCTGAGCGACTTCCCCTCCTGCGTGAGCGGGAAGAGGTAGTACAGCTGGTACGGGTCACCGTTCGGGTCGTTCACCTGCTTGCCGATGACCAGCCCCGGCTGGGAGTCCTGGCCGGTCTTGTAGACGATGCGGGTGTAGCTCTGGGCCGGGAGCATGCTCTCGTCGATCCGGCGGCGCAGATCCTCCGGCACGCTCGTCGCCGGATCGACACCGCCCGACGAACGCGGCCCGCGCCCACCGCTGTCCGCGCCTGCGACCGCACTGGAGGAGCTGAGCGTGACCACGTCGAAGGCCCCCTGGCCGCCACTGGAGAGGGACTCCACGAGGTCGCTCAGCCACGCGCTGATGTTCTGGACGGGCCGCTCGTCCGTGCTCGAACCGTCGTCGCCCCCGGCGCTCGCAGCCGCGTCCGCCCGCTGCTTGGCCACACCGAACCCACCGGTGGCCTGGCTCTCCGAGGCCCTCACCTTGGCGTCCAGCAGGCCGTTGCGCACCTGTCCGATGACGACGAAGCCGAGCAGCAGAACGACGCCCAGCGACATCAGCAGCGTCGTGACGACGACCTTGAGCTGGATGTTGCGCCGCCACAGCCGCATGACGGGCAGCAGCGGACGGCGCACCCAGCGCATGAACAGCCGCAGGACGGGGCTGCCCTGGACCCCGCCCTGCAACAGCCAGCCCTCGCTGAACCGAGCCCACAAGGAGCTCGCCGCCCTCCGGCCGACAGGCCGCGAGCGGCTGCCCGGCTGACCGGGCGCCGAAGCGGCACTGTCCCGGGACATGTCAGCTGGGTCCGGCCTTGTAACCGACGCCACGGACAGTCACCACGATTTCCGGCCGTTCCGGGTCCTTCTCGACCTTGGAACGAAGCCGCTGTACATGAACATTGACAAGGCGGGTGTCCGCCGCGTGCCGGTAGCCCCACACCTGCTCGAGGAGCACCTCACGGGTGAACACCTGCCAGGGCTTCCGGGCCAGCGCCACCAGCAGGTCGAACTCCAGCGGCGTGAGCGCGATCGACTGCCCGTCCCGCTTCACGGAGTGACCGGCCACATCGATGACCAGGTCGCCGATGGCGAGCTGCTCGGGCGCCGGCTCCTCAGACCTCCGCAGCCGCGCCCGGATCCGCGCCACCAGCTCCTTCGGCTTGAACGGCTTCACGATGTAGTCATCAGCGCCCGACTCGAGCCCGACCACCACATCGACGGTGTCGCTCTTCGCCGTGAGCATCACGATCGGTACCCCGGACTCCGCCCTGATCAGACGGCACACCTCGATACCGTCCCGCCCCGGCAGCATCAGATCGAGCAGCACCAGATCGGGCTTGGTCTCACGGAAAGCGGCCAGCGCCTTGTCGCCGTCGGCTACGAAAGACGGTTCAAAACCTTCACCACGCAGCACAATGCCGAGCATCTCGGCCAGTGCGGTGTCGTCATCGACGACAAGGACTCGTCCCTTCATGAATGCCATCATCCCATTAACTAAATCGTTACCTGGCGTGACCTGGCACACAGCTCGGCAAGCGCCTCTGCCGTGACGGGCGAAACGGCGCCCTCCTCGGTGACGATCGCCGTCACCAGCTCGGGCGGCGTCACGTCGAACGCCGGGTTGTACGCCTGGGTCCCCAGGGGTGCCACCGGAATCCCGCCTCCCGCTTCCGCTCCCGCCACCGGCACCTGGGGTGCGATGAGCTCGGTCACCTCATGACCGGCGCGCTGCTCGACCTCGATGGACGCCCCGTCCGGGGTGTCGGGGTCCACCGTCGTCACCGGCGCCACCACGACGAACGGTACGTGGTGGTACCGGGCGAGCACCGCGAGCGGGTAGCTCCCCACCTTGTTCGCCACCGAACCGTCGGCCGCGATCCGGTCCGCCCCGACCAGCACCGCGTCCACCTCCCCCGCCGAGAACAGCGACCCCGCGGCGTTGTCCGTGAGCAGCGTGTACGCCATCCCGTTGCGCGCCGCCTCGTACGCCGTCAGGCGAGCACCCTGCAGCAACGGCCGTGTCTCGTCCACCCACAGCCTGCGCAGCCGTCCGGCCCGATGCGCGGCGAGCGCGACGGCGAACGCCGTGCCCTCCCCGCCGGACACCAGCGCCCCGGTGTTGCAGTGCGTCAGAATCCGGTGATTGCCGCCGGGCAACAGCTCGTCGAGCAGCGCCAGACCGTGCTCGGCCATGCGCCCGCTGGCCTCGGCGTCCTCCTGGTGCAGGGCGCGAGCGGCGGCGAGCGCGGCCTCGGCGGCCTGCTTCTGGTCACTGCCGCCGGCCAGAGCGGCACGGTGAGCCGACTGGGCCCTGCGCACGCCGTGCACGAGGTTCACCGCGGTGGGCCGAGCGCTCGCGAGCGCGTCGGCGGCGTCGTCCACGTCGAACCCGCGCACGGCGGCGAGCGCGACCCCGTACGCCCCGGCGATACCCAGCAGCGGCGCCCCACGCACGGCGAGTGTGCGGATCGCCTCCACCAGCGCCGGAGGGTCGGTGCACACCAGCTCGACCTCCTCGGCCGGCAGCCGCGTCTGGTCGAGAAGGACCAGTACGGAGCCTTCCGGCGGTTCATCCCACCGGATCGCCGGAATCTCGGTGGGCGCGTTGTCCTCGCGGATATGCACGTACTGATCGTCCATCCGCCCAGTCTGCCCCGTACAGGGCGGACAATTGAAGGTGTGCAGCCCATACGGGGGCCGGTCACTTCCCGGCCGCACCGTGGCACGATGGCTGCCAACCTGCCGCCGCAACCGCGGACGGGCACCGTGAAGGAGCGACGATGAAAGACACTCCGGGCTGGGCATCGCCCGGATCTGCCCCCTCCGACGGGCAGGACGGTCGAGAGCCGAACGCTTCCGGCCCGGCCGAGCCCGCGGACCGGCCCGCTGCGCCAGAGCCCACGGATCAGCCGGGACAACCCGGAACCGACCCGTCCGGCCCAGGCGCGAAGTGGTCCAAGGAGCAGCCCCCGCCCGGCCAGTGGTCCGCCCCCAGCGGCTCCCAGGGCAGCCCGGCCCAAGCCCCGCCTCCGCCTCCGCCCGGCCCCGGCTGGGGCGGACAGCCCCCCGGCGGCCCTGGATACGGCGGTCCCGGCGGATACGGCGGTGGCTACGGCCCCGGTCCCGGCGGCCACCCCGGGTGGGGAGGCGGCTGGGGAGGTCCTCCGCCCGCCGCCAAGCCCGGCGTGATCCCGCTCCGCCCGCTCGGCGTCGGCGAGATCCTCGACGGCGCCGTGTCGACCATGCGTACGCACTGGCGCACGGTCCTCGGCATCTCGCTGACCGTCGCGGTGTTCACGGAGATCGTCGTGGTGCTGCTCCAGGGCCTCGTCCTTGACGACACCGCGAGCTCGGACGCCCTCAACGACCCGAGCGCCACCGTCGGCGAACTCACCCGCGCCCTGAGCGACACACTGCTGAACTCCGGCGCCATCCTGCTGATCTCGCTGCTCGGCACCATCGTCGCGACCGCGCTGCTCACGACCGTGACCAGCCGCGCCGTGCTCGGCAAGTCGGTGACCACCGCCGAGGCCTGGCGCGACGCCCGCCCCCAGCTGGCGAAACTCTTCGGCCTCACCTTCCTGCTCCCGCTCATCGGCATCACGGTCGTCGCCATCGGCACGGTGCCCGGTGTCCTGGTCGGCCTCGCCGGCGGAGGCGACGGCGGTGTCGCACTCGCCGTCCTCGGCGGCATGGCCGCGGGTGTCGTCGCGATCTGGCTGATGGTCCGTTTCTCGCTGGCCTCGCCCGCCCTGATGCTGGAGAAGCAGAGCATCCTGAAGTCCGTGAGCCGCTCCGCCAAGCTGGTCCGCGGCTCCTGGTGGCGGGTCTTCGGCATCCAACTGCTCGCCACGATCATCGCGAACGTCGTCGCCTCGATCATCGTGATCCCGTTCGCCTTCCTCGCCGCCGCCCTGAGCGGCGGCGGTGTCAGCGGCCTCCTCAACAGCGGCACCGCGGACCTGGGCTGGACGTTCCTCGTCGTCAGCGGGATCGGCTCGGTGATCGGGTCGATGCTCACGTTCCCGATCACCGCGGGTGTCGCCGTGCTCCTGTACATCGACCAGCGCATCCGCCGCGAGGCCCTCGACCTCGACCTGGCCCGCGCCGCCGGCGTCCGGGGCTACGGCTCCGACACCCCCGGCACCACCCCGGGGAGCTGATGCGGTGAGCTCGTCCGGGGGTGTTCTCACAGCGGTGCTCGCGCTGCCGGGCTCCGGCACCGCGGCCGTACTCGTGCTGCCACGCTCCGCCGACGAACCACCGGTGACGATCCCGCGCGACCCCGCGCGGGAGGCAGCCCGGCGCGAGCTGTCCAAGCGGATGTACCACGAGAACGACCCCGGCTGGTTCCAGCGCGCCCTGAATGCCTTCTGGGAGTGGCTCGACAAGCTGTTCAGCGCAGCCTCTGGCGCTACCCCGGGCGGCGCACTCGGCCTCGTCGTCATCGCACTGGCGGCCGCGGCGCTGATCGGCGCCCTGTGGTGGCGGCTCGGCACTCCGCGGCGCGGTCCCACGTCGGCCGCCCCGCTCTTCGGCGACCGGCCGCGCAGCGCTGCGGAACACCGGGCCGCCGCCGAGAGCCACGCCGCCCAGGGCCACTGGAACCAGGCAGTCCAGGAGCGCATGCGCGCCGTCGTCCGCTCCTTGGAGGAGCGCGCCCTGCTCGAGCCCCGCCCCGGCCGCACCGCCGACGAGGCAGCCGCCGAGGCAGGCCGGACGCTCCCCTCCCACACGGACCGGCTGAGCGCCGCGGCCCGGGACTTCGACGACGTGACGTATGGCGGACGAACGGCCACACCCCAGGCGTACCAGCGCCTGACCGAGCTCGACGGCGACGTGGAACGCACCAAGCCGGTCCTCGTGAGCAGCATCCCGAGCACGCAGAGCACGGCCCACAGCACGCACCATGGGGCCGCCGAATGACCACCGAGGCCACCCTTCCGTCCACCACCTCGGCCTCCCCCACCGCTCGCCAGGTGTGGACCCGCGCGCGCGGTGTCCTGCTCGGGCTCGTGATCCTCCTTGTGGCCGCCATCGCCATCGCTGCGGTCCGCTCCGACGCCCAGCACGGCAGCCTCGACCCGCGCTCCGTCGACCCCAACGGCAGCCGAGCCGTCGCCGAGCTCCTCGCCGACCGGGGCGTGTCCACCCGCGTGGTGACCACCCTGGAGGACGCGCGCACCGCCGCCGGCCCCGACACCACCCTCCTGGTCGCCGCGCCGGACCTGCTCACGGACCGCCAGCAGACCAGGCTCCACTCGGCAGTCACGAACTCCGGAGGCCGCACCGTCCTCGTCGCGCCCGGCATCCCGTCCGTCGGCAGCCTCGCCCCCGGAGTCATCGCCGACCCCACGCCGAGCTACGACTCCACGCTCCCGCCCGACTGCGCCCTGCCCGCCGCCCAGCGAGCGGGCACCGCCGACACCGGTGGCATCCGCTACACGACGACTGCGCCCGATGCCGATTCCTGTTACCTCAGCGACGGTCTGCCCACTCTGCTGCGCGTCCCGGCGCTCGAAGGGGACGGCGACACCGTCGTACTCGGTGCCCCCGACATCCTCCACAACGACCGCCTCGACGAGCAGGGCAACGCCTCGCTCGCTCTCCAACTGCTCGGCTCCCGCCCCCACGTGGTCTGGTACCTCCCCTCGCTCTCCGACGACTCGGCCACCGACGCCGGCGACCGCAGCTTCTTCGACCTGATCCCCTCCGGCTGGCTCTGGGGCAGCCTGCAGCTCTTCATCGCCGCAGCCCTGACCGCTCTCTGGCGTGCCCGCCGACTCGGCCCGCTCGTCCCCGAACGGCTCCCCGTCGCGATCCGCGCCTCCGAGACCGTCGAAGGCCGCGCCCGCCTCTACCGCAAGTCCAACGCCCGCGACCGCGCCGCCGCAGCTCTGCGCTCCACCACCCGCACCCGCCTCGCCCCCCTCGTCGGCCTGTCCCCCGCCCAGGCGCACACGCCCGAAGCCCTGCTCCCCGCCCTGTCCGCCCGCCTCCACGGCGACGGACAGTCGTCCCCGCACTCTCTTCTCTTCGGCCCGCCGCCCCGCGACGACGCAGCCCTCATCCACCTCGCCGACCAACTCGACGCCCTCGAAAGAGAGGTACGCCGTCCATGATGGACCCGACCACTGACAACGCCGCGCACACCGGGGATCCGGGCGCCGCCCGGGCTTCCCTGGAGGCCCTGCGCGCCGAGATCGCCAAAGCCGTGGTCGGCCAGGACCCCGCCGTGACCGGCCTCGTCGTCGCCCTCCTCTGCCGCGGACACGTCCTGCTCGAAGGAGTCCCCGGCGTCGCCAAAACGCTGCTCGTACGCGCCCTCGCCTCCGCCCTCGAGCTCGACACCAAGCGTGTCCAGTTCACCCCGGACCTGATGCCCAGCGACGTCACAGGCTCCCTCGTCTACGACACCCGCACGGCCGAGTTCTCCTTCCAGCCCGGCCCGGTCTTCACCAACCTCCTGCTCGCCGACGAGATCAACCGCACCCCGCCCAAGACCCAGTCCTCGCTCCTCGAAGCGATGGAGGAGCGCCAGGTCACGGTCGACGGCACCGCGCGCCCCCTCCCCGAACCCTTCCTGGTCGCCGCGACCCAGAACCCGGTCGAGTACGAGGGCACATACCCCCTCCCCGAAGCGCAGCTGGACCGTTTCCTCCTCAAGCTGACAATCCCGCTGCCCTCCCGCCAGGACGAGATCAACGTCCTCACTCGCCACGCCGAGGGCTTCAACCCGCGCGACCTGCGCGCCGCCGGCATACGCCCCGTAGCCGGCCCCGCCGCCCTGGAAGCCGCCCGCGCGGCAGTCGGCAAAACAGCGGTCTCCCCCGAAATCACCGGCTACGTGGTGGACATCTGCCGCTCCACCCGCGAATCCCCGTCCCTCACCCTCGGCGTCTCCCCCCGCGGCGCGACGGCGCTCCTGGCCACCGCCCGCGCCTGGGCCTGGCTGACCGGCCGCGACTACGTCATCCCCGACGACGTAAAAGCGCTCGCGCTCCCCACTCTCCGCCACCGGGTCCAGCTCCGCCCCGAGGCCGAGATGGAAGGCGTGACCGCCGATTCCGTGATCAACGCGATCCTCGCCCACGTCCCCGTACCCCGCTGATGGCACTCACCGGACGCGCCGCCCTCCTCGCGGCCCTCGGCACCCTCCCCGTCGGCATCTGGGAACCCGGCTGGACGGGCATCCTCGCCGTGAACATCCCCCTGGCCCTCGCCTGTGCCTGCGACTTCGCCCTGGCCGCACCCGTACGCCGCCTCGGCCTGACCCGCTCCGGAGACACCTCGGTACGCCTGGGCGAAGCCGCCGATGTCACCCTCACAGTCACCAACCCGACCGCCCGCCCTCTACGCGCCCGCATCCGCGACGCCTGGCCCCCCAGCAGCTGGCAGCCCGGCACGGAAGTCACCGCATCCCGTCACCGACTGACGATCCCCCCGGGCGAACGCCGCCGCATCACGACTCGTCTGCGCCCCACTCGCCGCGGCGACCGCCAGGCAGACCGCGTCACCATCCGCTCATACGGCCCTCTCGGCCTCTTCGCCCGCCAGGGCAGCCACCACGTCCCCTGGACCGTACGAGTCCTGCCCCCGTTCACCAGCCGCAAGCACCTGCCGTCAAAGCTGGCCCGCCTACGCGAACTCGACGGCCGCACCAGCGCCCTGACCCGCGGCGAGGGCACGGAATTCGACAGCCTCCGCGAATACGTCCCCGGGGACGACACCCGCTCCATCGACTGGCGCGCCACCGCCCGCCAGACCACCGTCGCTGTACGCACCTGGCGCCCCGAACGAGACCGCCACATCCTGCTGGTCCTCGACACAGGCCGTACCTCGGCGGGCCGTGTGGGCGACGCCCCACGCCTCGACGCCTCCATGGACGCGGCCCTGCTCCTGGCCGCCCTCGCATCCCGAGCCGGCGACCGCGTGGATCTTCTCGCGTACGACCGCCGGGTGCGCGCCCAAGTTCAGGGCCGAGCCGCGGGCGATGTCCTCCCCTCCCTGGTGAACGCCATGGCCCGCCTCGAACCGGAACTCATCGAGACGGACGCACGCGGCCTCACCGCCACCGCGCTCCGCACAGCCCCCCGCCGCTCCCTGATCGTGCTCCTCACCAGCCTCGACGCGGCCCCCATTGAGGAAGGCCTGCTTCCCGTACTCTCCCGCCTCACCCAGCGCCATACAGTCCTGGTTGCCTCAGTGGCCGACCCGCACATAGAGCACATGGCCACGGCAAGGGGAAACACCGATGCCGTGTACGAAGCCGCTGCCGCAGCCCAGGCTCAGGCAGAACGCCATCGCACCGCCGAGCAGCTCATCCGCCATGGCGTCACGGTCGTGGACGCAACACCGAACGATCTTCCTCCGGCTTTGGCGGACGCTTATCTGGCTCTGAAGGCAGCGGGACGTCTTTAACGCAAAAATCCCCCGTGCCGAATGGCACGGGGGATTTCTCTACATTTAGTTCGGCGGTGTCCTACTCTCCCACAGGGTCCCCCCTGCAGTACCATCGGCGCTGTAAGGCTTAGCTTCCGGGTTCGGAATGTAACCGGGCGTTTCCCTC